>DATAPF010000248.1:0-4507 GCA_036265355.1 Kofleriaceae bacterium | reverse complement strand
CAGCGCCAGCGGCGGCGAGTTGAACCACTGCGCGACCTGCCAGGGCGGCGCCGGCTGATCGATCACCCCCACGAGGCTGTCGTCGTGGTGATGCCGGTGCGCGGCCGGCGCGTCACCGGCGGACGGCGCGGCCGTTGCGCTCGTTGCGCTCGGCGCGGATGCCGGGGTCTGCGCAGCCGGCGATGGGGCTCCGCAGGCGGCCAGGGCGAGCAGGAGCCATCCACGCTTCATCATACCGCCTCCAACCGCGGCGGTCCGCGCGGGATTCCCGCAGCCGCGCGGAATCGATCGCGTGGCCGGGCCTGGCTGCGGCCGGTTGCAGCTTCGCTGTACAACCGCGCCATGCCCATCCTGCTGATCCGCCACGGCGAGACCGCCGCCAATGTCGCCCGCATCATGCAGCGGCCGGATGTTCCGCTCAGCGCGCGCGGCATCCGCCAGGCGGCGCTGCTCGCCGAGCGACTGCTCGCGCTCGGCTTCGCCCACGTGCTGTGCAGCGACCTCGTGCGCGCCCGCATGACCGCGGCCCCGCTCGTCGCGCGCGGCCACACGATCGAGGAGACGCCGCTGCTCCAGGAGCGCAACTTCGGCGATCTGCGCGGCACGCCGTACGCCGAGCTCACCGAGGACCCGTTTGCGCCCGGCTTCGTGCCCCCCGGCGGCGAGAGCGTCGAGGTGTTCCACGCGCGCGTCGCGCAGGCGTTCGCGCTGATCGTCGAGCGCCGGCGCGCCCTGGCCGGTGCGCTGGTGGTCGTCACCCACGGCCTGGTGTGCGGCGCGCTGGTCCGCAACCACGCCCGGGCGGCTGCGCTGCCCGAGCAGTTCGCCAACGCCGGGATCACCGTGCTCGACCCCGATCCGCCGTTCGTGGCCCGGCTCGTCAACTGCACCCAGCACCTGGTCGCGGAGCTCGACGACGCCGGCGGCGGGCCGGTGTGATCGGCGGCGGTGCGTGCTCCTATCCGAACCACGCTGGGCACCGACCGGTCACCGCAGCGACCGGTCTAACAAGGAATGGAATACGTGCAAACGAACTCCCTCGTTTCGGGGCCATGGCAGTGAAAGTCCTCCATGGTCGTACAAGCCCGCGGGCCGCTGATGTACGGCCCCCAAGGGGTCGGCAGTCTGTCGGATGAGCCCAACGAGCGAACTATCTCGCTGTTCACTTGCAAGCTCCGCCGTGCGATGCGGCCCGACTTCGCAAGTTGAGAAAATGTGTTCGCCGTGCCGGTGTCGCGCTCCAGAAACGAGACGGTGGCGTCGGCGCGCACCCAGACTTCCGTGTGACCATCCTTGGGATCGAGCACGGTGGAGTGAAGGATATCTGAGTCCGCAATTTCGCAATACTGGCCTAATCTATCGAGCGCAGCATGAAGACAGTGCACTCCGTCGCGGTTCGAGCTGCCGACATAGCCAGTAAGGCGCGTCGCTGAACTGAGCGTCTTTGTCAGTGGATTAGGTAGCAGCTTCGGCGTTGTTTCTTCTTTGGACATAGCTTCCCCCTTTGCTTGGCGTCTCCGATGCTATCACCGTGTGGTCAGCGGCGGCCAGGCCCGGGCCAACCGCCGCCGCCGTCCCGCAAACGCAATATGCCGCTAACTGGACGACTTCGCGGGCAAATCGGCAGCGTTGCTCAGTCCAGCGGCGGCTTGCCGGTGTAGCGGAGGATGTACAGGCCGCCGGTGACGCGGTCGTCGGTGTAGATCAGGCCTTTCTCGTCGACGATCACGTGGTTGATCTGGACGGTCTTGCCGGGGTTGCCGGGCGGCGCGGCCGGGATGAAGTAGCCGATCTCGGTGATCTGCGGCGGGGCGCCGGGCAGGGCGGGGTCGACCAGGCGGTAGATCCGCACGCCGCCGTTGAAGAACGTGCCGACGAACGTATTCTTGAGCTGCGCCGACACGCTGTCGGGGAACGCCGGGTGCAGGTTGTGGGCGCCGAACCGGCCGCCGCGCGTGCACAGCGCGGCGACGTTGTCGGGCAGCGGCGCGGTGCCGATGATCAGCGGGTTGGTCTCGTCGCGGATGTCGACCAGCCAGATCAGCTTGGGGGCATCGGTGCAGCGGTCCTGGACCGCCTCGTCGGACACGACCGCGAGGCCGCGGCCCCACAGCGGCTGCACGGTGTGGCACCACGACGGGTAGGGCGGGCCGTAGTCGAGCCGGCTGACCAGGCGCGGCGAGAACCGCGGCGCCTTGCCGGCGCGGACGTCGGCGAGCCTGGAGATGTCGAGGATCAGCATGCCGCCGTCGATGTAGCCGACGTAGGCGCGATCGGGGCGCTGCGGGTAGATCTGGATGCTGTGGGCGCGGTAGCCGTCGTCGATCGGCTGGCGCTTGGGCAGGCAGCCGGGCAGGCAGGGGTCGCCGGTCCGCGTGCCGGACAGCCACCACCGGCCGACCTCGCGCGGCGCGCGCGGGTTGCGGACGTCGACCACCTGGTAGAACTGATCGTCGTTGGGGCTGGTCGGCTTGAAGTCGGCGGTGCCGGTCGCGAGGTGGGCGAACTCGCCGTCGACGAACCACAGCCAGTGCACGCCGCGCGACGCCGGGCCCGAGGTGTCGAAGAACGCGAGCTTGAGGTCGTCGAGGGCGTGCGCCTTCTGGATGCGCGCGAGGTCGGACACGTCGAGCAGCCACATGCCGGCCGGCTTCTGGCCGACCTTCTGGGTCTGGTTGGCGACCGCGAGCACGTTGCCCGACAGCCCGAGCGAGTTGCAGCGCGTGACGCCGGGCCCCGGCGATGGCAGCTGGGCGAGCAGGGCGGGCGCCCTGGGATTGGTGACGTCGATGACGCTCAGGCAGGTCTTCTGGCCCTCGTGCGCGAGGTAGAGGATCCGCCGGCCGTCGGGGCGCTGCTGCAGCGCCAGTCCCTCGCCGCCGTCGCCGTTGCCGGCGAGGTCGAGCCGCGCGAGTTGCTCCACGTTCTTGGCCTCGGCGGCGGGCTGGGCGCGTGCTCCGGGCGGGGCGGCGACGGCGGCCGCGGCGGCGATCGCGAGGCCGAGGATCCGGCGCGCGGCGGTCACGCCGGCTCTCGCAGCGCGTAGCCGTACGCGAGGTTGGTGCGCCCGGCGCCGGCCTCGGCGTACTGCGCCTTGTACCGGCTGAGCTGATCGTGCTCGAGCTCGGCGTGCTGCGGCTTGTAGTTGTACAGCCGCGCGTTGTTGCCGCCGAAGATCGCGGTCTTGACCGGCCCGTCGGCGGGGCCGAGCGGCGCCAGGCCGTACTTCTTCTGCAGCGGCTCGGGGATCTCGAGCCGGCGCAGCGCCTCGATCTGCCACTGCGGCGAGCCGGTCCAGATCGCGTCGGTGCCCCAGCACACGTGATCGACCCCGAGGCCCTTGATCAGCTGGCCCATCATCACGGCGGACACCCGCGGGTCGGCGATCGTGCTCTGGGCGAACAGCTGGCCGACGTCGGCGTAGACGTTCTTCACGCCGAACTTGGTGGGGATCTCGGCGAGGTCGGTGACCCAGTCGATCCGCCCGGTCTGCTCGAACTGCGCCCACGCGTCCTCGACCTTGCCGCCGCCGGCGAACCGATAGCCGCCGTGATAGATGATGAAGTTGAGCTGCGGCCAGTCCTTGGCCGCCTTGCCGACGTCGCGCACGTCGGAGTACGCGAGCAGGTGGGGAAACTGCTTCTCGACCTCGGGCGGAAACAGCCCCTTGTGGACACAGACGTTCTTGAGGCCGGCCTTGAGGAACTTCTGGTAGGCGGGATAAACCAGCTTCTCGTCGTCCATCCGCCACGGGTGCCTGGACAGGTTCTTGTTGGTGTTGTCGCCGATCGTGTAGCCCTTCATCGAGTCGGGCTTGAGCGCCTCGATCGCGTGGTCCATGGCGTCGATCCAGCCCGGAAAACCGGGCGTGAAGATCGCGTGGGACAGCATCCGCCGCGAGCCGGACAGGCCGTTGACGTCGGCGCGCGCCTGCGCCTTCATCTCGTTGGTCAGGAACCAGTCGTCGGGGACCTCCGAGGGCGCGCCGCTGATGCACGCGACCTTGGTGTCGCTGTCGAGGTAGATCTCCTTGACGTAGTTCGCGAACATCAGATCGTCGATCGTCTGCTCCTTGCCGCGGAGCGCGGGGTTCCAGCCCGCCTTGCCGACCGCCTTGCGCTGCTCGACGAAGGTCTGGATCCGCGTGCCCGGGCGCAGGAAGTGGGTGTGCATGTCCATGATGAACTGACCGGCGAGCTTCCGGGCGCGCGCGTCGGCCTGCTCGGGCGTGCCGGCCTCGGCGCGCGACACGCTGAACAGCGGGCCGTAGGTGTCGTTCATCGCGACGAACGCCGCCGCCATGCCGGCCGCGGTCTGGAAGAACCGCCGCCGGGATATGCCCAGCCGGCGGGCCATCGTCGAGCCGAGCTGCTTGACGCGGGACTCGAACTCGCGCTGCCGCGGCGTCTGCGGCGCGGGCATGAACTCGTCGCTCGAGACCGACTGCACGGGAATCGGCGACGCGAACAGCGATTCGGCGCTGGTCAGCCTGGCGAGCTCTTCCGGG
>DATAPF010000247.1:0-6103 GCA_036265355.1 Kofleriaceae bacterium | reverse complement strand
GCTGGTCACCGGCCCACTCACCCCTCATGACCCACGACCTGGAGCCCACAGGCTCCGACCGGCGGCCCCAGCGTCGGCGACGGACTCCCCTTCCCAACCACGACCGTCGTCACCTGGATGACGCGCTTCGCGCGCAGCATTCCCGCGCTGATTTCGCGGGAATATTGGCTCGCCGCGTCGTCGTCGTGATGCCCGGTGTTGACCCGACCTTCAGGCACGTGGGACGTTTCTCGGCGGATGGCGGAGCAGCCGGAGGGAGCGGAGCGGGGTGCGCCTGACGATCTGAAGGCCGTGTTTGCGGAGCTGCGACCCGCGCTCCTGCGCCTGGCAGAGCGCATGTGCGGCAACCACGCCGACGCGGAGGATGTGCTGCAGGAGACGTTCCTGCGCGCAGTGCGCCATGGCATGGCGCCCGACATCCGCAACATCGCCGCATGGCTGACCACCATGCTGAAGAACGCGATCGTCGACCATTGCCGCAAGCAAAAACGCCACGCGAACCATGAAGCCATGACAGACCTCCATGACGGTGTCACCCAGCTCGAGCCCGACGGGCCCGAGCCGGCGTGGAGCAGGATCACGATCGACGACATCCACGATGCGCTCGACGCGATCGACCCGGTCTACCGTGAGGTCTACCAGCTTCACACCTTCGAGGGCCGGACCTACGAGCAGATCGCCCACCAGCTGGGGATCCAGCGCGTCACGGTCGGGACGCGGCTCAACCGCGCCCGCAAGAAGCTGCGCGAGGTGCTCGTTCCCCGGTTCGGACTGGAGACCAAGCCATGACGGAGCGCTGCGCCGATCTCGACGAGTTCTTCGATGGGGAGCTGGCGGCCGACCAGGCCGAGCGGTTCCGCGACCACCTCGTGACCTGCGAGCGCTGCCAGGACGTCCTGCACGGCCGGATGCAGGAGAGCATGACCGTCCGGGTGCCCGCGGTCGGGCTCGCATCGGCCACCGCAGTGGCCGGGCCAGCGCCCCCGGCGCGAACGGCGGTTCCGCCGGCGCCGGCCGATCCCCGGACCTGGCACCGCCTTGGCCGCTTCGCGATCTACGCGGCGCCGATCCTCGCCGCCGCGGCGGCGGTCGCGGTCTGGCTCACGCCCTCGCCCGCGCCGGAGTTCCAGCTGGTGGTCGCGTTCGATCGCACCGAGCCGATCCAGCGAAGCCGAGAGCGAGCCGGGGTGACGCAGCGAGCCCTGCCCGCCCATGTCGGCGATGTCGTCCGGTCCAGCGTGCACGGGAAACGCTACCAGGCGATCTGGGTCTATCGCGACGACCGCGAGCTGGTCATTGCGTGCCCGAAGGACGGTGGCTCGTGCAGCACCACCGACGGCGACCTCACGCTCCAGCTCCGGCTGCACGCGCAGGGCACGTACACGATCGTCGGGCTGGGTTCCAGCGAGCCGATCCCCGAGGCGCGGGGAACCGTCGACGAGACGCTCGTGTTCATCAGGAGCGCCGGGGTTCACAGCGAGCGCCGGGACATCCGCGTCGACTGAACGAGCCAGCGAGAAGGCTCGGTGCCAGCCAGACGAGCTCGGGCGCCGCGAGATCTGCGCGTGATGCGCTCCACTCCGGCGCGGCCTGCCGATCAAGCAATCGACCGAGTCGACACCGTCTCGGCTTCGTCCTCGTCCTCGTCCTCGGCACTGGCGATCGCAGCGACCGAGAGCGATTCCATGGACGGGATCGGGATCGCGATGTGCTTGCTCTGCAGCTGCGCCAGCTCGCCCGGCGCGTCGGTGATCTCGTAGACGTGGAACGCCACGCCCCTCCCGACGCGCGTGCGATACCAGCTGAGCGCCTCGCAAAGGGTCTTGCCGGTCCCGATCGATGCATCGAAGATCGGGATCGAGATCTGGGAGCCGTTCGCTCCGGCCACCAGACACGCTGGACCGCCCGGCATCGACGCGACGATCTCGGTCGGCTTCTGGACCTCGATCGCCAGCAGGCCACTGGTCATGAGCGGCGGCGTACCGGAGATGCACTTCGGATCGGGACACGAGAACGCGGTGACGCTCTGGCCCTCGAGCAGGTGATAGCTGTCGGATGACGCGACCCCGGAGCTCGCCGACGGCAATACGCGGATCACGTCATCGTACGCCAACTCGACGAGCGAGCCATCACTGCGGTTTTTCTGTTGAGCAGTCGCAAATATCTTCTTCTTCGTATCCATATACCCTCCGTACGGTCAGGGAAGCCCGCCGATGACAGCAAACGTCGACCACTGCTTGACCTCGATGCCGTCGCGCGCGAGCGCGCGCTGGGCAACGGCCACGGCGTGTACGGGGTCGACGAGACCATTCGCCTGATAGAACGCCCGCGCGAACGCGTGAGCGACCTTGTCGTCCACGGACCAGCGGGAGGCGATCACGGTGTGTGCACCCGCTGCGATGAACGCCGACGCAAGTGCCGACAGCTCGTCACGGCTCGCGATCGGCGCAGACGAACAGGTGAGCAGCACGATCGCGCCCGCTGCCACCCCGTGATCGAGCACCGCGCCGGCATCCAGCAAGCCATCCGCCAGCAGCAGCGCGGCGCCGGTCTGCGTCGGCACGGTGTGCGCTGCGATGTGGATCACGGTCGCGTCGCCGGCATCGAGTACGGCGGTCCTCGTGGCATCGCCCCGCAGCCTCGCCGAGACGTTCAGCCGGCCGGCGACCTCCCTCGCCTCATCGCGTGCCTCGGGGAGATCGCCCGTCGGATCGCCCAGGACGACCGCGCGGATCGGGGCCGGCGACCGCCGGGTCACCGACAGCACCGCGGCGCTCGGCGCGTAGGCCACCGGGTGGTGGTCCAGGACGAGCTCGCCGTGTCGGCGCAGTGCGGCGAACGACACGTCGGCGATCGGATCCTCCTCCACGACATGGATCGGGGTCCCCGGTGCCGGCATCAGCTCGTCGGGCAACAGCAGCAGCCCCAGCTCGTCGGCGAGCGCAGGGCTGGCGATGTCCTGCTGCCAGGCCGCGAGGCGTCTGGTGAGCTCGGCGACGCCGCCGATCTTGCGAGCCGCAAGGCCCCCGTCCACGCCGACCGCGATCGCCCACAGGTCGCCGCGTGCGCGGAAATAGGTGATGACGTGATTGCCGCGCAGCTGCGCGAGCAGCGAGGAGATCGGCGGAATGACCATGGCCGGGGACGACCGCAGGGCGATGGCGAGCTTGCGCATGCCGTCGCTCCACTCGCCCACCGCGGCGAGGCCGCCCGACTCGGCCGACCTCGACTCGGCCTGTAGCAGTCCGTCGAGCGTCGAGCGCGCGGTCGCCCGCTGCACGACGCCGAGCGCGCGGTCCAGCCGCCCGCTGGTCAGGTAGAGCAGAAACAGGTCCTCGAACGGGACGCGCTGATCGGCGAGCAGCCAGCTCTTGAACGTGTCGCTCTCCAGCGCATCGCGCTTGCGCTCGATCTCCGCCACCGAGCGCAGCAAGGCGCGCTCGGCCTGGTCGGGGTGGCCGGCCCGGGCCAGCGCACGGCCGTGCACGTGCTCCAGCGCGCCGATCCAGCCCGCAGGGGCGTCGGGCAGCGCGCCCTCGATCAACTGCACGGCAGCCGCGTGATCGCCGCGGGCGATCGCGAGCAAGCCCCGGTAGTAAGCGACCACCGCGCGATCCTGGGGACGTATGTGGGCGGGCAGCGAACGGGGATCGAGCAGCGCGGCGGCGTCACCGAGCATCCCGTCGCGAATCGCCACGTCGACGAGGTTGAACCGCGTGTTCCACTCCAGCGCGGTGTTGCCGTCGCGCAGCGCGAGCGCATGCGCCTCCCGGAGCGCCAGCCGCTGCGAGGCGAGGCGCTCGTGACCGAGCTCGACGAAGGCGTCGAGCTGACGGAGCCTTGCGTACTGCGGGCTGGTCACCGGGATCACGCACCGGGCCTCCTCCAGGATCTGCTCGGTCACGGACAGGTTGCCAATCGTGATCAGCAGGCTCGCGATGTTGATGTAGGCGGCCGCCTGGTCCTCTCCGGGATCCACGAGGCTCAGCAGATCGTGCGCGATGACCGCCTGACGAGTCCCTGCATGGAAGTCGCTCTCGCCCAGGTAATAGTAGATCAGCCCGACGGCGTCGCGCAGCTGACCCTGCGTGTCACCGGCGCCTCGCATGGCCACCGCGCGCTCGTACGCGGCCAGCGCCCCACGGGTGTCTCCGGCGATGCCGCGGCTCACCCCGGCCGCCAGCCACGCATCCGCGCCGGCTGCTCGATCGCCGACCGCGTTCGCGATCCACTCCACGATCGGGAGTGCCCCCTCGCGGGCCTGCAGCGCGCGCGCAGCTCGGCCGCCCGTTGCTGGATCGCCGGTCAGCTCGTACGCCGGCAGGCACAGCTCGGCGGCATCGGGACGCCGGAAGTCCGCAGCGCGCTCGCATCGCTCTGCCAGCGTCGGCGAGGCCGCAGACTGGCATGCGCAAATCATGCACAGCCAGATCAGGCACAGTCTCCCCGAACGCACACCGCTCCCCATCGCAGATCGAATATACGCTGCAACCGGGTGACGAGCCACTGCGTGCTCCGTCATGGTTCGGTCATTGCCAGGTGCAATGCGGGGGCTCGCGCCGGACTCGGCGGAGCTCTGACTGACCGCCTGGCCCCAGCAGTTCACGATCCCACGACGTCAGCGCCTGACCGTATTCCCACCGAACCGACGGGCCGGCGGGCCGGCGGGCCGGCGGGCCGGCGATCGATGACCGCTACCATGCCGGCGTGTCGACCGCCGCTGCGCGAGCGCCGCGGGCCCGACCTGCGCGAGGTCGCGAGCGACATCGCATGCGATCGCGAGACGACAAGTACCTATAATATCAGGATCGCGGTCGATGAGGCGTTCTGCCTGGAGTGGCCGCGCGAGCTTCCGCGGGAAGACGCCGCGGCATGGCGTTGCAGCCGCCGATCCACTCATGTAATTTCCGCCGCCATGAAAAGCATCGTGAAAACGTTGATTCCCCGCAGCTTGCTGCTCGCAGCGGCCGCGCTCGCGCTGTCCGGCGTCGACGCCAGCGCCGGCGCGCCGATGGCCAAGGGCCCGCAGGCGGGCTGGTTCCGGATGAAGGTCGGCGACTTCGAGGTCACCGCGCTGTCCGACGGCACCGCCGACCTGCCGATGGACAAGCTGCTGACCAACACCACGCCCGACAAGGTGAACAAGGCGCTGGCCGAGCACTTCCTCAAGGCGCCGGTCGAGACCTCGGTCAACGCGTTCCTGGTCAACACGGGCAGCAAGCTGGTCATGATCGACAGCGGCTCGGGCAGCCTGTTCGGCCCGACGCTCGGCAAGGTGGTCATCAGCCTCAAGGCGGCCGGCTACAAGCCCGAGCAGGTCGACGACATCCTCATCACCCACATGCACGCGGACCACGTCGGCGGGCTGACCGCCAACGGCAGGGCGGTGTTCCCGAACGCCACGATCCACGCCGGCAAGGCCGAGGGCGAGTTCTGGCTGACCCAGGCCAACATGGACAAGGCGCCCGACATGATGAAGGACTTCTTCAAGGGCGCGATGGCGTCGATGAAGCCGTACGCCAAGAAGTACAAGCCGATCGAGGGCGACAACGTCGAGCTGATGCCGGGCATCCACGCGCTGGCCGCCCCCGGCCACACCCCGGGTCACACGATCTACGAGATCGAGAGCAAGGGCGAGAAGATGGTATTTTGCGGCGACCTGATGCACGTCGCCGCGGTCCAGTTCGCCGACCCGTCGGTGACGATCCAGTTCGACTCCGACTCCAAGGCCGCGGCGCCGCAGCGCCAGAAGCTGTACGCCGACGCCACCGCCAAGGGCTACTTCGTCGCGTTCGCCCACGTGTCGTTCCCCGGCATCGGCCACCTGCGCAAGGAAGGCGCCGGCTACGAGTGGATCCCGGTCAACTACAGCAACAAGTGAAGATCGACCCGCGCGACGCGCGGTGGGGTGAATGGATCGGCACTGCCGGTCCAGGGGGACGAGAAAGTCCCTGTGGATCAATCACTCGGCCTGGAGCTCGACCTTGACCCGCTCGAGCTCGGCGAGCTCGCGCGCCGGCAGGCTGGGATACTCCAGGCGCAGCTGCTTGAGCGTGCCGACGAGGATCTCGGCGACCGTGCGCCGCATGCAGTGCTTGGAGTC
>DATAPF010000246.1:0-1591 GCA_036265355.1 Kofleriaceae bacterium | reverse complement strand
GGCCGCCAGCTGATCCAGCGCCACGTCCTGCGCAACGCCGCGATCCCGATCACCACGGTCACCGGCATCACGATCGCCTCGCTGATCGCGGTCGCCGCCGTGGTCGAGGTCGCGTTCAGCCTGAACGGGCTCGGCGCCTATCTGGTCGCCTCGGCCCAGTCCAAGGATCTCGCCGTGGTCCAGGGCATCTCGCTCGTGCTCGTAACCGCGTTCGTGGTGGTCAACGTGCTCGTGGACGTGCTCTACGCGGTGCTCGACCCGCGGGTCACGCTGGGGAGTAGGGCCCAATGAGCACCGCTATCCCGGCGACCGCGGCCCGGCCGGTCACACGCGCCAGCCGGGGCTGGGCCATGTTGCGCGCGACCGGGCCGGCCGGCATCGCGTCCGCGATCATCATCGCGGTCGCGACCTTCATGGCGATCTTCGGCACCTTCCTCGCCCCCTACGACCCGATCACGCCGAACCTCTCGCTGGCCTGGGTCGGGCCGGTCGGCGGTCACCTGCTCGGGTACGACTTCGAGGGGCGCGACGTGCTGTCCCGGCTGATCGTGGGGGCACGGACATCGATGCTCGGGCCGCTGGCGGTCGTCCTCGGCAGCATGATCGCTGGCGCGCTGCTCGCGGTCGCGGCCGCCTGGCGCGGAGGCGCGCTCGACGCCTTCATCTCGTCCGGGCTCGACGTCCTGTTCGCCTTCCCCGGCATCCTGCTCGCGGTCCTGGCGGCCGCGGTGTTCGGCGCCGGCCTGACGGCCGCGGCGATCGCGCTGTCCATCGCCTACATGCCCTACGTCGCCCGGGTGCTGCGCGGCGCCGCGCTCAAGGAGCGGAACCAGCCCTACGTCGCCGCGCTGGAGGTGCAGGGGGCCTCCGCCACGTCGATCTGCGTGCGGCACGTGATCCCGAACATCATGCCGCTCATCGTCGCGCAGGCGACGATCCTGTTCGGCTATGCGATGGTCGACCTGGCGGCCGTCTCCTTCCTCGGCCTCGGGGTCCAGCCCCCCGAGCCCAACTGGGGAGTCATGATCTCGGAGAACCAGGTGGGCATCCCGCAGGGCTACCCGCTGCCCGCGCTCGCCGCGTGCGTATGCATCGTGGCGGTCGTGATCGCGTTCAACGTGCTCGGCGAGCGGCTGTTCGAGCAGGCCCAGGCGGACCCCCGGTGAGCGAGCCCAAGGCGGCCGCGACGACCGCGGTGACGCCGGCCGGGGCCGCGCCGGGCGCGCCGCTGCTCGACGTCGACGGCCTGAACGTCCGCCTGCCCATCGACGGCATCCACCGGCCGGTCCTGCGCGAGGTGAGCTTCTCCCTGCGCCCGGGCGAGGCGTTCGGCCTGGTGGGCGAGTCCGGGTCGGGCAAGTCGATGACGGCCCGCGCGATCGACCGGCTGCTGCCCCCGGGGGCCGAGGTCACCGGCTCGATCCGGTTCGACGGCCGTGACGTCGCCGCGCTCGGCGGCGCCGGGCTGCGCCAGTTCCGCGGCCAGGTGGCGATGATCTTCCAGGACCCGCGGGCGCACACCAACCCGGTCCGCCGGATCGGGGACTTCATGACCGAGGCGCTGCGCACGAACATGTCGGTCCCGGCCGCG
>DATAPF010000245.1:0-3062 GCA_036265355.1 Kofleriaceae bacterium | reverse complement strand
CGGCGCGGCCGGCTCGCTCGCCGAGCTGGCGCGGGCGTACGTCGCCGAGACCGGCGGCGAGATCGCCGAGACCGCGACCTACCAGCCGCCGCCCGGGGTGGCGTGGGACGACGCGACCTACACCGGCGCGGCCTACCCGGTCTACGGCTGGGCGACCTGCCTGGTCGACGTCGAGATCGATCTCGACACCTGCGAGGTCGCCATCCTGCGCTGCGTCCAGGCGGTCGACGTCGGCAAGGCGATCAACCCCGCGATCGTGCGCGGCCAGATCGACGGCGGGACGCTGCAGGCGCTGGGCTGGGCGCTGGTCGAGAACGTCGTGTACCGGGACGGCAAGGTCGCCAACGCCAACATGACCAACTGCATCGTGCCGACGTTCGCCGACGCGCCGGAGCTCGAGACGATCCTGGTCGAGGTGCCGTATCCGTTCGGCCCGGGCGGCGCCAAGGGCGTCGGCGAGATCCCGATGGACGGGCCGGCGGCCGCCGTCGCCAACGCGGTCGAGGACGCGCTCGGCGTCGCGTTCGACGAGCTGCCGATCTCGCCCGAGGCGATCGCGGCCAGCCGGCCGCGGTGGAGCGCGCCATGAAGCTCACGATCGACGTCAACGGCGCGCCGCGCGAGGTCGAGGCCTCGCCGTGGAAGCGCCTGCTCGATGTCCTGCGCGAGGACCTGCGGCTGACCGGGACCAAGGAGGGCTGCGGCGAGGGCGAGTGCGGCGCATGCACGGTGCTGCTCGACGGCGAGCCGGTCAACGCGTGCCTGGTCGCCGCCGGCCAGTGCGACGGCCGCCGGGTGACCACCGTCGAGGGCCTGGCGCGCGGCGAGCTGCTCCACGCGGTGCAGCGCCAGCTGGTCGCGTGCGGCGGTGCGCAGTGCGGGATCTGCACGCCCGGGATCGCGGTGTGCGCGGCCCACCTCGTCGATCGCGGCCTGGTCGGCGCGGCGGCCGGCGAAGGCGAGGCCGCGGTGCGCGCCCAGGTTCGCGAGCTGCTCGCCGGCAACATCTGCCGCTGCACCGGCTACCAGCTGATCGTCGAGGCGGTGATCGCCGCCGCCCGCGAGGTCGCAGCCGCCGCGCCGGAGGGAACGCACGAGGGAACGCGCGGGGGAACGCCATGACGGCGTACCTGCGGCCGCGCGATCTCGACGAGGCGCTCGCCGCGCGCGCGGCCCACCCCGACTGGATGGTGCTCGCCGGCGGCACCGATCTGATGGTCAACGCCAACCACCGCCCGGCGCCGCCCGGCATCCTCGATCTGTGGCGGCTGGCGGAGCTCTGCTTCGTCCGCCACGCGGACGGCGAGATCGCGATCGGCGCCGGCACGACCTGGCTCGAGGTCGAGCGCGATCCAGCCGTCCAGGCCCACCTCGCGCCGCTCGCCGCGGCCGCCCGCGAGATCGGCGCGCTGCAGATCCAGGCGCGCGCCACCCTCGGCGGCAACGTCGGCACGTCGTCGCCGGTCGGCGACAGCCTGCCGGTGCTGCTCGCGCTCGACGCCGCGCTGGAGGTCGCCTCGCCGCGCGGCCGGCGCCGGGTGCCCTACTGCGACTGGTGCACCGGCTATCGCACCACGCAGCTCGCCCCCGACGAGCTGATCGTCGCCGCCCATGTCCCTGTCCCGGGGCCGGCGACCCGGACGGCGTGGCGCAAGGTCGGCACCCGACGCGCCCAGTCGATCTCCAAGGTCATGGGCGCGGCCGCGATCACCCTCGACGGCGACGTCGTCGTCGACGCGCGGATCGCGCTGGGCGCCGTCGCCAATCGCCCGATCCGCGCCGTGGCGGCCGAGGCCGCGGTGCGCGGGCTGCGGCTGGCCGACGCCGCGGATGCGGCGCGCGCGGCGGTCGCCTCGGCGATCCACCCGATCGACGACGTGCGCTCGACGGCGAGCTATCGCCGCGAGGTCGCCGGCAACCTGGTCGCCCGGTTCTTTGCTTGACAGGGGCCGATGTTCCGTCGGTCATCGGCTGGCCTACGAGGGGCTCGCTGACCTGGATCATGCACGAGACCACGCGTGCTGGCTACCCTGCGCATCCAGGCGGGATCGTGGCGGGAGTCGACGATCACGAACGGCTCGACCGGCTACCCGGCATGTGCTCCAAGGAGCCGATGCGCATACCGACGATCTCTCGAATCCGGACCTGGCTCGTCGCTGGCATGGAGCGGCTGTGGTCGCAGTTGACGCCACGCAGGCAGGCCGGCGAGATCGCGGCCATCGCGGTGGACGCCATGCGGTCCCGACGGGAGCTAGTGCTTGAAAACGCCGTGCTCCGCCACCAGGTCAACGTGCTGCGCCGCCGCAGCAAGCGACCGAAGCTACACCTGATTGATCGGCTGAAGCTGCTGGTCGGTGCGCGGTGGTTGCCGTCGTGGCGGCAAGCGATCGTCCTCGTCCAGCCTGAGACCGTATTACGCTGGCATCGCGCCGGCTTCCGCCGGTTCTGGCGGCGCCGATCTCGGCCGCGCACAAGGTCGCCGCTGCCGCCCGAGACGATCAACCTGATCCGCGACATGGCCGCGCGGGGACGCCTTATGGGGCGCCGAGCGCATCCGTGGCGAGCTGCTCAAGCTCGAGATCAAGGTCAGTAAGCGGACGATTCAGAAGTACATGCGCAGCGTTCGTGGCAAGAACGGTAGCGGCCAGAGCTGGGCGACGTTCGTGAAGAATCACGCCGAGCACATGTGGGCGTGCGACTTCATCCAGACCCACGATCTCCTGTTTCGCCAGGTCTACGCGTTCTTCATCGTCCACCTTGCATCGCGGCGCGTGGTGCACGTTGCAGCGACGCGCCATCCGACCCAGGCGTGGACCGCGCAGCAACTGCGCAACGCCACAATGGATGGTGACGCACCGGCCGTGCTGTTGCGGGATCGCGACGACAAGTTCGGGCCTGCGTTCGATCGCGTGGCGCAGGGTGTCGGCGCCAAGGTGATCCGAATCGCGGTTCGGGCGCCGAACATGAACGCGGTCGCGGAGCGGTTCGTGGGCAGCGTCCGACGAGAGCTGCTCGACCACGTGCTGCTGGTCGATGATCTGCATCTCGCATCTCTTGTGCGC
>DATAPF010000244.1:0-8912 GCA_036265355.1 Kofleriaceae bacterium | reverse complement strand
CTGGGCGTGGCGGACCAGCTCGGGCAGCGCCCCGAGGTCGGGCTCGACGACGAGCGCGTCGTCCTGCGGCGCGGCGCGGCGGTCCGGCGAGCGCAGCGCCGCGTGCTCGGCGACCCGGCGCTCGCGCTCGACGACCACCGCGCGGGTCCGGTCGATCGCGCGGTCCAGCGCGGCGAGCCGCTCGGACAGCGCCTCGATCCGCGACGGATCACCGGACAGCAGCCGCCGCAGCTCGCCGTGCTCGAACCCCGCCTCCGCACGCAGCGCGTCGAGCCGCCCGGTGGCTGCGGCGAGCTCACCGGCCAGCGCGGCGCGCCGCCGCTCGGCCTCGCCGCGCCGCGCGGTGTGCTCGGCGACCGCGCGGTCGATGTCGCGAACCTCGCGCTCGACGTCCGCCGCGGCCGCGGCCAGCGCCGCGTCGGCCTCGGCGACCCGCTCGGCGCGCTCGCGCCAGGCCCCGGCCACCGCGGCGATCGCGATCCGGACGATCGCGAGTGGCGAGCCCGCCGCCGCCGGCGCACGGCGCACCGGCGCAGCCGCCTGGAGCCGCGCGACCAGCGCGACCGCGAGCCCCGCGTCGAGCTCACCGGTCGTTCCGACCGGCATCGCCGGCGCGACACCGGCCGGCAGCGCGGCGAGCCAGCGCGCCATCGCCGCCGCGAGCTCGCCGGCCAGCGCGGCGCGCTGCTCCAGCTTGCTCGCGTGCTCACCGCGGACCCGGCTGATCTTTGCGTCGAGCTCGGCCGCGCGGTGCTCGAGGTCGCTCCGCTTGCCGGTGAGCTGGTCGAGCGCGACCTGGCACAGCTGGACCTCGGCCTGCGCATCCTGGGCTGCCTTGGTCGCCGCCTCGGTCTGGCTGCGGGTCACCCGCGCGGCCTCGAGCTTGCTCCGCGCGGCGTCCTGGCGATCCGCGGCGAGCGCCTCGGCCGCCGCGGTCGCCGGATCGTCGACCAGCATCAGCTCGCCGAGCGCGCCGAGCTGAGCGCGCCACGCGGCGACCTGCGCCGCGGCGCTGGCGACCGCTGCTGCCTGCAGCTGAGCGAGCCGGACGGCCTCGCGCTCGCGCTGGCGATCGCGCGCGGTGATCGCCACGAGCCCGCCGGCGATCGCATCGAGCTCGCCGAGCGTGGCGGCCAGCCGCTCGGCCGCGGCGGCGATCACCCCGTCGAGCGCGCCGCGGTCCCGCCACGGGTGCTCGGTCGCGCCGCACAGCGGGCATGGCTCGCCTCGGACCAGCTCGGCCCGCGCGTGCTCGTAGCCGGCTGCGCGGCGCAGGTCGTCGACGACCTGGGTCTGCTCGGCGCGCAGCGCCTGCGCCCGCCGCTGGTCCTCGCCGAGCCGGACGCGCTGCCTGGCGTCGTCGCCGACCGCCGCCGCGAGCTCGGCGAGCTGGCGGTCGACCTCGGCCCCCGCGCGCGCCGCCTCGCGCGCCGCCGCCGCCATCACCGCCAGTCGATCGACCTCGCCGAGGTGGTTGCGCGCCTCGTCCTCCAGCCGGCGCGCGGCGTCGAGCGTCAGCCCGCGCTTGTTCGCGTAGCCCGCCGCCTTGCGCCTGGCCTCGTCGTGCTTGTGGGCGGCGGCCTGGATCTCGGTGGCGAGCCGCTTGCGGGCGCGGTCGAGCCGGGCCGCGTCCTCGGTGTGCTCGCCCAGCGCGCGGTCCAGCGCCGCGATCGCCTCGCCCAGCGCCTCGTGCTGCGCGAACTGCCGGTCGAGCTCGGGGTGCGCGGCGACCTCGGCGGCGAGCGGCGCGTGGGCCGCCAGCCAGGCCGCGTCGTCGGCCGCGCGCGCGCCGTCGCCGGGGAGCGCCGCGCCCGGCCGCCCCGCGACGCGTTCGACGATCCCGGCCGCGATCCGCGCCGCCCGCACCGGCGCGTGGGTCGCCGCGATCCGCGCCCGGCGGTCCGCGAATTCGTCCAGCCGGCGCGCCGCCGACGCGGCTGCCTGCCCCGCCGTGGTCAGCTCGGCGATCGCCGCCGCGACCTGGCGCTCGAGCCGGTCGACCTCGTCCCACGCCGGCCGCAGCTGCTCGGCGCGCCGCCGCAGCGCGAGCTCGGCGCGATCCGGCTCGGCCGCAGCGAGCGCCTGCCGCGCAGCCGTGTGCTCGCCGCGCGCCTCGGCGAGCTCGGATCTGCGCCGCGCGGCCTCGTCGACCCAGCGCGCGACCGCCTCGGCCTCGGCGTGGCGCCGCCGGGCGTCCTGGGCGGCCGCGGTCGCCGCCGCGAGCTCGCGCTGCACCCCCTGGACCGCCGCGTCGTCGAGCACCGCGATCGCCAGCGCCGCCGCGCGGCCCTCGCGCAGCCGCTGCTCGGCGACCGCCGCCTTGACGTGCGCCGCGATCGACAGCTGCGTGTAGATCTGCGTGCCGGTCATCCGCTCGAGCAGCTCGCTGCGGTCCCGGCCATCGGCGCGCAGGAACGCGGCGAACTCGCCCTGCGCGAGCAGCGCCGAGCGCCGGAACTGGTCGAACGACAGCCCGAGCCGGGCGTGGATCGCCCTGAGCGTCTCGGTCTTGGTCCCGCCGAGCCGCTCGCCGCCGGCGAGCGCGGTCAGCTGCAGCTGCTCGTCCTGCAGCGTGCCGTCGCTCTGGCCGCGCGCCCGCCGCACCGACCACCGCGCCCGGTACTGCTGCGCGTCGCCGCTCTCGAAGTCGACCTCGGCCCAGCCCTGCGCCGCGCCGCGCCGCAGCAGCGTGCGCACGTCCTGCGCCCCGAGCAGCGCGCGATCATCCGTTCCGCGCCCGACCTTCACCGTGCTGTGGTTGGTCAGCCGCGGCGTGCGATCGAACAGCGCGACGCACAGCGCGTCGAGCAGCGTGCTCTTGCCCGCCCCGGTGTTGCCGACGATCGCGAACACCCCGGCGCTGCCGAGCGGCCCGTGCGCCAGGTCGATCTCGAACTCGCCGGCTAGGCTCGCCAGGTTGCAGCCCCGGATCGCCAGGATCTTCACGACGCCAGGTCCTCCCCGGGGTGCCGGTCTGACGTGCGCAGGAGCCGCATGCGGGCGCATCCTGCCAGGGGGGTCTGACCTTGCGCCGGGCGCTACGCGGGCGAATTCATCCGGTGAGCCTCTACTCGAGGACGACGCCGGCCACCGCGACCAGGCGCTTGCGGTTCGCATCGGCCCAGACGAGGTGCGGCGCGCCCCGGCCGAGCTGCATGTTGAAGGCAGCGTAGCGGCCCGGGCGCAGCGCGCCGGCAAACCGCTCCGGCAGATCGACCGGGTCCGCGCCGCTCGTACCATTCTTCATGCCGGCGTCGTGGCACTCGGTGCGATAGATGATCTTGCCGTCGCTCGTGATGCGGTCCGGCCTGTTCGTCTCGACGCACGTTTGCGACATGTAGCGAGTGTGCTTCTTCACGAACGTGACGTGGACACCCTTGGCGGTCCTGGATACCGATGCGATCACGCCGCCGTCGTCGTCGCCGATCAGCTCACCGCGTTGATGATCGGAAGCTCTCCGCGTGGGCGACGGCAACGACGTCAGCTTCACGTGCGCGCGCTGGGCAGCGCCGGAATCGATCACCGCGTAATAGGCCGCCGTACGCGGGCCGGGCATCACGCGCACAGCGGCAAGCAGGTCGGTGAGCACACTGGCGGCATACTCATCACCATCGGCGATACGGCAGTCGACGAGGCGGCTCAGCAGCAGCCCGGCGAGCGGATCGTCGGAGATTGCGGTGACGAATGCGTTGGTGTCCTGGTGTGGGAGCCGCCTGGCGATCGCCTGAAAGTCGGCCTCGAGCTGCTTCTCGCAGCCCGGATGCTTGCCGCCGCCTCTCCCTTCGTGGCGTCCGAAGTGCACGCGAGGAAACGCCGCGGCGAACGCGTCGGAGTGCGTGAGCGCGTCCTTGTACTTGCTCGCCGCGGCTCGCCACGCTGCGGCTCCACGCTGCGGCGCGGTCACCAGCAGCTCTCGCCAGTTCGGGTCGGCCGACTTCGCGGTGACCGCGGACTCGTACCGCGCGACGGCGAGACCGAGCGCGCCGGCGCTCTCGAGGAGGAGCGCGCGCGCGTAGAGGTTGCCCTGGAACGGTGCGGTATCGGCGACGCGCCGGACATCGTCCGGTGTGACGCCGCGCAAGTCAAACTGATCGATGATGTAGTTGAGCAGCACGCGCTCGGGCCGCTCGCTCGGATCGAGCGCCTTGGCCGTGCGAAAAAGCACCCACGCAGCGTACGCAAGCGGATCCCGCTTGAGCGAGCCGCGCTCGGCCTCCGCGAGGAGATCGCCGATGTCGATGCCGGGCGACTGCCACTGCTCCGTGCCCAGGCAGCCGAGCAGATGGCGGCGCGCGTCGGCCAGCGCTCGGGGGTTGTTATCATCGTCATCGCTGTCATCGCTGGACCGATCCTCGAGCGCCTTGCACAGGCTCTCGTGCGCGGCTTCGAACGCCTTGTCATCGAAGCGGGCGGCGAGCGAAGTCGTGGCATCGGCCACCGACTCTCCGCTCGCATTGATCCAACCCTGAAGGATCTCGGCGGCTGCGCGCTGAGCGAGCGGACTGCGGGGTTCGTTGCACACCGTGCGCGCGGCCGAGACCAGGTACGTCGGGCTGTGAATTTCGCTGCTCTCGTATCCCTGGAACGTATTCGCGAGCGTGTAGGGCCAGCCGCGATCGCGCTCCGTGATCCGACCGCACCACCCGGGCGCCGCGACGGGCGCACGCTCGAGACCAGGGCCAGGCGCGGGGTGTTTCAGCGCTCGCTCCAGCTCGGCGTCACCTCCGGGATCGGCGTCCGCCACACTGCCCACGACGACCAATGACATGGCGAGAACCGTCCTATACTTCATCAGTTCGAGCCTACTACAGCGACGCACAGCGCGTCGAGCAGCGTGCTCTTGCCCGCGCCGGTGTTGCCGACGATCGCGAACACCCCGGCGCTGCCGAGCGGCCCGTGCGCCAGGTCGATCTCGAACTCGCCGGCCAGGCTCGCCAGGTTGCGGCCCCGGATCGCCAGGATCTTCACGACGCCAGATCCTCCCGGTCGCCCTCGACCTCGGCGAGCAGCCGGTCGAACCCGGCGAGCACCCCATCGCCCGGCAGCTCGGCATGGTCGCGCCCCCACAGCCGGAGGAACACCTCGCGCGGATCGATCTCGGCGAGCCGCTGCCGCGCGACCCGGTCGCCCAGCGCGCCGCCGTCCCCGGTCAGCTCGACGCCGAGCCGGATCAGCCGCGGCCGCTTGCCATCGAGCGCCGCCTCGATCGTCGCGCGCAGCCTGGGCTCGGGCCGGTCGAGCGCGACCACCACCTCGAGGTACGGCCGCGCCGGATCGCCCGGCACCAGCAGCGGCAGCCGGCCGAGCTCGGCGACGACCTCGGCCAGCGGCGCCGCGCCCCGCCGCGGCACCCGCACGATGTCGATCACCCGCGGCACCGCGAGCGGCCGCAGATCGCGCACCCGGCCGCCCGCAAACTCGATCGCCACGATCTGGTTCCGGTAATCCGCCTCGTCGAGCGACAGCGGCAGCGGCGCCCCCGCGTACCGGATCGTGTCCCGGCCGACCCGCTGCGCGCGGTGGATGTGGCCGAGCGCGACGTAGTCGATGTCGTCGGGGAACAGCCGCAGCGGCGCCGACTCCTGACCGCCGATCGATACCCGGCGCTCGCTCAGGTACTGGGTGTCGGCCCCGGCGACGTACAGATGCCCGGTCGCGATCAGCGCCTGGTCCGGCTGCCGCCGCGCCCGCGCCGCCGCGATCACAGCGCCGTAGACGTCGCCCAGCGGATCGGCCGCGTCGCCCGGCACGTCGACCGGCCGCAGGAACGGCACCGCCGCGATCAGCCCGCGCCCGCCGGCCACCGGGATCAGGATGCGGTCGAGGTCGAGCCCGCCATCCGCGCAGCGCGGCAGCCCGCCGACCACATGCACCCCGAGCTCGCGCAGCACCGACGACGCCGCGCCGAGCCGCGCCGGCGAGTCGTGGTTGCCGGCGATCGCGACCACGTCCATCGCCGGCCGCGCCCGCCGCACCGCGGCCAGGAACTCGAACCACATCCGCTCGGCGCTCGCCGGCGGCGTCGCGGTGTCGAACACGTCCCCGGTGATCACCAGGGCGTCGGCCGCCTCGCGCACGCAGGTCTCGAGCAGCCAGGCCAGGAACGCCGCGTGCTCGTACTCGCGCGTGACCTCGCCCCGCAGCGTGTGCCCGAGGTGCCAGTCCGACGTGTGCAGGAGCCGCATGCGCGCGCATCCTGCCAGGGGGGTATGACCTTCGCCGGCTACTCGTACGGAACGAACGGCTGGGTCGATCGCCGGTGCGCGGACCGCCGCGCGATCTCGTCGGGCATGAACGCGTCCGGCGAGCCGGCCGGCAGCTTCGCGCGGATCCACCCGATCACCATCTTGCGGGCGCGCTCGCCGGCCTCGCCGAACGGGCCCTCGCCCTCGCCGCACTCGTCCCACAGCGCGAACAGCGCGTCGCGCCGCTCGACGGGATCCTCGGTCGCCCGCCACACGATCTCGAGGTTGCGCTGCATGATCTCCGCGGAGCGCGCGAGGTCCTCGGCGCGGTGCTGCGCCCCGAGCGCGGCGCGCTCGTCGCGCGTGGCGTCGAGCAGCTTGAGCTTGCGCGCCGCATAGGCATCGCCGACCCCGAGCTTGCGCATCAGCAGCGCCGTCACGTCGAGCTTGCCGTGCGCGATCGAGCCGCCCGCGGTGCGCTGCAGCGCGCTGACCTCGTCATGGCGCTGCGTCACGTCGATGTTGCACAGATCGCCCCAGTGATCGCACGCCCCGGGCGTCGCCGCGGCGTCGCGCGGGACGTCCTGCGACGGCCCGACCCGCGCCCGTGCGTACGGATCCCCGTACCAGGTGGCGACGTCGCGTCCGGCCTGCTTCAGGCCGTCCTTGATCGTGTCCGGCGTCGGCAGGTGGATATCCCAGTGCCAGTCGACGTCGTCCTTGTCGTGCAGGTGCACGGTGCCGTCGCGGTCGACCGTGACGTCGGTGACGGCATCGTGGATCACACCCCTGCCGCCCCCGGCGGACTCGAGGCGTCCGGATCGCGCGACGCGCTCGGGGCCCCGCCCGCCACCGCGCATGCTCCGATCGATGGCCTCCGGGCCGAGCCGGAGATCGGGGCGGTCGGGACCGCGCATCGTGAACCAGCGGCCCGCGCCGGGGTGGCCGCCTGCCACCTCGCCCGGGCGTTGCGCGCCGGCGGCCCCGGTGGCGATCGCCGCGCGCCGGCCGCCCTCGCTCGCCGGCCCGCGCTGCACCGGCTGTCCGGTGGTGTCCCTTCGGCGCGGTTCGTCGAGCACCTCGACCTCGATCGGCGCCGGCACCGCCGCGGCGATCTCGACGCGCGGCGTCGCGGGCACCGGTCGGACCGACAACCGGGCGAGCGCACTGCCCCCACGTGCACTCGACCGCACCACCACGAGCAGCACGCCGGCGTGCACCACCAGTGACACGGCAAGCGCTGATCCGGCGCGCACCCCACGTACGACGCGCCGCTCGCGCCACCGGTTGTCTCGCTCGCACCGTGGTGTCGGCCTCACGAGCCGCCGGGTGCCGGGAGCTGCCAGCTCGCTGCGCGGACCGGCGGCATCGCATCGCAGCACCACCGGGCGCGACATCGCACAACCTGCGTGGATCCGTCGCTGCATTCCGCATCCTGAGCGGACCGCAGCTTCTCGACGCGTCGCGCCGACGAGACCCGCACCGACGACGAGGTCGTCCCACTCCTGATACGCTCGCGCCGATGATCGTGCACACCGATCGGCTCGTGCTGCGCCCGGTGCACCGCGACGACCTCGATGCGGTGTGGGCGATCCACGGCGACCCCGAGACCAACCGCTACAACCCCACCGGCCCCCTACCATCGCGCGCCGTCGCCGAGGATCTGCTCCGCCAGTGGGACGTGCACTGGCGCGACCACGGCTTCGGCTACTGGGCGATCGCGGCCCGCGAGCAGCCGGAGACCGTGATCGGGTTCGGCGGGGTCCGGTTCCGCGACCTCCGGGGAGCCCAGCGGCTCAACCTGTACTTCCGGTTCGCACCGCCTGCATGGGGCAAGGGCCACGCGACCGAGATGGGCCGCGCCGCGGTGGCGCTCGCGTTCGGCGAGCTCGACCACGACGCCGTGTTCGCCACCACCCTGCCCGAGAACCAGCCCTCGATCGCGGTGCTGGAGCGCCTCGGGTTCCAGCGCGACGGCGAGCACACCGACCGCGGCAGGCCGAGCAACCTCTACGTCCGCCACCGGGCGTGAGCGAGGCCAAGCCCCGCGCGCCGGCTCAACGTCGACCGCGAGCCTTGCGAGCTCGCAACCCGGGTCGCCGAACGACCCTGCGGGGGTCGATCGACTCACTCCCTGGTGTTGCGCTCGGCCTCGCCCGGGAAGTACGGCTGCTTGGGTCCGACCTCGTGGCCGGCCGGGATCGGGGCACCCAGCTCCTCGACCCGGAACACATCGGCGGGCAGGCGCAGCGAGTCGCGCACCCGGTCCATGGTGTCCGGCGCGAACGGGTACAGCATGATCATCAGGTTCTTGAGCACGTAGAACGACGCATACAGCGCGTCGCGGCGGCTGTCCTCGGGGCGGCGGTCGTCGTGCGGCTTGTACTGGTTGAACAGGCTGTTGATGATGCGCGCGTAGTTCTCGACCTCGAACAGCATGGTCGGGTAATCGGCGCGCTCCATGCACTTCACGTAGCGCTGGACGATGCGCTGGGTGTCGGCGACGATCTTGTCGGCGAGCACGCCGGGGGGCACCCGGCCGCCGAACTTGGAGTGCGCGGCGGAGATCGGCCGCTCGAACGACGCGTTCATCGGCCCGGCGAGGAACGCGTTGCGCTCGGTCAGCTTCTCGAAGTCGAAGTTCGACGGCTTCTCGGACAGCCCGAGCAGCGCGAGGTAATACCGGATCTGATCGGCGGAATACCCCCGATCGAGCAGCTGATCGCC
>DATAPF010000243.1:0-18688 GCA_036265355.1 Kofleriaceae bacterium | reverse complement strand
TGTCCATTGGACTGGACACTCGGGGCCACGGAACCAGCGCAACATCAGCCTGTAAGCGTTGGCACGTTCCACGCACTAAGAGAGGCCTGTCCCGTGAAGTTGGGGCTGGGTACGGTGGGCGAGGTGGTGCTGGAGGTCGGTTGGGAATCGCGGAGTTGCGGGGGGCACAGAGACGCGTGGACGCGGGGAGTGTGGGTGGGCGAGGCAGGTGGTCGGCTGGGTAGGTCGGGTGTGGGTCGGTGAGGCGAGGCGGCAGGTAGAGGGCGGGATGGCGGGGGAGCGGCGGTCGGGGATGATGGCGCACAAGGTTTCAAGGGTTCGCAGGGGGGATCAGGGACTTGCGTTACAATGGGGTGGTCATGTCGCGTGAGCCATGGGGGCGTTGAGAGCGGGCGGTCGGCTCACGCGACTTGGTTTTTTTTCGGGGTCAGACGATGGCGGTGCCGGCATGGAGAAACATGCCGAGCAGCGCGATGGTGCGACCGGTGACGCGCTGCAGCTCGAGGAGCTCATCACCGCCGTAGCCCATCGCGCGCGCTGCATCGACGGCCGCGGCGACGCCCAGCGCGGTGGTGATCGCTTCGCGCAGGCACTGACGGCGGCCGGCCGAGTCATGGCCGTGGCTGGTCGCCTGCGCGGTGAGCTGCACGGTGTCGAGCGCGGCGTGGCGGGCGCGGTGGCGCAGGGCCTCCGGCCAGCGCATGGCCGTCTGCTGAACTTCCGTCAGCACAGCGCGCGCCGCGACATAGGCGGCGCAGCGCTCCAGGCTTGCGAAGTCGTGCATGGGACGCGCCTCCAGCACGCTGTGCGCCTACGTAACTAGCTGAGATCGCGCGGGCAGCTGTCCGGAACGTCCGCTGGGCGGACAGCGGAGTGGCAACGCCGGACGCCGGGGCCCCGAAATGGCCGTCGGCCGCCGGCGCAGCCCGGGCCGGCCCACCGGGAGGACTTGACCGTCCGCCCGGCTTGCCGCAACTGTCTCGTCGTGAACGCCGCCGACAAAGTCATCGTGTCGTGCGCCCTGACCGGCGCCGTGACCACCAAGAAGCACTGCGCTGCGATCCCGTACACCCCGGTCGAGATCGCCGAGGAGGCGCGGCGGGCGTACGAGGCGGGCGCCGCGATCGTGCACATCCACGCCCGCAACGACGACGGCTCGCCGACGTGGTCGAAGGACACGTTCGCGCGGATCATGGCCGAGACCAAGCAGCGCTGCCCGGTGCTGATCAACTGGTCGACCGGCGGCGCCGGGCCGATGACCGAGCGGGTGCACCACCTCGCGCTGCGGCCGCACATCGCGGCGCTCAACATGGGCTCGATGAACTACGCCAAGTGGAGCGAGCACAAGAAACAGTTCGCGTTCAACTTCGTGTTCGCCAACCCGTTCGACGACATCCTGGGGTTCGCCCGCGCGATGAAGGAGTACGGCGCCAAGCCCGAGATGGAGTGCTTCGACGTCGGCCACACCGCCTCGCACCGCGTGCTGGTCGAGCTCGGCCTGCTCGAAGCGCCGTACCACTTCTCGTTCATCATGGGCGTGCTCGGCGGGATCCCGGCGACCGCGCGCCACCTGGCGTTCCAGGCCGAGCAGGCGCCGGCCGGATCGCGCTGGAAGGTGATCGGGATCAGCCGCGAGCAGTGGCCGCTCGCGATGGCGGCGCTGGCGCTCGGCGGCGACGTCCGGGTCGGCCTGGAGGACAACTTCTACCTGCCGAGCGGCGAGATGGCCCGGTCCAACGGCGAGCTGGTCGCGGCCGCGGTCGAGCTGGTCCGGCTTTCGGGGCGCAGCGTGGCCACGGTCGACGAGGTCCGGCAGCTGCTGTGGCCCCAGGGAGGCAGCAATTGAGCTTCGAGCGCGAGCTGGCGCGGGCGATCGAGCTGGCCCGGCAGGCCGGCGCCGAGGCCGCGCGGATGCAGCGCGGCGAGCTGCAGGTCGAGATGAAGCCGGGGGACGAGCCGGTGACCGTGGCCGACCGGCGGGCGTCGGAGCTGATCGTCGAGGGGCTCGCCGCGAGCTTCCCGGACGACCCGATCATCTCGGAGGAGCTCCCCCCGGCGCCGGACGCGCTCGGTGCGCCCCGCTACTGGCTGGTCGATCCGATCGACGGCACCAAGGACTTCATCCGCGGCGAGGACGGCTACTCGGTGATGATCGGGCTGGTCTGCCTCGGCGTGCCGACGGTCGGCGTGGTGTACCAGCCGGCGCTCGATCGCCTGTTCCACGGCACGCCGGCGGGCGCGATGATGGTCACCGCGGGGCAGACCCGGGCCCTGGCGGTGTCGAGCGTCGCGGCCGCGGCCGACGTCCGCCTGGTCGCCTCGAAGTCCAACCGCTCGCGCGAGCTCGATCGGGTCAAGCGCGAGCTCGGCATCGACAACGAGCTCAACGTGGGCTCGGTCGGCGTGAAGCTGTGCATGATCGCCGCGGGGCTGCGCGACCTCTACGTCAATCCGGCGACCCGGACCAAGGCCTGGGACACCTGCGCGCCGGAAGCGATCCTGGTCCCGGCGGGCGGCCGGCTGAGTGATCTATTTGGCAATCCGCTCGACTACACGCGCGAGCTTGCACACCGCCGCGGCCTGGTCGCGTCCAACGGCCATGTCCATGACGAGGTGATTGCAAAGCTGGCGCCGCTGTTCGCGAGCCTGGCATGATGGGCGTACATCGCGCATGATAGGCTACGTCCATGCTGCGTAGTTCGCGACGCATCGCGGTGCTGCTGGCATCTGCCCTGCTCGCAGGCCTGGTGCACCCTGCCCTCGCCCAGCCGACCAGCGCCAAGCAGAAGGCGGCGAGCGATCTGGTGAAGAAGGCGATCGCCAAGAGCGAGGCCGGCGACCACGAGGCGGCGATCAAGCTGTACAACGACGCCTACGACCTCGCGCCCAACTCGCTGTTGCTGTCGAACATCGGCGCGCAGTACCAGGAGCTCGGCCAGTGGGACGACGCGCTCGAGTACTTCTGCCGGTACCTCAAGGAGGATCCCGACGGCGTCAACGCGGCGTTCGCGAGATCACAGGCCAAGATCGTGCAGCGCCAGCTCGGCCGCAAGAGCCGGGACCCGTGCGCGCCGCAAGCGGCCAACCCCACTCAGGGAGGGGGCGCCATCGCCACCAAGCTCGCCCCGAGCGAGGAGTCCACCGATCGACCCAGGTCGACCGAGGACTCCCCGCGGCGCCCCGCCAGGTCCAGGCCGAATCCCGACCCGCCCGACGAGGACGGCGGCCCCAGCACGGTCAAGCCGACCCCGCTCCCGCCCCCGAAGTCGCCGGCCGAGGAGCCGGCCGCGAAGGTCGCCGCCAGTGGCAACCCGGCGCTGATGTACAGCGGCCTGGCCGCGGGTATCGCCGGCATCGCGGCCGGCGGTATCGGCGTGTATTACGGGATCCAGGGCAAGAGCATCAGCGATCAGATCAACAGCCACCCCAAGGACCAGCCGTGGGGGAATGACATCCGGGCCAAGCAGAGCGAGGGCGAGCACGACAACCGGCTCCAGGCCGGCTTCCTGATCGCGAGCGGCGTGCTGGTGGCCACCGGCGTGGCGCTGTACGTGATCGGCCGCCCCGACGGGACCGAGCACGCAAGTGACAAGACGGTCCACGTCGCGCCGGCGGGAAACGGCGTGGTGGTGTTCGGCCGGTTCTGAGCCGGGCTAGGGCAGCACGGTGTCGAGCGTCAGCTGGACGTGCTCGGCCGGGAGCTTGACGCGGACCTGGCCGGTGATGTCGCCCGGCTGCTTGGTCCCCGCGTCGCTGTCCTGGTCGTAGCGGGCCATCACGACGACGTCGCCGCTGAGATCGGTGCCGGCGACCATCGCCTGGGCCTCGGTGAGCTCGAACGCCATGCCGTCGCCCGTCCAGGTCAGCTTGTCGACGGCGAGCGGCGGCCCCAAGGGTGCACCATCGGGCCCTGCCCGCTTGACGATCAGGAACACCGAGGTGCCGGGCGTGAGCTTGGCCCCCGCCTTGGGGTCGACGGTGATCGTGCCGGCGACGCGATGGCTCGGATCGATCGGGCGGTCCGGATCGGGCGCCTCGAGCCCGAGCCGGGTGACGTCGGCGCCGCCGTGCGGGTTGTCGGGCTCGCCGTCGCCGTTCATGTCGAGGCCGGCGTGCGGGTTGCTCGCGCCGCCCAGGTCGAGGCCGGCGTGCGGATCGGTCGCCTTGCCGACCATGCCCGGCGGCGGCGTGACGTGCGGGATCGGCGGGTCGGGCTCCGGCGCAGCGGGCGCGCTGCCCTCGCCCTGCGCGCCCTGCCACTCCGAGGCCGGCGGAAGGCCGTCCTGGCTCTTCTTGCTGCAGCCGGCGGCGGCCAGCGCGCCGGCCGCCGCGGCCCAGATCACGCATCGCATCGCACGCGAGTCTAGCAGGCTCATACCCAGCGCGCCGTCGTCGTGATCGTCGCCATCACCTGCGCACCCGGGTGAGGCTCGCCCAGCCAGACGTGGTAGCGCGCCGCGGCCGCGCCGGCGTCGGGCATCCCCGCGATCTCGTAGCGGGTCGGCGGCGCGGCGGCGAGCGTGAGCGGCAGCCGCAGCAGGCGGGCGCGGCGGAACACCGCGAGCTCGATCCGGTCGCCGGGGACGAGCGGACCGGTGAGCGAGCGCACGTCGGCGTCGCTGGTCACGCGGAAGCCGTCGAGCGCGATGATCTCGTCGCCCGGCGACAGCCCGGCCGCATGGGCCGGCGAGTCGTCGTGCACGCCGGTGACCTTGCCGCCGCTCAGGGTCGCGCCGAGCCACACCGGGCGGCCGCCGTCGGCGAGCTGCGCCGGATCGTTGATCGCGCGCAGCTCGAGGCCGACGTGGCGCAGCTCCTCGACCAGCTCGGGATCGGCGGTGCCGCGGATCTGGCGGTCGAACACGTCGGCGAACGACAGCCCGGTGGCCTCCTCGAACACCGGCTGGAGCTCCTCGGGGTGGGGCTGGCCGGGCGCGCCGTAGCGCTGCCACAGCAGGCGCGCGACGTCGTCGAGGCTGCGCGCGCCCTCGGTGCGGCGCCGGATCTGGAGGTCGAGCGCGAGCAGGGTCAGCCCGCCCTTGAGGTAGTAGCTGACCGTGGTGTTGAGGTTCGACTCGTCGGGCTTGTACAGCTTGATCCAGGCATCGAACGACGCGGCCTCGAGGCTGTTGCGGCGCCGTCCCGGGGTCGCCATCAGCCGCGCCCAGTCGTCGAGCACCTTGTCGAGGAAGCTCCGGGCGGTGATCCGGTTGCTGGTGCGCAGGGCGTAGCGGTCGTAGTGGCTGGTCATCCCCTCCATCAGCCACAGGCACGACGTGTAGGCCTCCCGCGCGTAGTCGGGCTGGAGCAGCGCGGGCGGCGCGATCCGTTTTCCGTTCCATACATGAAACAGCTCGTGCGACAGCAGCTCGAGCAGCCCCTCGTAGTGCTTGCGCGACGCGGCGAACTGCGGGTGGTAGAGGTTGACGCTCGACGCGCGGTGCTCGAGGCCGCCGTAGCCGTCGTGCGCGAGCATGACGAGGAACGTGTAGTGCGAGAACGGCGCGCCGCCGAACCGCGCGATGTGATCGTCGACGACCGCGGCGAGGTCCGCGGCGAGCCGGCGCTCGTCGAACGCGCCGCCCGGGGCCCGCGCGCCCCAGATCGCGAGCTTGACCGGCACCGCGGCGGGGACTGCGAGGGTGCGGGTCGGTCCGGCGTGGATCGGGTGGTCGTAGAGCTCGTCGATGTCGGCGGCGGTCAGCCGGTACGGCGGGCTCGGATCCCAGGCCATCGCCGTGGTCAGGACCCAGCCGTCGGGGATCGCGAGCTCGAGCTCGACCGGCGCGGTGCGCAGGTGCCCCGGGTGGAGGAACGTCGCCGGGCCGTGCAGGAACGCGTGGTCGGCATCGATGTGGTTGGTGCGCACGCTGAGGTCATGCCCGTACACCGCGTAGCGGACGTGCAGCTCGCGCGCCCCGCCGGCGTCGACCGTCCACGTCGACTTGTCACGCTTGGTGGTGCGGCGGGGTGCACCGTCGTCGCCGGTCACCGCGAGGTCGCGCACGAACCGCGCGTAGTCGCGGATCAGGTAGCTGCCCGGCGACCAGGCCGGCAGCACGAGCAGGACCGTGTCGGTATCTACCGGGAACCGCAGCTCGATCTCCGCCAGGTGGCGGAGCGCATCGAGCCGGATGGCGTAGCGGAGATGCGACATGCACCCTGGTGCTAGCACAGCTGCTATCCTCGATGCGTGTCGTGGTCGTCCGGCGCCGTGCTGGTCGCGTGCTCGCTCGCGGCGTTGGCGCTGGCGCTGGGGCTGTCCCCCGCCGCGCTGGCCGGTCCGAGCGGCCGGGTGGTGCGGGTCGAGCGCTCCGGCGGCTCGCCGATCCCGCCTCGGCTGTGCGAGATCCACGGCGACGCCGGCAACTGCGTCGGCGATGAGCCCCACGCCGGGCAGACCGTGGCGGTGCTCGACGAGCACCGCGTGGTCGCGCAGGTCCAGATCCTGGAGGCGACCAGCTTCTCGCGGAGCTGCCCGATGCTATGGACGGTCAAGACCCAGCTGCTGCGCGGCGCGGTCCCCGACAGCGATGGGATCGGCGTGATCGACCCGAGCCTCGACCTCGGCCGGGCGCACCTGATCAACCGCAGCCAGCTGCCGTCGAGCCCGAGCGGGATGCCCGACGACCAGGTCTGGCGGGCGATCGATCGCGACGGCGACGGCGCTGCCGACATCCTGATCACCCGCTACGGTTGCGACGCGTCGGGCCGGCCGATCAGCTCGGGCAACCCGCTCTGCATCGACCTGTGGGCGCGGACCGGCGCGCGGATGACGCGCACGACCCAGCTCAACCTCGCGCTGTGCAATCGCTGACCCGGTACGCCGGCGGGGCCGCGGTGTGGTAGCCATGAGGCGGATCGTCATGCCCTGCTCCGAGAACTGCTTGCCCGCGAGGCCGGCCCGCCCGTGACCAACCGGCGCGCGCTGCTCGCCGCCGAGCGCGGCACGCTGCACAAGCAGGCCGAGACCCGGATCGCGCTGGTGTATCCGAGCCCGTACCGCGCCGCGATGTCGTCGCTGGGCTACCAGCAGATCTACCGCGTGCTGCACGCGATGCCCGGGGTCGCCGCGGACCGCGCGATGCTGCCGGACCCGGGCGACGCGGCGCGCGGCGGGGCGTTCGTGACGCTGGAGACCGCGCGCCCGGTCGGCGGCTATCCGATGCTCGCGTACTCGGTCGCGTACGAGCTGGAGATCGCCGGGGTGATCGACACGCTGGAGCGGGCCAGCGTGCCGGTGCTCGCCGCCGACCGCGACGCCCGCCACCCGCTGGTGATCGCGGGTGGGCCGCTGACGTTCTCCAACCCGGCGCCGCTCGCGCCGTTCTTCGACCTCGTGGTGCTCGGCGAGGGCGAGCAGCTGATCGCCGAGCTGGTCGCGATCGCGCGGGAGGTCGGCTTCGTGCGCGAGCGGGTGTGGGACGCGCTCGCCGGGCGGCCCGGCTACTTCCTGCCCCACGTCCACGGCGAGCGGGTGCCGCCGGTCGCGGCGGCCGACGACGCGCTGCTCCCCGCCCGCTCGGTGATCGCGACGCCGAACACCGAGCTCGCCGACATGTTCCTGACCGAGGCCGCGCGCGGCTGCTCGCGCGGCTGTACCTACTGCGTGATGCGGCGGTCGACCAACGGCGGCATGCGGATCGTCGCGCGCCGCGACGTCATCGCCGGGATCCCCGCCGACGCGCGCCGGGTCGGCCTGGTCGGCGCCGCGGTCACCGATCACCCCGAGATCGCCGCGATCGTGCGCGACATCGTCGACGCCGGGCGCGAGATCGGGATCTCCAGCCTGCGCGCCGACAAGCTCGACGACGAGCTGGTCGGGCTGCTCGCCCGCGGCGGCTACCGCACGCTGACCGTCGCCGCCGACGGTGCGAGCGAGCGGATGCGGCGGATCGTCGAGCGCTCGACCCAGGCGCGCCACCTCTTGCGCTCGGCCGAGCTCGCCGCCGCGCACCGGCTGCAGACGCTGAAGATCTACATGATGCTCGGTGTGCCGGGCGAGACCGACGCCGACGTCGACGAGCTGATCGCGCTGTCGCGCGAGCTCGCGGCGATCCATCCCCGGGTCGCCTACGGCGTCGCGCCGTTCGTCGCCAAGCGCAACACGCCGCTCGACGGCACACCGTTCGCCGGGATCGCCGTGGTCGAGGACCGGCTGGCGCGGCTGCGCCGCGGGCTGGCAGCGGCGGGGCTGGGTGGCAAGGTCACCGTGCGTCCGACCTCGGCGCGCTGGGCGTGGATCGAGTACATGCTGGCGCAGGGCGAGTCGAGCGCCGGGCTCGCCGTGATGGACGCGCACCGCGACGGCGGCAGCTTCGCCGCGTATCGCCGGGCGCTCGCCGCGCGCGGCGTCGAGCCGACCGGACCGCGGGCGCGCGTGCCGTCGAGCCAGGAGCTGATCGCGCTGCGCCGGGCGCGGCTGGCCTCGCCGGCGGCCTGAGCCGTGAGACAACGACTCGGATAGGCTGGAGACTCGCAGGTGCAGGGCCGCGCGACGCGACGCGCGGAGGGGTGAATCGCCCGGCTTTGCCGGGCGAGAGGGGACGGGAAAGTCCCCTATGGATCGACCAGCGTCGGCGACGGCATGCCGTACTGCTCCAGCGTCTCGCGCAGGCCGGGCGTGTCGAGCGCGACCGGCGGCAGCCACGGCTGCTCGTCGTCGCGGGTCCACCAGGTCGGGCTGCTGTACGGCTCGAGGTGGTAGCGGAACCGGCGGATCCGGACGAAGCGCGGCGCGGCGCCGCCGAACGGATCGCCGGCGAGCAGCTCGCGGATCCCGCGATCGCCGTCGAGCAGCTTCCAGACCAGGTGGATCACCCACACCGACTCGGGGGTCGGCCGGTCGTACATCGCCGCGAACCAGATCAGCCAGTCGAGCCGGCGGTGGTAGGGGCCGAGCACGCACGGCCGCCGGTCGAGCCTCCCGGGCTTGCACGGCAGCTCGTACGCCGACCACCGCGCGGTGGCGGGATCCGCGTCGCGCGTGCCCTCGATCACGAGCTCGTGGCGCTCCATGCCGACCGAGCCGAACGCCCCGTAGGTGTTGACCAGCGCGAGCCGGTCGTAGCTCTGATTCATCGCCTGGCGGTGGTGGCGCGCCGCGAGGTTCTCGACCACCGGGATGCTCTTGATCGCGACCAGCGCCGCGATGCAGCCGACGAAGATCTGGTGGCCGAGCCGCGGCGGGCGCGGCGCCGTGCTCGCGGCGCGCAGCCGGTCGCGCCACCGCCGGGGGACGCAGCGCGCGACGAAGTCGTCGTCGAGCAGCGCGAGCACCGGCACGACGGTCAGCCAGTTGAGGAACGCCAGGTTGCCGCTGAGGATCAGGACGCTCTGGAACGCGAGCATGCCGAGCCCGGCGACCAGCCGCAGCCGCCGCGGACCGAACGCGAACCACGGCAGGACCACCTCGGCGACATGGTTCAACACCACACCGGCGGCGTGCGCGGCGTGCGGCAGGTGGTGGAACCACGGCGACAGCGGGTTGGGGATCGGCTGGGTCTCGAAGTGCGCGTCGAGGCAGGTCAGCGCGGTCCAGCACGGATCGCCGCGCAGCTTGATCAACCCCGCCCCGAGCATGATGCGGAACGCGAGCCAGCGCATCAGCACGATCGCGGTGCGCGGCGGCGCCGGGGCGCGCAGCGGGCGCGGATCCCACGGATGCACCAGGCAGGCCGCGATCACCGTGGTCTCCAGCAGCTGGATCTCCCAGCCGAACCCCCACCACAGCTGGCCGATCCGTTCGTACGAGCCGTAGATCAGCCACAGCGCGGCCAGCGACGGCAGGTTGGCGTAGCCGAGCAGCAGCGCCGCGGACAGCGCGACCCCGGCGATCGCCCAGCCGCGCAGCGCCGCGTCGGACGGATCGAGCAGGAACACGCTCGGCACGTCCCAGAACGATCGGCCCGCGTCGCGCAGCTGCTCGACGTACGTGCTCGCCGGCGTCAGCCCGTGCTCGCCGAGCAGCGGCAGCCCCTGCCACACGATGCCGAGGAACGCGAACAGGTACACCACGCCGAGCAGCCGCAGGATCAGCCAGCGCGTCAGCACGTAGCGGCGCGGCGGACCGAGCCATCCGCGCAGGCGGGCCAGCGGGCTCGCAGCGCGGACGTCCTCGGCGTCGTCCATGGCGGCGAGTGTACTACGCGCCCAGCGGCCGGGCCCGCGTGACGTCGAGCGGATGATCGATCCGCGGCTCGACCCGCGCGAGGGAAGCAGACGGTGTGCGGCTGCTCGGCGTGGAGCTCGAACGCGGCCTCGTCCTTCCAGCGCGAGCAGAGGTCATGGGCGTGCCGGTTGGACGCCGACTGCGGTGTCGATCACGCGGCGCTGGGATCGCCGCCCGCGCGCCAGGCGCGGTTTGCTACCCTGCCGCGGTGCATCGCGCCTCGGTCGTGGCTGCGCTCGGAATGCTCGGCTGTGGCCGGCTGGACTTCGGCTCGTCGCCGCGGTCCGATGCCGGCGACGGCATGGTCGACGCTCCGCCGGTGCCGGCCTCGATCTGCAAGGTAGATCGCGTCCCGGTCGCGTCACCGCCCCCCACCGCAGCCGACCTCGCGATCGCGCCGACCGCCGAGGGCTACGCGGCGTTCTGGGTCGATACCGCCCCGATCGCCACCGTCCACGCCGCGCACGGCGTGCTGCTGGGCCCCAACCACGCGATGCAGCAATCCGCCGCGCTGCCCGCGATCACCGACGTCGCACTCGGTGGCGCGGCCGACGCCGGCCTGAAGCTCGTGCTCGCCAGCTCGAACGGCAAGGACGAGACGCTGTGGGTCGTCGAGCGCGACCTGTCGAAGGCGACGCCGCAGAGCACGCTGTCCGGCCGCCTGCTCGGGCGCAACCCCTACCCGTCCGACGCTGGCCTGGTGGATCGCGCGTTCGTCACCGCGCAGAGCGACAAGATCCAGATCTCGCTGGTCAACAGCGACGGCACGGTCAACCTCGGCGGGGCGTCGCAGTTCACCGCCAATGGACCGATCAGCGAGCTCGCGTGCACCGACGGCCCCAGCCACTCGCACTGCGTGTGGGCCGACCAGCCGGCGGGCAGCACCCCCGAGTGCATCATCACGGACGTCAACTACATGGGCAAGATCGCCCCGGTGGTCGGAGGGCACCTGACCATCGCCCCGGGCTGCAGCCAGATCCGCAACACGACGGGGCCCCTGCCCGCCGACGGGATGATGGTGGTATGGGTCGATTTCAACGGCGCGGTCCAGGCCCACTACGCGGTGTCGACCGGCGACGTCACCGCCACGATCGGGCTCCCCGGCTCGGCGCCCCGGGTCGGGTACGACGGCACGCGGTTCTGGATCGCCTGGCTGGACGGCAAGGCCGAGCTGCGGCTGACCTCGTTCGAGGTCGCGACCGGCAAGCTGGTCCAGTACGAGCTGCCGGGCTGGCAGCCCGCCGGCCCCGAGGCGTTCCAGCTGGTGACCCGCGGCAACGAGACCGCGCTCGTGCTGCTGTCGTCGGCCGGCCTCGACCTGCTGACGATCTGCACCTGACGCCGCGGCGCGCGGTCTCCGCTCAGGCGTCGTCGACGCCCTGGCGCAGGTACGCGACGGTGTCGACCAGCGTCAGCTGCGGATCGCGCGCGGCGAACCCGAGCTCGCGCTCGGCCTTCGACGAGTCGATCCACCAGTAGTGCTCGGCCATCTCGACCGAGATCCGGTCGACCGGCGGCTGCTTGCCGCGCCAGCGGTAGAGCTCCTCCATCACGCCCGCGCCCCACCGCGCCCACGACGGCGGCAGCTTGAGCCGCGGCGGCGCGATGTGCGCGATCCGGCCGAGCCGCGCGAAGAACTCCTTGGTCGTCCAGTTCGGCCCGCCGAGCAGGTAGCGCTCGCCCGCCCGCCCGCGCTCCAGCGCCGCGGCGGTGGCGTCCGCCGCGTCGCGCGCGTCGACGAAGCTGACCCCGCCGTCGGGGATCGTCGGGATCTCGCGGCGAAGGAACCGGCGGACGTCGCCGGTCGATGACAGCCGGCGATCGCCGGGCCCGAGCAAGAGCGACGGGTTGACCGCGACGATCTCGATGCCGAGCCGCTTGCCGTGCTCGAACGCCAGCCGCTCCTGGTAGATCTTCGAGGCATAGTACGGCCAGCCTGCGACGATCTCCTCGGCGTACGGCGCGGTCTCGTCGAGGATCGCCTCGTCCTTCGACACCCCGATCGTCCCGCTGGTCGACGACAGCACCATGCGCGGCACGCCGGCCGCGGCCATCCGCTCCAGCACCCGCCGCGTGCCGTCGACGTGCAGCCGCATCATCCGCTGCGCGTCATCGGGATCGCGCGACACCGCGCCCGCGAGGTGGCAGACCGCCGCGACGCCGTCGAGCGCGCGGTCGAGCTCCGGGCCGGCCAGCACGTCGCCGCGGATGTGCTCGACGCCGAGGTCCGCGAGGATCGCCGAGCGCGTTCGCGCCAGGCCGCGCACGGTGTGGCCGCGCTCGACCAGCACGCGGCACAGGTGCTCGCCGAGGAACCCGGTCGCGCCGGTGACCAGGACCTTACTCACGGGCTTCGGCTTTCCGGAGGGGACTTTCCCGTCCCCTCAGCCGCGGCGAAGCCGCGACATTCACCCCTCCGCGCGTCGCGTCGCGCGGCCCTGCACCTGCGAGCTCGGTGCTTCTCGGTTCGAAATACTCATTCACGGGCTTCGTCCTCGGACGCCGCCTCGCCGGGCTTGCCGTGCAGCGCCAGGTACTCGGCCATCGGCATCGTGCCGGCGTCGCCCAGCGTCCACGCCTGATCGTGCGGGGCGAGCCGGCGGATCACACCCTCGACGTGGTGGGTGACCGCCTTGTACTGCTCGCTGCGCGACCCCTTGCCGGCGAGCGCCACCACCTGGCTGTATGGCACGAACGGGCCGATGTGCGCCGCGACCCGCTCGCCGCGCCGCGGCAGGTAGCGGCCCTTGGGCATCGCCTCGTGGGTGCCGGCCAGGTACATCGGCAGGATGCCGCACTTGTTGGTCAGCGCGAGGTAGCCGAGCGACGGCTTGAAGTCGGTCATCACGCCGGTCTCGCTGCGCGTGCCCTCGGGGAAGATCAACAGGATGTAGCCGTCGCGCACGACCTCGCCGGCCAGCCGCAGCGACTCGCGCAGCGAGCCGTGGCGCTCCATCGGCACCAGGTTGGTGAAGTTCTCGAAGTACATCCGGCGCACCGGATCCTCGAAGAAGTAGTCCTTGGCCGCGAGCGCGACCAGCGCCTCGCCCTGCTCGCCGAGCGCGTACTTGATCAGGCCGGTGTCGAGGTGGCTGGCGTGGTTGGCGCACACGATATAGCCGCCGAACGGCGGGACCTGGGCGGCGCCGTACACCGAGGTGTCGAGCACGTTGCGGTACAGCGCCTTCATCCCGCCGCGCAGCGCCCGGCGGCCGAGCGAGACCAGCGGGCGCGGCACCGCGATGTCGTCGTCGGCCGCCGCCTTGCGGTCCTCGGCCGCCTTCTCGCGGGCGATCCGATCGCGCCGCGGCTTGTCGCTGCGGGTCCGGGCGCCGAGCCGCGCGATCAGCCGCTCGACGTCGGCCACGGTCTCCACCCCCTGGAGCTCGGCCGGATCGGGGAGCTCGACCCCGGCGGCCTCGAGCGCGACCGCGAGCTCGGTGAACATCAGCGAGTCGAAGCCGAGCTCGTCGAGCCGCGCCTCGGCCGTCACCGTGCCGCGCTTCTTCTGCGCGACGTCGGCGATCACGTCGTACAGCCACGCGCCGGCGCTGCCGGGCTGGGCCTCGAGTCGCTTGATCTCGGCGCCGCCCTTGGCCGCGCGCTCCAGCCGCGCCAGCTCCTGGATCACGTCGCGCCGCCGGACCTTGCGCGACGCGGTCTTGGGCAGGTCGTGGTCCCACAGGTGGACGACCTTGAGCCGCTTGTACAGCGGCAGGCCCTTGCCGATCTTCTTGACGTGCTCGCGCACCGCCTCGCGCACCGCCTCGCGCGACATCCGGTGCTCGCCGTCGCCCTGCTCGTAGTCGGGGACGATCAGCGCCGCGACGGTCTCGTGCCCGCCCCCACCGTCGCGCGAATGCGCGGCGGAATCGATCGACGGCAGGCCGACGATCGAGATCTCCTTGATGTACTTGCAGTCGCGGTAGAGCTCCTCCAGCTCGTCGGGATACACGTTCTCGCCCGACGGGCCGAGGATCATCTCCTTCTTGCGGCCGACGATGAACAGGTTGCCGTCGTCGTCGATCCGCCCGAGATCGCCGGTGTGCAGCCAGCCGTCCTGCAGGGTCTGTGCGGTGGCCTCGGCGTTCTCGAAGTAGCCGGTCATCACGTTGGGGCCCTTGGCGATCACCTCGCCGACCCCGCTGGCGTCGGGCTGATCGATCCGGACGTCGATGCCGGGCAGCGCGCGGCCGACCGAGCCGGGGACGATCTTGTCGCCGGGCCGGGTCACGGTGAGCACCGGCGACGACTCGGTCATGCCGTAGCCCTCGTAGAGGTTGAAGCCCAGGCCGCGGAACGTCTTGAGCGTGTCGGGCGGCAGCGCCGAGCCGCCGGTGATCAGCAGCCGGATCCGGCCGCCGAGCTTTCTGTGCACCGGATAGAACAGCAGCTTGCCGGCGCCGACGTCCCACGGCAGCTTGTCGCGCAGCGAGCGGTTGAAGTCGACGATCGAGTCGAACGCCTTCTCGACCAGCACGCCCGCGTCGCTGACGTTCTTGTAGATCTTGCGCTCGAGCAGCTGGAACAGCGCCGGGACGCCGACCATGCCGGTGATCCCCTGATCCTCCAGCGCGCGGGCCAGCGCATCGGCGTCGATCTCCTCGAGGTAGTCGACCGAGGCGCCGTGGAGCAGCGGCATCAGGAACCCGGCCGAGAACTCGAGCGTGTGGTGGAGCGGCAGCACGCTCAGCAGCCGGTCGTGCTTGTACAGCGTGAACAGCGACGACAGCTTGCTGACCATCGAGGTCAGGTTCTTGTGGGTCAGCATCACGCCCTTGGGCGTGCCGGTGGTCCCCGAGGTGAAGATCAGCGACGCCAGCGTGTCGCCCTTGACGTCGGGGTATGGCGCGCGCCCGGCGACCGGAGAGGAGATCGACGGCCGCAGCGGATCGACGAACACGACGTCGGGCTCGACCAGGAGCTCGTCGAACGCAAACACCCGCGCGTTGATCGCGTCCTTGATCGTCCCGTCGGCCGGCCGCTGCGCCAGCCAGCCGGCGAACGCCGGGTGCGCCGGCGACCACACCGCGTCCCGGTCGCCGTCGCCCAGCGGCACCGCAAGGTCGGCCTCGCCGGCCAGCCGCTCGACCACCTTGCGCGACAGCACCAGCGCGCGGGCGCGCGACACCCGCGCGAGGTTCAGCACCTCGGGCAGCGACAGCTCGCGATCGAGCGGCACCGCGGTCGCGCCGGCGAGCAGGATCGCGAAGTACGCGATCCCCCACTCCGGGCGGTTCTCCGACATCAGGACCACGCGATCACCGGAGCCGACCCCGATCTGGCGCAGCGCGGTCGCGCCCTGCCACGCCATCTTGCCGAGCTGGCCGTAGGTGTACGCGATCGGCTCGGCGTCCTCGTCCTTGCGGACCAGCCGCACCGCGATCCGGTTCTTGTGCAGCTTGACCATGGCCTCGAACAGCTCGGCCAGCTCCTTGTGGGTGTAGACGGACCTGGGCTTGGCGCCGAACTCCTCGTCGAGCTTGTCGAACGTCCACTTCTGCAGCCCGGGGAAGTGGGTGTCGAGCCAGTACTTGCGCCAGTCGATCAGGTGCGGCGCCCACAGCAGGCGATCCTGGTCGGCCAGCGTCACCCGCGCCCACAGCGCGCGGATGTTGTCGCACCGGAAGCTGATGTCGTGGTCGGTGGTGAACGGCTTGAACAGCTCGATCAGGCCCTGGACCTGGCCGGTGAACGTCGAGATCTTGGCGAGCTCTTCGCGCGCCCGCTCGGCGAACGCCTCGAGCCGCGGCGCGCCCCAGCGCGGCAGCCGGTCGTCGATCACGCGGATCAGCCGGTCGGCGAGCCGCTTGAACATCGGCGCCGACCAGCGCTCGAAGTGGTCGTAGGTCACCGGCATGCCCTCGAGCCGCGCGCGCAGCCGCGACCGGAGCTCGTCCTCGCCGCGCTCGGCCTTGTCGCGGTACAGCCGGCGCACCGCGAGCGCGGTCAGCTCGGTCAGCCGCCGCGAGGTCACCCGGTTGGAGTCGCTGGTGCCGAGCTGGTAGACCGGCTCGTGCTCGCCGGCGAGCACCGCGGCGGTCGCCAGCAGCATGCCGGTGGCGATGAAGTCGACCGGGATCACGTCGAGCGCGGTGTCCTCGCCCATCGGCACCGCGCGGTGGCCCTTGAGCATCAGGTACATCAGCGGCGCGGTGGTGTTGAACCCCTCGTTCCATCCCGGGAACGGGTAGCGCACCGCGCTCTCGACGATCGCCGGCCGCACGATGGTCGCCGCCACCGCGGGGTCGGACAGGATGCTCTGCTCGCCGAGCGACTTGGTGTAGGTGTACGTGTTGGTCCAGCCCCAGTGCTCGGCGCGCTCCATGCCGAGCCGGGTCAAGACGTCGTTCATCCAGATCTTGCGCTCGCGCGCGACCGCGAGCTTGAGATCGTTCTCGTCGTCGGGATCGCGCCGCTGCGCGCGCAGCGCGTCGGCCGCGCGCTCGCGAAACTGCGAGATGTGCTGGCGGTCGTTGGACTGGTCGCGCGCCTGGTCGATGATCCGCTGGCAGTCGGCGATCTCGGCCGCCGGGTCGAAGTCGCGGTCGAGCAGCTCGCTCTGCGGCCACCCGTGCGTGACCCGCCGGCCGCCGCGCGACGCCGGATCGCGCGCCTCGTTGCGCGGGAAGTAGCCGACCACCGGCTCGTCCTCCCACACGTTGCCCTCGCGCCGGCCCGCGACGTAGCAGGTCGACACGTGGCACAGCCGGGCCCCGGCCTTGCGCGCGGCGTCGAGCACGTTCCTGGCGCCCATCGCGTTGATCCGCAGCGCGCTCTCCAGCGACGGCGCGAACGACACCAGCCCGGCGCTGTTGATGATCGCGTGCAGGCCACCGGCGCGGTCGAACTCGGCGAACTGCTCGTCGCTGAAGTTGCACAGCGGCCGGCCGATGTCGCCCGCGACCGCGACGATCTTGCTGCGCAGGAAGTCCTCGAACGCCGCGCCGTGCACCGCGCGCACCGGATCGAACACCTCGGACGATGCGACCTTCTTGTAGAACCGCTCGTCGGCGGTGTTGCCCGCGCCGGGGCGGACCAGGCAGTACACCCGCCCGACGTCGGGATAGCGCTGCAGCAGCATCGACAGCGCGACCTTGCCGACGAACCCGGTCGAGCCGATCAGCATCAGGCTCTTGCCGCGGAAGATCGCGGTGACGTCGAGCCGCGGCTTGCCGGTGGCGGGCTCGCGCAGCGGCGGCAGCGGCACGCCGCGCCGCGCGTCGGGCCACGGCGATGCCGTCGCATTCGCGCCCCACGCGAGCTCGGTCTCCAGGAAGTAGCCGCGCCCCGCGGTGTGGCCGTTATGACCGTTGCTCGACATCACACGGCTCCGGTCACATCACGTCCGAGATCATGTACGGTGGGTGGTGCAGCATCGTGATCTGTGCGCTGCGCCCCATCGTGCTGCGCGCCATCGCGATCGCCTCGGCGATCGAGCCCGCGGTCTCCCACCCCATGATCGCCGGCACCGTCGCGTTGTCGGCGCCGACCACGATCACCCGGCTGGTCTTCTCGCGGCCGCGCTGGCCCCAGTACCACATGAAGCACGGGTGCGCGCCGTGGTACGCGTTGCCGCGCCGGTACATCTCGATGTAGCTCGGGTTGTACGCCAGCTCGTCCTGGTACTTGTGCTCGATCGTGTACGCGTCGGTGGTCTCGGTCAGGATCCGGTTGAAGAACTCGATGTAGCTCGGGTGGTGCACCGGATCGAACCGGTCGGAGCACGGGTGGGTCAGGATCAGCACCCCGCCGTCGCGCAGGATCGGCTGGTTGCGGTACATGTGATAGAAGTAGCCGAGCGACATCACCTGCACGAGCAGCGGGTTGAGCGCCTTGCTGTTGACGTTGTACGGCGAGATGTACGGCACGCCGAACAGCAGGATGTCGGCCGGCCCGTCGACCTCGACGCAGTTCTGGTCGTTGAGCTTGGCGACCGTGCGCTCGTGCGCCGGATCGCACGCCCCCGCGTAGCACGCGATCATCTCGTAGGCGGCCGGCGTGCGCATGAAGATCTCGCGGCGCGCGGCGAACGGCAGCTTGTCGAGCGTCCACTTCATCGCCTGGAACTTGAGCCGGTCGGCCTCGGTGAAGTCGTCCTCGTTCTTGGTCAAGAACCCGAGCGGGCCGTCGAACGCGCGGTTGTTGAGCACGGTCTCGATGTGGAACACCTTGAGCGTGCCCTCGATCAGATCGCCCTGGCGCTTGAACGAGTGGGCCAGGAACGACCGCGGCGGGTCCATGAACGAGTTCGACTCGACGATGCTGTGCGGCGTGTGGTGGGCCTTGAGGCTCTCGTAGCCGCACAGCCCGACCGCCATCGACTTGTGCCCGCCGTTCATCGGCACGAAGTTGAGGTTGACGTAGATCGTCAGATCGCTCTCGGCGACCCGGCGGTTCATCTCGACCAGCTCCTTGTGGCCGTGCGGGCCCTGGGCGTGGCCGAGCACGACCATGCCGTCGGGATCGCAGCCGTCGTGGTTGTACAGCCGGTCGGGCCAGAACTCGTCCCACACC
>DATAPF010000242.1:0-7908 GCA_036265355.1 Kofleriaceae bacterium | reverse complement strand
CCCCCCAACCAGGAGCCAGTCATGCATATCTTGATCACGCTGATCGTCGGTCTCATCGTCGGTGCGCTCGCCAAGCTCGTCATGCCGGGCAAGGATCCGGGCGGCATCCTGATCACCATGCTGCTCGGCATCGCCGGCTCGTTCGTCGCGGGCGCGCTCGGCCACTCGCTGGGCTGGTACGCGCTCGGCGAGGGCCCCGGCCTGCTCGCGTCGGTGCTCGGCTCGGTGATCCTGCTGGCGATCTATCGCCTGGTCGCCTATCCGCGCAGGACCTGGTAGCCCCGCCGCGACGGGCTACCTGGAGGTGATGCCATGGATTCGCTGCATCCGATCATCCGGCCACCGGACGTCGGCCACGAGCCGCACAACCCGGTGCGCGATCCCGGCAAGCTGGCGCCGAACGAGGATCTCGATCGCGAGCCCGATGGGGTGCCGCACGAGGTCGTCGGGCTGACCGCGCTGTTCTCGGTGATGCTCGCAATGCTCGTCGCGGCGATGTTCCTGAGCGGCCACATCGTGGGTCAGATCGCCGCGGTCGCGCTCATCGTGATCGCGATCCCGACCCTCGTCACCAGCCTCCGCCGCAAGGCGGAGCGCGAGCGCGACCGGGTCCACCCATCGCGCTGAGCAAGCCTCCGCTCGCCGCGCGCGTGGGCCCGTTTCACTGCGCTCGCGCGACACGCTCTGTGTGACAGCCCCGCACGCCCCCGCTGCGGGGTTTCGTGCATTTGCGCAGGTATCTTTCTTGCGGTGGTGCGCTGGCATGCGGCCACCGCTGGTCCTCGCCCTCGGGCTCGCGACTGGTTGCGCCCACGCACCGGCGCACCAGCCCGGCGACGAGCGGCTCGCGGCGATCAAGTTCGAGGGCAACCACCAGCTCAGCGACAAGACGCTGGTCACCGGGCTCGCGCTGCACCGGACCGAGCAGCGCGGCGGCGCGCCCGATCCTTATTCGATCCAGATCGACGCCGACCGGATCCGCGGCGAGTACCTGCGCAAGGGCTTTCTCGACATCGACGTCCGATCGCGGGTCGACCGCCGCGGCGACGCGGCCACGGTGACCTACACCGTCGAGGAGGGCCGGCGCGCGGCGACCCGCGTCGTGATCACCGGGCTGCCGCCCGACGTCCCGGTCGCGGCGGTGCGCGCCAAGCTGCCGCTGCGCGACGGCCAGCCGTTCGACTACGAGGCCTACGATCTCGCCAAGCCGCTGCTGGTCGCCGCGGTCCAGGACGCCGGCTACGCGCGCGCCAAGCTCGATGCCCGCGTGGTCGCCGACCGCGCCGATCAGGCGGCGGTGGTCGACCTGGCCTACACCGCGGGGCCGAAGTGCACGTTCGGCAACGTCGAGATCGCCGGCGCGACCGGCGAGCTGGCGACCGCGGTGCGCGAGCGGCTCGCGTTCCGCCCCGGTCAGGTGTACTCGACCCAGGCGGTCACCCAGACCCAGCGCAACCTGTACGGCTTCGGCCGGTTCTCGACCGTGCAGGTCCAGCCCGACCAGGGCACCGGCGAGGTGGTCAACGTCAAGGTCGCGGTCTCCGAGAGCGCGCGCCACCAGATCCAGCTCGGCGGCGGGCTCGGCCGCGACACCGTCGGGTACTCGGTGCACGGCCGCGCCGGCTACTCGATCGCCGGCTGGCCGTTTCCGCTCGACACCACCTCGATCGAGCTGCGCCCGGAGTACGTGGTCAACACGCAGAACGGCAACGAGCCGCGGCTGCGCGCGCTCGCCCGGCTCGAGCGCGCCGACCTGTTCTGGACCTACACCAAGGCCGACATCGACGCCGGCTACAACTACCTGACGTGGGAGGCGTTCACGAGCTTCGGACCGCTCGCGCGGCTCGGGTTCGAGACCCCGATCGTGACCCCGCGGGTCAAGCTGCGGGTCGGCTGGCGGATCGAGCAGGACTCGTTCCGCGACGTCACGTCGCTGATCGTCCCGCCGGCCAACGTCGATCCCGCGAACGCCGCGGCCCAGGACGCCGCCGCGGGCCGGCGCTCGCTCGGGCTGGCGCAGCACCTCGGGCTCGATCGCAGCGAGCGGATCGGCGGCTACGAGCAGGCGCTGATCGTCGACCTGCGCGACAAGCCGATCGAGCCGCGGCTCGGCGCGTACGGCGAGCTGCGCACGACCGAGGGCACGCCCCTGGCGGGTGGCGCGTTCAGCTACTTCGAGGCGATCGGCGAGGCGCGCGGCTTCGCGCCGCTGCACGTCGACCGCGCCGTGCTCGCCGCGCGCGCCCGCTACGGCGGGATCTGGGGCGACATTCCGGCGACCGAGCGGCTGTTCTCGGGCGGCGCGGTCAGCCAGCGCGGGTTCGGCGAGCGCCAGCTCGCGCCGTTCGTCCGCGGCAGGCCGTTCGTGACGACCACCGACGCCATGGGCCACACGGTCAGCAAGCTCGGCGACACGATCGTCTCGCTGCCGTACGGCGGCGGCGGCCTGTTCGAGACCAGCCTCGAGGCCCGCGTGCCGATCACCACGATTCGAACCATGCCGGTCGGCATCGTCACGTTCCTCGACGGCGGTGACGTCACCGAGACCCCGGGCGAGCTGAACTTCGGGAACCTGCACTGGGCGGTGGGGGCAGGCCTGCGGCTGCTCACGGCGGTCGGCCCGGTCCGGTTCGACGTCGGCTACCGGCTGAACCGCACCGGCAACAACGATCCCGATCCCGGACAGCACTTCGCGTATCACCTCACGATCGGGGAGGCATTCTGATGTCGGCACCCGGCGGGCGACGCATCCGGCGGTGGCTCTGGCGCGGCGCGCTCGGCGCGATCGGGTTCGTGATGCTGGCCGTGCTCGGGGCGCTGGTCGCGATGCAGACCCGGTGGGGTCGCGAGCTGGTCCGCGCCCAGGTCGAGCAGCGGCTCGCGGCGACGTTCACCGGCGGGGCGACGCTCGGCGGGATCGAGGGCAACCCGTTCAGCGAGCTCACGCTGCACGACGTCGTGATCAACGGGGCCGATCGACGGCCGGCGATCACCGTGAAGCACCTGACCGTCGCGGTGGGCGTCTTGCCGCTGCTGTCGCACCAGGCGCGCGTGGCCGCGGTCCACGCCGACGGCGTCGACATCGATCTCCGGCGCGACCGGCGCGGCGCGCTGGTGACCCAGGACCTGCTGCGGCCGGGGCCATCGTCGGCGTGGAGCGTCGCGTTGCCCGACGTCGCGATCCGCCACGGCCACATCCGGTACGACACCGGCAGCGAGGTGGTCGACCTCGACGGCCTCGATCTCGACGCCTGGGCCGAGCTGCCGCACGCCGGGCCGGTCGACGCCGGCGTGTCGCTGCGCGGGACCTGGCGCGAGCGCGGGGCCGCGCCGCTCGTGCTGCAGACGGTGGTCCACACCGACGCGGACAAGCAGGTGATCGCGCTGCCCTACGTCACCGCGAAGGCCGGCGACGTCGCGGTGATCGGCAACCGCGTCACCGTGCGGATCGCGGCGGCCGAGCCGGGCCAGCCGGCGCGGGCGCCGCTGGTGTCGGGCGACGTGTACGTCGACGCCGGCGCCGCCGCCGTGGCGCGCCTGGTCCCGACCGTTCACCTGCCCGCCGACGTGGTGCTGCAGGTCACCGCCACCCCGGTCCCGGGCGACCGCTGGACCGCGGTGACCGTCGGCGGGCGGGTCGACCGGACCCCGGTGCGGTTCACCGGGACCGCCGACCTCGATGCCCGGCAGGCGCGCGGCGAGCTCGTGACCGGCGCGCTCGATCTCACGCGGCTGACCGGCGGCAAGCTCGCCGGCCGCGGCGCAGCCACCGTGGTGTTCGACGTCCGGCCGGGCGGGCCGGGCGCGCTGCCGGTCGCCAGCGCGACGATCCGCGGCTGGGGCGAGGTCGCCGGCGTGCCGCGCACCGATCTCGACATCGTGGTCAGCTCGGCGGGCGAGCGCGCGCGCGCCGTGGTCAAGGCGACCGGCCGCGGCGTGCGGGCCGAGCTCGCCGCCTGGATCCGTACCGCCGGTGATCGGCTCACGATCGAGGACGCGACCCTGCGCGCGGACGCGACCGACCCGGCGCGCGCCACCGGCGGCAAGGCCCCGGTGCACGGCGCGCTGACGATCGATCTGCGGGCGCGCGGCGCGCTGCGCCCGGCGCCGGACCTCGCGATCGCCGGGACGGTCGAGGGCCGGCGGCTGCGGATGGCCGACCTCGCGGTCGGCGCGCTCCACGTCGCGGTCGATGCCCGCCAGCTGCCGGCCCGGCCGCTCGGCATGGCGCACGTCCAGCTCGTCGATCTGGTGCGCCGCGACATGCAGCTCGGCGAGCTCACCGTCGACGCGGCCGATCGCCCCGACGGCAAGCTCGCGGTCTCGGTACGATCGCGGCCCAAGCAGAACCCGTGGCTGATCGACGCCGACGCGGTGGTCACCCCGCCGGCCGACCTCGGGACGGGGCGGTTCGCGATCGACCTGGTCGGCCACCACGTGCGCGCCGGCAGCGGCGCGGACTGGTACGGCAAGACCGGCCACATCGACATCGGCCCCGAGCGGATCGCGCTGCGCGATCTCGCGAGCAAGAGCCCGATCGGCCAGATCGCGCTCGGCGGCAGCTACCAGCGCGCCGGCCGCCACCGCGGCGACCTCGCAGCCGATCTCGACGTCCGATCGCTGACCCTCGAGAACCTCGCGGGCGCGCTGAGCGGCGAGTACCACGGCAAGGTCGACGCCCACGTCGCGGTCACCCGCACCGACGGTGCCTGGCAGGGCGACGTCCGGCTCGACGGCCACGGCGTGTCGATTCCGGTCCCGGTCTCGATTGCGGCCCCGGCCGCGACATCGACCCCGATGTTCGACGGCCACGTCGAGGCGGGGCTGCACGGCCGCCGGCTCACCGTCGCCGTGGACGCGACCAGCGCCCAGCTCGGCCGCGCCCGGCTCGCGGTCGACGCCGAGGCGCCGCGCGCGGTCGCCGATCCGGCCGCGTGGCAACGGCTCGGCCGCGACGCGATCCAGCGCGCCCAGCTGACCCTGCGCGGGATCGAGGTGCGCCGCGCGGCCGAGCTCGCCGGGCTCCCCGGTGACTACGGCGGCCGGATCCACGGCGACCTCGAGCTGACCGCGACGACGGCCGGTGGCCGGATCGAGGTCCACGATCTCGTCGCGCCCCAGCTGCACGGGATCGGCATCACCGCCGCACTCGAGCTGTCGCAGAACAGCCGGGCCGAGCTCACCCCGCGGCTGACCGTGACCGCCGAGCGCACCGGCACGCTCACGGCGCAGGCCGAGCTCGCGATGCCCGACCGGCCGTTCGACCCGGCGGCGTGGCGGCGGCTCGGCCGCGATGCGCTGCGCGGCGCGAGCGCGCGGGTCGAGGGCGTCGCGATCGATCCCACGCTGCTCGACCGGCTCGGAGTCACCACCCAGCTGCGCGGCCGCGCCACCGCCGCGATCGACCTCGGGCCCGCGGTGCGCACCGCGCAGGCGACGGTCGACCTCGGCGCGCTGCGCGGCGGGCCGCTGGACCAGCCGATCGACGTCCACGTCACCGCGTCGCTCGACGACCGGGCGACCACCGCGACCGTCAGCGTGGGCTCGCATGGCGCCTCGCTGATCGCGGTCGAGGGCCGGCTCCCGGTCTCGCTGGTCGACGTGCTGGAGCGGCGCGGCCAGGCGGCGGGGCGCGATACCCCGCTCGACGCGACCGCGCAGCTGACCTCGACCGACGCCGCGCGGCTGCTCGCGGTGCTCGGCCGCACCGAGATCACGTCCGGGCGGATCGACGGCGCGGTCAAGCTGACCGGCACGCTGGGCGCGCCCAGGGCGACCGTCCGCCTGACCGCCAGCCAGCTCACGATCCCGCCGGGGCCGCACAACAAGCCGGTGCGCGTCGTCGAGCGGCTCGCGATCGACGGCAGCTGGGACGGCGCGACCGCGCAGGTCACCGTCGATGGCACCGAGTCGGACGGCGGCGCGCTGCAGCTGGCCGCCCAGCTCCGGCCCGATCGGCTGCGCGACGGGACGGCCACGATCAAGGCGACCCGGTTCGACCTGGTGCCGCTGCTCGTGTTCGCCCCCGGCCCGGCCGGTGGGGCCGCCGGTGTGCTCGACGCCGACCTCAAGCTCACCGGGCTCGATCTGCGCACCGCCCAGCTCGCCGGCGAGCTCCACCTGAAAGACGCGCGGATCCCGACGGCGCCGAGCGTCGGTACGCTGCGCGCGGCGAAGATCGATGCGCTGGTCGCCGATCACGAGATCCGGGTCGCGGTCGACGGCAAGCTCGGCGCCGGCACCGCGTCGCTCACCGGGACGATCGCGCTCGACGGCGCGGCGCCCAACGGCGGCAAGGCCCGGCTCACCCTGCACAAGGTGTCGCCGATCGGCAGCGTCGAGCCGGAGATCACCGCCACCGTCGACGCCACGCTGTCGCGCGACCGCAACCAGTGGAAGGCCGACCTCGTGGTCGACCACGCCGACGTGTTCGTGCCGAGCGACCGCGGCGAGAAGCTCAAGCCGGTGGGCGCGCCGCCCGACATGGTGTTCGCCGACGGCCGGCGGATGACGCAGCGGCCGATGGAGCAGCACGAGCCGACCAACCCGATCTTCGTGGTCAAGGTCAACCTGCGGTCGACCCGGGTCGAGTCCAAGGAGTTCCGCGGCCTGATCCACGGTCAGCTCGAGATGCGCGCCGACGGCGAGGCGATCGCGATGTACGGCGGGATCGAGGCCGAGCGCGGCGATCTCGACCTGTTCAGCCGGCGCTACCAGCTCGACCACGCAGCGATCAACTTCGACGGCTCGCTCGATCCGCTGCTCGACATCCGGATCACCTACGACTTCCCCCAGGTCACCACGGTGACCGAGGTCCGCGGCCGGCTCAGCAAGCCCGAGCTCGTGATGACGAGCGATCCGGGCACGTTCTCCCAGGACCAGCTGCTCGGCTTCCTGCTCGGCGGCGAGCCCGGGGGCGATCCGCAGAGCGGCCCGCTGCAGAGCCAGGTCGCCGCCGCCGGCCAGTCGCTGGTCGCCAACCAGATCAGCGGCTACGTCAAGAAGGCGCTGCCGATCAACCTCGACGTGCTGCGCTACGAGGCGGCGACCGCGACCAGCGGCGCTGCGGTGACGGTCGGAACCTGGCTCACGCCGTCGCTGTTCCTCGCCTACCGCCAGCACCTCGACTCGCGGCCCGACGAGAACGTCGAGGAGGGCGAGCTCGAGTACTGGCTGTCGCGGCGGGTGATCCTGCAGGGCACCGCGGGCGCCACCACGCAGTCCCTCGACCTGCTGTGGCGCAAGCGCTACTGACGATCGGCCCGGGGACGCTGCGCTTCCACCGCCGCCGCGGTGGCGGTCGACCGCGCGGGCAACCTTGAGGTCGGCGACGGGGTCCGAACGGGGTGCGCGGCGTGCGCCGCGTTGCAGGCGGTGCCGGGCGCGCACGGCACGATGAGGCACGGTGCCGCAGATTGCTTGCGCCGCCGTCGCACGGCGGTCAGGATGACCGCGGGTGTCTCGAGGCTGGCTCGCCGTGTTCGCGGCCGCATGCGCGTGTGGCGGGTCGTCGCACGCGCCGGCGGCGTCCGGCGATCAGCTCGGCGCGATCCGGATCACCGGCAACCGCGCGATCGCGAGCGACGAGCTCGAGGCCGCGCTCGCCCTGCACGAGGCGATCGGCGACGGCGCGGCGGTCGATCCGTACCTGCTGGGCCTCGACACCGCCCGGATCCGCGCGGCGTACCTGCGGCGCGGCTTCTTCGCGGCGACCGTGACGCCGGCCGTCGAGCAGCGCGGCGGGCACCAGATCGTGACGTTCACCGTCGCCGAGGGTCGCCGCGCGGTCACCCGGGTCGAGATCACCGGGCTGCCGCCCGAGGTTGCGCCGGCGGCGGCGCGCGCGGCGGTCGGGCTCGGCGACGGCGCGCCGTTCGATTACGACACCTACGACGCGGCCAAGCAGCC
>DATAPF010000241.1:0-13984 GCA_036265355.1 Kofleriaceae bacterium | reverse complement strand
CTCGGCGACCGCGCCAGCAGCGACATCGTCGAACGGCTGGCCAGGCAGGCCGACGGCAACGCGTTCTACCTCGAGGAGCTGATCCGCACCGCCGCCGAGGGCAAGGACGGCGGCAAGGACGCCGCGCTGCCCCAGACCGTGCTCGCCATGGTCGAGACCCGGCTCGCCCGGCTGCCGTTCGAGGCCCGCCGCGTGCTGCGCGCCGCCGGCGTGTTCGGCGAGGTCTGCTGGGAGGACGGCGTGATCGCCGTGCTCGACGGCATCATGCCGGCGCCGATCGTGGCCGAGTGGGTCGCCCGGCTGGTCGAGCACGAGATGCTCGTGGTGCGGCCGGACAGCCGGTTCCCCGGCGAGCGCGAGCTCGCGTTCCGCCACGCGCTGCTCCGCGAGGGCGCCTACGCGACCCTGACCGACGACGACCGCGGGCTCGGCCACCGCCGCGCCGGCGACTGGCTCGAGCAGCGCGGCGAGGCCAACCCGATGGTGCTCGCCGGCCACCTCGAGCGCGGCGGCGAGGGCGCCCGCGCCGCCCGCCACTACCTGCGCGCCGCCCAGCAGGCGATCCAGGTCCTCGATCCCCAGGCCGCGATGGCGCGCGCCGCGCTCGGCCTGGCCTGCGCGCCACCGCTCGAGCTCCGGATCGCCCTGCTCGGCGTCCGCTGCGAGGGCGGCCAGGCCACGCATCAGATCCCGATGGACGAGGCCGAGGAGCTGCTGCGGCTGGCGCCCCCGGGCTCGGTGCCGTGGGCGCAGGGCCTGTTCGCGTACGGCGTGCGGCTCTCGCTCGCCGGGCGGTTCGAGGAGCGCTTCGCGTCGGTCGCGTGGCTCGACAACATCACCCCGGCCCCCGGCGCCGCCGGGTGGGTGGCGATGAACTTCACGTCGGGCACCTTTGTCCTCGACCTGGTCGGGCGGATCGCGGAAGGCACCGCGCTCGAGGCCACGTTCGAGAGGTTCATCCGCACCCACGCCGATCAGGAGCCGCTCGCGTGGAAGTGGTGGCACGTCGCCCGCGGCCTGCGATGCTCGCACGCGCACGACGATCCGTGGGCCGGTCTGCAGCACAGCGCCGCGCTCGAGCCGATCTACGATGCGATCGGCGGCGAGCTCACGCTCGTGTTCATGCGGCTGCTGTGCGCGAAGAACCAGTGGTACCTCGGCGCGTTCGCGCCCGCGGTGCAGGCCCTGGAAGCCGTCCCGGTCGCGGACACCGCCGCCGGGATCCTGGGCACGCTGCGGAGGTTCGTGCTGGCGTCGCTGTACACCGACCGCGGCGAGCTCGCCCGCGCCCGCGCGGTGGCCGCCGAGATCATCGAGTCGGGGCGGGCCCACAAGAACCGCCAGGAGGAGGCGCGCGGCCGGTGGGTGCTCGCCGAGGCGCTCCGCCGCGACGGCGACCTCGCCGGTGCCGAGCGCGAGCTCGAGGTCGCGCTCCGCATCGCGGTGCCGCTCGAGCAACCCGGCGTCCGCGCGACGCTGTCGGTGGTTCGCCTCGCCCAGGGCCGCGCAGGCGAGGCGCTCGCCGCGGCCGAGGACGCCATGGCGCGGATCGCCGCGATGGGCGGGTGCGGCCTGTTCCGCGGCGCGTTCGTCCGGCTCGCCCACGCCGAGGCGCTCCACGCCACCGGCGCCCACGACGCCGCGCGCGATGCGATCGCCCGGGCCCGGGCGTACGTGCTGGCCGTTGCCGACAAGATCCCCGATCCGGACTACCGGGCGAGCTTCCTCGAGCAGGTCCCCGAGAACGCCCGGACCCTCGCGCTGGCCACCGCCTGGCTCGACCGCTAGTTCTTGCCGTCGATCCAGTCGGCGATGGTCTTCTTCTCCGCGGTCGAGAGGTACGTGATGTTGTTGTGGGGCCCGCCGTCGGTGACGTGGGTGATGATCAGGCTGCCCGACGACGGAGGGGTCCTGTAGATCGGGGCGAGCGTGTCGTACGAGTAGAAGTTCGGCGGCTGGCCGGTCGCGGGCGGCACGGTACTGTGGCAGCCGGCGATGGCGCATCGCATGACCACCGGCTTGACCACGGTGGCGAACTTCTGTGCCTGCACGCCGTTGCCCGCGTCGGGGCCACCGCCGGCGGGTGGCACCTCACCGACGTCGCAGCCGCCGAGGACGATGACCAGTGCGATCACACAAGATCGAGGAGCGCCCATCGTTAGCGACCAGTATATGCAAGACTCGACACCAGCCGGCGGGTCGCGTGCCGGTCAGAAATTTCGGCGAGTTGCCCGCAGCGGTGGCGAGCCCAGACCCCGCGCAGAGGTCAACAGACCGAAGACCTGGACGCCCGGTGGACCACCCAGACGGGACCACCCAGACGAGGTTTGCACAGCGGGCTGATCGCCGAGCCCACATCGCCGGCGCCGCACGCCGCGGGTCAGCCCGCGGTGTAGGCTTCCGGCGTGAGCGACAAGCCGCCCCAGACGTACATCCTGCACACCGTCGTCCTGTTCCTCGTACTGGTCACGGCGATGGTGCTGTTCCTGCGCTACAAGTGGGGCTGACCGCCCTCAGGCGTGATCCTCGACCCACTTGCGGGCGGCGCTGAGGGCCGCCGGCACCTGGGAGCTGTCCTTGCCGCCGCCCTGCGCCATGTCGGGCCGGCCGCCGGCGCGGCCGCCGAGCACCGGCGCGATCTCGCCGAGCAGCTTGCCGGCGGAGACCTTGCCGACCAGGTCCTTGGTCACCATGGCGACCAGCTTGACCTCCGCGCCCCCGGTGCCCGCGAGCACGACCACTCCCGAGCCGAGCTTGTCGCGCAGCGGATCGCCGGTGTCGCGCAGCACCTTGGCATCGTCGACCTCGACCGAGGCGGCGAGCACCTTGATGCCCTTGATCGTGACGACGTCGGACAGCAGGTCGCGCGCGCCGCCGCCCGAGGCCAGCCGCTGCTTGAGCTTGTCGATCTCGCGATCGAGCGCCTTCTGCTCGGCGAGCAGCTTGTCGACCCGCTGGGCGACCTCGAACGGCGCGGCCTTGAGCCGGTCGCCGGTGCGCACCAGCTCGTCCTCGAGCCGGCGCAGGTAGTCGAGCGCCCCGGCGCCGGTCACCGCCTCGATCCGCCGCACGCCCTGGGCGACGCCGGCCTCGCCGACGATCTTGAACAGGCCGATATCACCGGCGCGCCGCACGTGGGTGCCGCCGCAGAACTCGACCGACTCGCCGCCGATCGACACCACGCGGACGCGCTCGCCGTACTTCTCGCCGAACATCGCGACCGCGCCGCGCTGCTTGGCCTCGGCGATCGGCAGGACCTCGACCACCGAGTCGAGGTTGCGCCGGATCTCGGCGTTGACCAGGTCCTCGACCTGGCGCTTCTCGTCGTCGGTCATCGGCGAGAAGTGCGCGAAGTCGAAGCGCAGCCGGTCGGGCGCGACCAGCGAGCCCTTCTGGGCGACGTGATCGCCGAGCACCCGCTTGAGCGCGTGGTGCAGCAGGTGGGTCGCCGAGTGGTTGGCGCGGATCCGCTCGCGGCGCTCGTCGTCGACCGCGAACCGGACGCGATCGCCGACCCCGACCGTGCCGCGCGTGACATGGCCGTACAGCACGTGGACGTCGCCGGTCGGCTTCCGGGTGTCGTCGATCCGCACCGCGGCGGTGTCGGTGGCGACCTCGCCGGTATCGCCGATCTGGCCGCCGGCCTCGGCGTAGAACGGGGTCTGGTCGAACATCAGCCGGACCGCCGCGCCGGCCGACGCGTGCTGGACGCGCTCGCCATTGACCAGGACCGCCTTGACCACGCCCTCGCCGGCCGTGCCGCGGCCGTCGTATCCCAGAAACCGGGTCGCGCCGACCTCGCCGGCCACCGCCTTGAGCTCGCCGGCGACCGCCTCCTGGTCCGAGCCGGCGAACCGGCTGCGGTTGCGCGCCTTCTCCATCTCCTCGTCGAACCCGCGCTTGTCGACCCCGAAGCCGCGCTCCGCGGCGATGATCTCGGTCAGGTCGTCGGGGAACCCGAAGGTGTCGTACAGCGTGAACACCGCGCGGCCCGGGACCTCGCTGACCCCGGCCTTGTGCATCGCCGCGAACTCGTCCTCGAGCAGCTTGACCCCCTGGTCGAGCGTGGCGCGGAACCGCTTCTCCTCGGCGAGCGCGACGTTGGCGATCGTGGTCTGGTGCTGGACCAGCTCGGGATACTGCGCGCCCATCTCGGCGACGACCCGCAGGCAGACCTCGTGCATGAACGGCCGGTCGAGCCCGAGCAGCTTGCCGTGGCGCACCGCGCGCCGGAAGATCCGGCGCAGCACGTACTCGCGGCCGGTGTTGTCGGGGAACACGCCGTCGGCGATCAGGAACGCGGTGCACCGCGCGTGGTCGGCGATCACCCGCAGCGAGGTGTCGGACTCCTCGCTGTGGCCGTAGCGCGTGCCGGCGAGCTCGGCCGCCCGGGCGAGGATCCCGGTGAATAGATCGGTATCGTAGTTGGACCCCACACCCTGCAGCACGCTGGTCACGCGCTCAAGGCCGGCGCCGGTATCGATCGACGGCGCGGGCAGCGCAAACAGCTCGCCGCCCGGCGTGCGGCGCTCGAACTGCATGAACACCAGGTTCCAGATCTCGAGCCAGCCGACCCAGCTCGCCGGATCGGTGGTCGGCCAGCGCTTCGGCACGCCGCCCATGAAGTAGTGGATCTCGGAGCACGGCCCCATCGGGCCGGTGTCGCCCATCGCCCAGAAGTTGTCCTTCTTGCCCAGGCCGATCACGCGGTCGTCGCCGAACCCGGTGACCCGCTTCCAGATCGCGCGGGCCTCGTCGTCGGGGCCGAGCCGGTCGTCGGCGTCGCCGCCGAACACCGTGACGCACAGCCGCGCCGGATCGATCCGGTAGACCGAGGTCAGCAGCTCCCACGCCCAGGCGATCGCGTCGGGCTTGAAGTAGTCGCCGAACGAGAAGTTGCCGAGCATCTCGAAGAACGTGTGGTGGCGCGGGGTCTTGCCGACCTCGTCGAGGTCGTTGTGCTTGCCGCCCGCGCGCACGCACTTCTGCGAGGTCGTCGCGCGCCTGGTGCCGCGGGTCTCGGCGCCGGTGAACACGTCCTTGAACTGGACCATGCCGGCGTTCGTGAACAGCAGCGTCGGATCGTTCGACGGCACGAGCGAACTCGACGCCACCACGCTGTGGCCCTTGCTGCGAAAGAACTCGAGGAACGCGGTGCGAACGTCGGCGGCTTTCATGGCCGGCGAAAACTACCACGCAGGCGGTCGGTTAGTAGAGGTAGCCGATGGTCAGGAAACCGCCGATGTAGCTGTCGTGCGCGCCGGTCACGTCCTGGGTCATCGGGTCGTTGTCGCGCGCGTTGCTCTGGCTGCCCTTGCCGGCGAACGCGAAGTTGATGGTCTCGAACCGGGCCGCGGCGCGGGCGAAGATGTTCGGCTTGATCAGATAGTCGGCGGCGGCCGAGAGATCGAAGCCGTACACCTTGGCCTGCCCATACTGGTCCGGGTCCTGGATCATCCCGGTGCTGGTCGGCAGCAGCAGCTTGGCGTCGGCGCCGAGGATCAGCTTCGAGAACACCGGGAACCGCAGGCCGACGCCGGGTGCGAACATCGAGTACTTGACGTCGGGCAGGTCGACCTTGCCCAGGATGTTGAACTGCTGGCGGTGGTAGCCGAGGCTGCCGAGCACGACCGGCGCGGCCGGCGAGCTGCCGAGCGCGTGGCGGAACACCGCGGTCAGCGCGAACCGCGACTCGAGGGTCGAGTAGCTCGACGTGACGACCGTCCCGCCCTGGTTCACGCTCGCCTTGGAGCTCAGCTTGAGCACGCGGTCGTACAGCAGCTCGAGGCCGATGTCCTTCACGACGTCGCGCCGGGTGTGGCCGAGCGCGAGCGGGTAGGCCGTGACGTCGAGCAGGGCGCCGGGCGCGGGGACGCCGCTGTAGCCGTTCGGCCGGGCGCGGAGCTCGGGGCTGTACGCGAACGTCAGCCGGCGCATGGTCACCGACATGCCGAGCGCGGCGTCGAGGAAGCGCTCGCCGGGCGACAGCGCGGTCGCGGCGTCGAGCGGCTCGAGCCTGGCCTCGGCCTGCGCCGCCTCGTCGTCGTCGCGCGTCGCGACCTGCTTGGCCTTGCCGCGCCGGGCGTCGTTGCCGGCGGACTTGCCGGCCGGCTTCCTGGGCGGCAGCTTGTCGTCATCGTCGTCGCCGGACGGCCGCGCCGCCGGCTTGTTCGCCGGGTCCTTGGCCGCAACCCTGGCGTCATCGCCGGCGGGCTTGCCGGCCGGCTTCTTGGGCGGCAGCTTGTCGTCATCGTCGTCGTCGGACGGCCGGGTCGCCGGTTTGTTCGGCGGGTCCTTGGCTGTAGGTCTGGCGTCATCGACGGCGGGCTTGCCGGCCGGCTTCTTCGGCGGCAGCTTGTCGTCGTCGTCGTCGCTCCGGTCCGGCTTGTCCGGCTTCGCCGGCGGCTTCGCGGTCTTCTTCGGCGCCGGCTCGTCGTCGGCGTCGGCCTCGGGCTTCTTCCCCTTGCCGACCCGATCGCTGCCACGCTCGTCGTCGGAGCGGCCGGCGAACTTGCTGCGCCGGGCCGGCCGGTCATCGTCCGCGTCGTCGTCGTCCTTCTTCGCGGGCTTCCGGGCGGTCTTCCTGGCCGCCGGCCTGTCATCGTCGTCGTCCTTCTCGGCCCGGGCCGGCTTGCGGGCCGGCCGGTCGTCGTCGTCGTCGGTCCGGGCCGTCCGGCTCGCGCGCCGGGCCGGCGGGTCGTCGTCCGCGTCATCGCCGCCGGCCCCGTCGTGGTTGGACTCGAGGTCGTCGATCTTGCCGACCAGCTCGTCCTTGAGGTCCTTCTGGGCCCGGCCGTCGATCCGCGGCCCCTCCGCCTTGGTGTCGATCGAGTCGCCGACCAGCTCGCCGCTCTTGCCGGCGCGCAGCCTGAGCCGGATGATGAACTCGTCGCGCCGCTTCTCGATCTTGCCCTCGACGATCGCATCGACCTTGAGCTTGCGGGCGACCTTCTTGACGTCGCGGTCCGACCGCGTGCCGGCGCCGAGCTGTTCGGCCGTGCCGTTCCATTTTTCGGCCGGCACCACCGTGTGGGTCTTCTTGATCAGCCGCACCAGATCGTCGTGGAACTTCTCGTTCCTGGGGCCCTCGAAGTCGAGCACCACCACGCGCTTGCGCCCGGCCTCGGCGATCCGCGCGCCGCCGAGCACCGCAGCGACGGCGACCGCGACGGCCAGCAGCTTACTTGTCGAAGCGATCGATCTCGAATTCGTCATTGCCGGGTGCTCCGATGTTGGAATCGCCGCCGCCGGGCGTCCATGACTTTTGCGCGCTGCCCGAGACTCCGCGGAACAGCAGCGCAAAGTCGGACGGGCTGGTCGAGTGCTTGACCGCTTCCTCGTAGGTCACCAGCCGCTGCTTGACCAGGCCGGCCAGGCTCTGGTCGAACGTCATCATGCCGTAGGGATGCAGGCCCTCCTGGATCGCGTGCTTGATCTCCCGGGTCCGGGTCGGCTCCTCGATCATCTCGCGGATCCGCTCGGTGTTCACCATGAGCTCCAGCGCCGGCACCATGCCCTTGCCGTCGGCGCGCGGCAGCAGGCGCTGCGAGATCACCCCGCGCAGCACGCTCGCCAGCGACAGCCGGGCCTGCTGCTGCTGGTGGGTGGGGAACATCGAGATGATCCGGTTGACGGTCTCGGTGGCGTCGACGGTGTGCAGCGTCGACAGCACCAGGTGCCCGGTCTCGGCGGCGGTGATCGCGATCTCGGCGGTCTCGAAGTCGCGCATCTCGCCGACCAGGATCACGTCGGGGTCCTGACGCAGCGCCGCGCGCAGCGCGCGAGAAAACGACATCGTGTCGAACCCGATCTCGCGCTGGTTCAGGACCGAGCGCTTGTCCCGGAATGTGTATTCGATCGGGTCCTCGACCGTGACGATGTGGTAGGCCTGCTGGGTGTTGATGTAGTCGATCATCGCGGCGAGCGTGGTCGACTTGCCCGACCCGGTCGCCCCGGTGACCAGCACGATGCCGCGCGCGTGGTCGGTGAGATCGAGCACCGCCTGTGGCAAGTTGAGGCGGTCGAACGGCGGCACCTCGGGCGGGATCAAGCGCAGCACCATCCCGACCGAGCCGCGCTGCTGGAACAGGTTGACGCGATAACGCACCCCGTCGGGCGTTCCGTAGGCGAGGTCGATGTCGAGGTGCTGCTCGAAGTCCGCGCGCTGCCTGTCGTTCATCATGTGGACCGCAAACTGGGCGATCGCCTCGCGGGTCAAGGCTGGTACGTCTCGGACGGTTCGCAGGTCCCCTTTGATCCGGAAAATCGGTGGTAACCCCGCTTTGAGGTGGACATCACTCGCCCCGAGCTGCCGGGCTGCCGTCAGGACTCGGTCGAGGATCTGGCTCATGCCCGTGGCTGGATACGGTACCACAGGGGGGATAGATCGGTTGTCGCGGTGTGGTGAGGCGACGCCGGTCCAAGTACGTTACGCTTGTCACGCAGATGCGCTGCCCGAGCTGCGGCACCGACAACGCGCTGGATTCCCGGTTCTGCGGTGGCTGTGGCACGCGGTTCACCGTCTCGGGCCAGCGCGTGGCGCCGACCCAAAAGATCTCCGACGACGCGAGCTTCCCTCAGCGCCAGCTCGGCCGCCAGCACGCTCCGGGCGCGGGCTCTGCGGTGCCGATCACAGCGCCGGGAGTCGTCGCGCCACGCGCGGTCCCGACCGCGCAATTCCTGCCGCCGGGCGCTCCCCCGGCGCAGCGACCGCTCGCCGGTGGGTCGGCAGCGCCGTCGCGGCCGGCCCGCGCGCCGGCGACCCCGCGGCCCTCGCCGCGCCCCCCCTCGCCGCGCCCCCCCTCGATCGACCCGTCGCTGTCGCTGCCGATCGCGGCGCGCCGGCCGTGGGCGCTGATCGTCGTCGTGCTGCTGATCGACCTCGGGCTGGCGGCCGCCGGGATCTGGATGCTGGCCCACGGCCTCGGCGATCGGCCGGGCCCGCGATCGGGTGCGCGCATGGATCCCAGACGGACCTCCCCGTCCGCGGTCGACCGGCAAGGCCGCTCGATTCCACCCTCCGCGGATCGCGCCGCGCGGCGTACCTTCCCCGCAGGCGCCGCACCCATCCCACCCCGGCCGTCATGACCAGCTCCGAAACCTCGAGCTCGTATCGCTCCGCCTCGACCGGGTCCCACCACCTGGTCGGGGTCGAGGTCCTGGTCCTCGACGGCGATCTCAGCGTCCACGCCGGCATCGCGCAGCTGCTGTCGGAGGCCCACCTCCATGTCACCTGCGTGACCGACCCGGAGCGCGCGCAGACGCTGGTCGAGCGCCAGTTCTTCTCGGTCGCGCTGGTCGATATCGACACGCCGGCGCCGCGCGCCGGGATCGCGACGATCCGCGCGATCAAGCAGGTGTCGCCGACCTCGATGGTGATCGCGCTCACCCCGCGGCGATCGTTCGACGACGCGGTCGACGCGGTGCGGGCCGGCGCGATCGACCTGGTGCTCAAGGCGCCCGAGTCGGTCGCCTACCTCCAGGAGCGCGTGATCGACGCCGCCGGGCGCTCGGTCGGCAAGCGCGAGGTCGACTCGGTGCTCGACGACGTGCGCGGCGTCCACGAGGAGTTCCTGCAGCGCTTCATGGACGCCGAGCGCCGGGCGATCGACCTCGCCGACAAGCTCGCCGGCCGCGATCGCGCGGCCGCCGAGCGGGTCGAGGAGCTACGCGTGCTGGTGGTCGACGAGGTCGACGACTTCGTGACCGCGATCACCGACGCCGCACCGCCGGGCTTCGCGTTCGTGCACGCGACCTCGGGTGGCGAGGGGCTCGACCGGATCAGCTCCGGCCGGTTCCACTACGCGATGATCGCCGAGGACGTCTCCGACCTGCCGGCGCGGACGATCGCCCGGACGATCCGCAACCAGCACCCCGACACCGTCGTGCTGACGTTCCTCGGTCCGGCCGACAACGGGCGGGTCGAGCTGGTCGAGACCCATGGCTCGCGCCCGCTGCTCCAGCCGTTCCGCGACGCCCAGCAGCTGGTCGCCCGGCTCGACGAGCTGGCCGAGGCCTGGCGGGCCAAGGCGCGCGAGCGCCGCTACACCCAGGCGTTCCGCGAACGGCACTACGATTTCCTGCGCCGCTACGTCGAGCTCAAGACCAAGATCGAGCGCGCGCAGCACGACGGCCCGGGCTAGTCCGGGCCGAGCGCGGCCCGGGGCCTACGGGCCGCCGCCCAGCGCCTTCCGGATCGCGGGGCTGACCGGCTTGCCGTCGCCGTTGCCGGCGCCGACCATCAGCAGCACCGCCTGGCGCGCCGGATCGAGCCGCAGCCGCCTCGCGATCTCCTCGTCGTAGAACGCCGCGGTCAGCCAGGTCTTCAATCCATATCCGGTACATACGAGGTGGAAGGTCTGCGACAGGTGGCCGACGTCCATCAGCGCGACTCGATACGATCGCGAGTGCGGATACTTCCACCACATCTTGTCGAATCGCGCGACCAGGAAGATCGCGAACCCCAGATCATTGGCAAAGTTCTGGCCGGCGAGCAGTGGCCCGAGGTCCGCGGCCGGCAGCTCGCCGACCCGCGTCAATCTGTGTTCGATGGAATGGTAATGATACACACCGGCCGGCAGCCCGGAGATCGTGAGGTTGACCAGGTAGGGCTCTGCGGTCTGCAGGCTGCCGCCCGACGGCGAGGTCCGGCGATATCCATAGCTCCGGAACCCGAACACGCCGACGTCGCTGCGATCGGGGCCGTGCACCGCGCCGAACGTGGCCCACAGGATGTTGCTGACCGCGCCGAGATCGATCGGCTCGCCGGTGAACTCGCGCGTGGTCTCCCGGGCGAGCAGCGCGTCCCACAGCGACAGCCGCTTGAGGGCCTCGACGTCGGGAGCCGGCAGCGCGAACACCTCGCCGTCCAGCGCCGGGATCACGGCGGGCTCGTCCTCGCCGACCGCCTTGCAGTCCTCGAGGTAGGCCGCGGCGCTGTCTTCCCGGGGCAGCGCCGCGCCGGGCGCGAGCCGCACGCTGGTCCCGACGTGGAAGATCTGGGAGAGGCTGTCCCAGCCCCATGCGGCGCCGGGGTAGCTCGCCGACACCAGATCTGCCGCCCGCAGCTCCGCGTCGATCTGTGCGGCCGGGGCCGCGACAGGAGGCGCGGCGGGCGGTGATTCCGCGGTGCCGATCGCGTACAGGCGCTCCAGGTAGGGCAGCGTCAGCTCGAACTGCTCGTGTGCCCGATAGTTCCAGACAACGAACTTGCCATCATGGAATTTGAAGAACAGGTCCGGATTTACTTTCATCCGCAGGAAACTCCGAAATAGCCATTCCATTCCATTCCCGGGCGACCGGAGTGGTGGAGCACCGCGCGGCGCTGGACGGCGCACGGCCCCTCCAGCCGCACGGTCCGTCAAGCATCGGGCTCGCCGCGGCACGGCGCGCTGGTCTCGACGGGGCTCCGCCGCGCATGCGGCTCCGGCGCGGCGGAGCCTGCGGGGTCAACGCTTCTTGAGCAACATCCAGTGAAACGGTACCGTATTCGTACACTCTAGATGTATTTTCTTCATCTGCATCTCCCTCTGGGTAGGTGGGAGTCGTGATTCTGTACGTTCTCGGCGAGCACCGCAAGGCCGAGCGACGCGCGACATACTAGTTGACAACGGCGCACGCTCTGTCCGACCATGGCAGTCGACTGATCGGCGCACGCAGTCTTGTCAGCCACAGATCATTCTGTGATCCCGACCAGATATCCGGCGGCCGGACATCGGCCTCGCACCGCGACGGCCAGCGCGCCGGAGCGCGGCCGTCGATCGCGGTTCATCGCGCGCTGGCGACGCGGCTCCGTCGACGGACGCACCCGCACGGCCGCGCCACAACCTGATCATCGCCGCGCGTGACCGAGCGGCGGTGGGCGAGCCGCGACCCGCCGCCGCGACCGCTGCGACGCCGCAACGAAACGCCGCGCCATGGCGCCGGGCTGCGCAGCTTCTGGACAGGACCGGCGCGTTGGGTGAGCGCTCTCATCCGCGCCGCGCTTCCCGGAATCGAGCCCGCGTGGTCCGAAACCTCCGGAGCTTCGAGGGGTTGAGCGCTCGCGTCGGAGGCGGCGCGTATACTCCGCGCGCATGGTGATGCCTCGCACGGTTCTCGTCGTCAATCCTCGGTCGCAGGGTGGGCGGCTCGGCAAGCGCTGGAAGGACATCGCCGACACGATCGGGCGCGCGTTCCCGTTCGACGAGCTGATCACCCAGGGCCCCCACGACGCGACCCGGCTGACCCGCGAGGCGCTGCGCGGCGGCGCGGACCGCGTGGTCGCGATCGGCGGCGACGGGACGATCAACGAGGTCGTCAACGGGTTCTTCGATGACCAGGGCAAGCCGATCGCACCCGAGGCGAGCCTGGCGGTGATCCCGTTCGGCACCGGCGGCGACTTCCGGCGCACGGTGAACCTGCCGACCGAGCTCGCCGACGCCGCACGGGTGATCGCGGCCAACCACCGGCGCAAGATCGACCTCGGCCGGCTCGAGTTCACGACCCCCGGCGGGGCGCGCGCGGCGCGGATGTTCGCCAACATCGCGTCGTTCGGCGTATCCGGCGTGGTCGACCGGCTGGTCAACGAATCGGGCAAGCGGCTCGGCCGGCTGAGCTTCGCGCTCGCCACCGCGCGGGCGACGTGGTCGTACACCAACCAGCGCGTCCAGCTCGTGTTCGACGGCGGCGATCGGGTCGAGGCCACGATCAACACGGTCGCGATCGCCAACGGCCGCTACTTCGGCGGGGCGATGATGGTGGCGCCCCACGCCGAGCTCGACGACGGTCAGTTCGACGTGATCGCGATGGGCGACTTCGGGTTCGCCGACCTGCTCAAGAGCGGGCGGCGGCTGTACCAGGGGACCCACCTCGCGATGGACAAGGTGACGGCGCGGCGGGCCCGGGTCGTCGAGGCCGAGCCGATCGATCCCGGTGCGGTGATCGAGCTCGACGTCGACGGCGAGAACCCCGGGCGACTGCCGGCGCGGTTCGAGCTCGTGCCGGCGGCGCTGTGGCTGGTCGCGCCCGGCGGCCGGCCGGCGAGCTGACATGCTGCGCGCGGTGCACTCCAACCGCGTGGAGCGCCTGCTCGCGGCGCTGCTCGACGCGCTGCCGCCGGCCGATCCATTCGCGCCATCGACGATCGTGGTCGGCAGCCAGCTGATCGCGCGCTGGCTGGTGCGCGAGATCGCGCTGGCGCGCGGCATCGCAGCCGGGCTGGAGCTGGTCGCGTTCGACGCGTTCGTCGAGGCGACCTGGGCGGGCGACGCCGCGGGGCGGGCCGCGCGGCTCGGCGCGCTCGACCGCGAGCAGCTGGCCGCGGCGCTCGGCTCGGTGCTGGCCGACGACGCGGTGGTGCACGGGCTCGCGCCGGTCGCGGCGTACCTCGCGGCCGCCCCGGCCCCGGGCGACCGCGCCGGCCCGCGGCGGGTCCAGCTCGCCGAGCACCTCGCCGAGCTGGTGTGGAGCTACGCGCTGTCGCGGCCGGACTGGATGCCGGCGCTGGTGGTCGGCCAGCTGCCCGGTGAGCTCACGGGGGACGCCACCGCGCGCTGGCAGGCCGCGCTGATCGGCGCGGCGCTGTCCCGGCTGGGCGCCACCGGCGTGCCCGGGCGCACCGCGGGGCCGGGGCCGATCCTGCGCGCGCCCACGCCGATGCTGCCGTGGCTGCGCCGGCGCGCCGGCCTGGCGCCTCCCGCGCGCGCGCCGGTCGCGGTGTTCGGGCTGTCGTTCCTCGCCCGCGCGCAGCTCGAGGCGCTGACCGATCTGGCGGCGACGACCGACGTCACGGTCTACGTGCTCGATCCGTGCGAGGAGCTGTGGGACGACGTCGCGGGCCGGCGCGCCGCGGCGATCGCAGCGATGCCGGACGCCAGCCTCGGCGGAATCCCCGCGCCCGTGCCGGGGGCCGCGATCGAGCGCGGCGAGATGGGGGGCGAAGCCCCCCGTGGGATCGAGCATCGCGAGATGGGGGGTGGGGACCCTGCCGGCTCTGCCGGCGGGG
>DATAPF010000240.1:0-34056 GCA_036265355.1 Kofleriaceae bacterium | reverse complement strand
CGACCTCGGCGGGGTCGCCCGGGCTGGAGACCTCGAGCTTGTTCTGGCGATGCGTGGCGCCGCCGCGCTGCTGCACGGTGTGCGCTACCTCATGAGCGATCAGATGCTGGCCGGCGGCGCTCGAAGGATCGTACTGGCCCTCGGCGAAATGGATGTTCTGGCCGACCGTGTAGGCCCTGGCGCCGACCGAGGCAGCTGCGGCTTGCGACTCCCCGCCGGTATGGACGCGTACGCCCGACAGATCGGCTCCCAGCGACGATTCGAACTTGCGCAGGATCGGCCCGGGGAGCGACGAGCCGGTGCTCGAGGACGCCGCCGCGACCGCGCCCTCGGCGCCCTCGGCGACGCCGCTGGCATCCCGCGCCTTGCGCAGCAGCAGTCCACCCGCGATCGGGTGCGAAGGCGCCGCGAGCTCGGACGACCGGCTGCCGCGACCGGGCGCGAGGTCGTCGTCCGGGGGAGCTGCGTGGGGCGCACTGCGAGCGCGGGCCAGATCGTGTTCCGTGTTCATCGGATTCCTCCTCAGTCGATGGCGCCGCCGCTCGACAGCTTGCCGAGCTCGGCATACTCGAGGGCGACGGCGCGCTCGAGGTGGTGCTGGTGCAGCGAGGTCTCTTCCTGGGCCGCGAGGAACGCGGCGCGCAGGCAGGCGTTGCGGATGTAGCCGCCCGACAGCTGGTACTTGCGGGCGAGGGTGTCGAGCGTGAGCGGCCCGGCGATCGGCAGCTCGGGGGGCAGGTGGGTGCGCCACAGCTGCTCGCGGGTCTCCTCGTCGGGAAACGGGAACGACAGCCGGAACGACAGCCGGCGCTTGAACGCCTGGTCGATCGTGCTGCCGCTGTTGGTCGTGAGGATCGCGATGCCCTCGAACGCGTCGAGCCGCTGCAGGAGGTAGTTGACCTCGAGGTTGGCGTAGCGATCGTTGCTCGAGCGGACCTCGGTGCGCTTGGCGAACAGCGAGTCGGCCTCGTCGAACAAGAGCACGACCTGGCCATCCTCGGCGGCATCGAAGATCGTCGAGAGGTTGCGCTCGGTCTCGCCGATCCACTTGGACATCACCTTCGAGAGATCGACCTGGTAGAGGTCGAGGCCGAGCTCGCGGGCGATCACGCCGGCGACCAGGGTCTTGCCGGTGCCGGGCGGGCCCTGGAACAGCGCGGTGAGGCCGCGCGAGGTGGCCATCGTGCGGTTCATGCCCCAGGTCTCGTAGACCTGGCGGCCGTGGCGGACGCGGGCGACCAGCTCGCGCAGACTGTCGAGGATGTCGGGCGGGAACACCACGCTCGACCACGAGGCGAGGCGGGCGACGCGGCGCGCGTACTGGCCCAGGCGCGCGTCGCGGGTCTGGCGAATGTATGCCTCGATGGCGGGCGACGCGTCATGGCCGGCCGGCGACGCATCGCCCGCCGGGGGGCCGGCATCGCCACCGGCGGCGGCGACGGCCTGGCGGATGACGCCGGGGCCGATCCGGTAGCGGGCGGCGAGCACGTCGAGATCGGCGACGCCGAGGCCCGCCTCGGCGAGCGCGCGCTCCCACACGGCGCGGCGCTCGGTCTCGGCGAGCACCGGCAGCTCGATCGAGATGTGACCGGGGCCGAACGGGACGGTCTCGTCGGGCGACGCGATCGCGATGACCGGGCCGGGGTGGAGCCGGAGTGGCTCGCCGGCGACGTCACGTCCGGGGCGCTCGTCGAACGTCACCTCGGCGAGGTGGGCGAGGCACGGGACAAGGCCGGTCAGCTGCGCGCGCCGCAGCGATCGCTGGAGCTCGGCGGCGAACGGCTCGGCGGCACGCGGCAGCGCAAGCGCGTCGATCACGGCGATGTCGCGACCCGCCCGGGCAGCGAGCGCGCACGAGAACGTGCGACGCCCGCTGCCCACCCTCCCACGGACGGCGATACGGGGTGCGCCGGTCGCGGCCGGCGGACGCGCGAGCACGGCGATCGCGGCGTCGATCACACCGCGCGGAATGTCGAGGTTCGCGAGCTCGCGGTCGGCGGTCCGGACGGCGATCGCCGGGCCTAGATCGGGCTCGACGGCGCGCAGCCGATCCAGCACCACGAGGTCGACCGCGAGCGCGGCGAACGGTCGGGCGCGCTTGCCGGCGGCGTGGACGATGCCGAGCCGCACGAGCGCGCCGCGCGGATCGAGCGCCGCGGCGACCGCGTGGCGGTCATGGCGCGCCTCGAGCACCTGCTGCACGAGCAGCTCGTCGACGATGGCGCGGCCGGCGTCGTTGGCGAGGATGCCGTAGAGCCGCGCGATCTCGCCCCACAGCGCCGCGGCGGCGATCACCAGGACGATGTCGACGGCGAGTGGCTCGAGCCCGAGCTCGCCGGTCAGGGCGCCGACCGGGGTGTCCGGCGCACGCCAGCGAGGGTCGGCGGCGATCACCTGCTCGTGGTCGGCGAGCTGGTCGCGGGCGGCGGCGAGATGGTCGCCGGCGAAGCCGTGGTTCATGCCGAGGATCGCGCCAACCTCGAGCTCGTAGGGGTGCTTGCCCTCGTTGCCGTAGCCCAGCTTGCGGCTGTCCCAGGCCGCGGCGATCGCGCCGAGCGTCCACAGCGCGACGCCGCGAAGCTCGAGCGTCAGCTGCGCGCGCGCCAGGCCGCGGTCGATCTCGATCGGTCGGGCGCGGGGGCAGAGCGCGGTCAGCGCGGGGACAGCGGCGTCATCGAACGCGGCCGGCGACGCCGTCGGGGGCTCGGGAGCCGCGGGCGCGGACAACGTCGCGGGCTCCGGTGTCGCGTCCGGCGCGGGGCCTGTGGTCGGTGCGCTGGTCGCGGGCTCCGGTGTCGCGTCCGGCGCGGGGCTGGCGGTCGGTGCGCTGGTCGCGGGGCGACGGAGCAGGTCGGCCAGCCAGTGCAACTCGATCGCACCGCCGTCCGCACCGCCGTCCGATCGCACGGCGAGCCGGTGGCCGCCGGGATCGATCGCGAAGTCCGCGACGTCGCGGTCGAACGCGATCGCGCCGAGCTCGCGCCCGGCGTGCAGGTCGAGCGCGGTCAGCACGCGCGGCTCGAGCTGCACGACGACATGGCTGCCACGGGTCGCGATCCGGAGCGTGGGCGACCGGACGGTGCAGCGCTGCACGATCTGCCCGGTGCCGAGCGAGACGACGAGCAGCTGGCGGCCACCGGCGTGGCTGACCAGGAGCGTGACGGTCTTGCCGTCTGCCATCACGGCGCCGCCGAGCACGGTGGTGTTCGGCGGCAGCGGGGTCACCAGGCCCGACGGCAGCGTGAGCCTGGCGCCGCGCGCGGTGACGAGCCGCCGCCCGGTGAGCGGCAGCGCGAGGTCCACGGCAGCGAGCTGGGTGGCGACGAGCTGGCCGAAGTCGTCGATCAGCGCGAGCGCCGGATGCGACGACCAGATCGCAGCGGGCGAGCCGCAGGGCGCCGGCTGCAGCGCCGCGCGGGCCGAGAACGGCAGCGCCAGGGGCGCAGCGAGCGGCCGACCGGCGTGATCGACGCGGACGAGCTGATCGTCGTGGCATGCGATCCACAGCTGGTCGGCGAACGCGGCGACGGCGCGGGCACGGGGGATCGGGATCCGCCTGGTGTGGCCGGCGGCGCCGAGCTCGACGACCGAGATCGCGTCCGGATCGACGGCGACCAGCACCTGGCCGGCGCGCTCGAACACCAGGGAGCTACCCAGGAGTGTGGTGGGCGACAGGCTCATCGGGGTGAGCTCGTGCTGCCGGCGGTGGGGGGTGGCGCGCCTGGCGGCGGTCGGCCTGCCGGCGCTCGGCCTGCCGGCGCTGGATCAAGCGACAGCGACAGCGCGACGTCGGCGCCGGCGGCGACTTTGCGGGTCGCCGGCAGGTAGCCGGGCAGCGTGAGCTGGATCTCGACCGGCGCCTCTGGGCGGGCGAGCGTGCCGACATAGGGCGTCGTGCCGCGGCGTTCCCCGTCGATCGTCACGGTGGCGCCGGGGGGCCGGGAGTCGATCGCGACCCGCACGGTCGCGGGCTGCTTCGCCTCCACGGGCCGTGGCGTCGTCGGAGGTGGCAGAGGTGGCGGAGGTGGTTGCCGGGCTGCCGCGCTGTGATCCCCGGCGTCCTGGTACCCGCGCGCGGCGACGCCAACTACTACACCGGCGATCGCGACCGCGGACGCGATCCACAGCGCGACGCCGACCCCCATGCCGCGCCCCGGTGGCCGGGTCCCGGCCAGCTGGGCGGCCGTTCCGCCGAGCGTCGTCGGCGCCGAGCGCACGGAGGCGGGGCCGGGGTGGGGGTCGGGGTGCATGCTCGGGTGCGAGCCAGGGTGGGTGCTCGGGTGCGAGCCAGGGTGGGTGCCCGGGTGCGAGCCAGGGTGGCTGCCCGGGTGCGAGCCGGGGTGGCTGCCCGGATGCGAGCCAGGGTGGCTGCCCGGGTGCGAGCCGGGGCGTGCGCCCTGGCGCTGGATCGATCCCGGGGTCGACGCCGTCGTGGCGGCGGCGGGCGCGGGCGACGCCGCGGGGGCCGGACCTCGCCAGATCGGCGATGCGAGGAATCCGGCCTTGCCGCCGTGGATCTCGACGTAGTGTGCCGGATCCTGCAGCGCGAGCGCCATGTCGGTGATGTCCGCGTAGCGATGGTCCGGGCGCTTCTCGATCGCCTTGAGCACGACCAGCTCGACGTGCTCCGGGAGCCGAGGATCGATCGCCGAGGGCGCCAGCGGCGGCGCGGCGATCTGCTGGACCAGCACCTCACCGAGGCCGTCCCCGGCGAACGGGACCCTCCCGGTCAGCATCTCGTAGACCACGATCCCCAGGCCGTAGATGTCGGTCCGGTGGTCGATCTGCGCGCGCCCCTCGCATTGCTCCGGAGCCATGTACTGCGGAGTGCCGATCACCGTGCCGGTCCGCGTGCGGTGGGTGGTGCTCGCGCTGCCGGTCAGCTTGGCGACGCCGAAGTCGAGCAGCTTGACGAACTCGGGGTGCCGGCCGTGCGACACGATCATGACGTTGTCCGGCTTGAGGTCGCGGTGGACGATTCCCTTGCGGTGCGAGGCGGCGAGCGCATCGGCGATCTGCAGCGCGATCCCGACCGTCCGCTCGATGGACAGCGGCGCTTCACGCCGGAGCAAGGCGCCGAGCGTCACGCCGTCGAGGTACTCCATGAGGAGGTACACGCGCGGCGGCTCGCTGCCGGTCGACGACGGGATCAGCCCGTAATCGATGACATCGACGATGTTCGGATGCTGGATCGCGTTGACCGCCTTCGCCTCGTGAAAGAACCGGCTCACGATCTCGGACTGCGACGAGAACTCGGGGTGCAGCACCTTGAGCGCGACCCGCTTGCCGATCGCCGGATGCTCGGCGACATAGACCGAGCCCATGCCACCTTCGCCGAGCTTGCGTCGCACGATGTAATGGCCGATCGCCTTGCCGATCATGCCATCGGGGACGGCGCTCTGTGGTGTCTCGATCACCATGTCCAGGTCTCCTTCCGAGGCAAGATCGGCGCGGTCTTGGGGATATCTCGTCCCTGCGGGTGCGATCCATGGGAGGTTCTTGTGGTGAACTGGTCAGACCAGTGGTAGGCCGGTCGGGCCGGTAGCTGGCCAGGTGGCCAGCTGGTCAGGCCAATATCTGGTCAGGCCAGTAGAGCGAGGAGCTCGCGGCGGGATGACGCGCCGAGCTTCCGGTAGACATTGCTGATCTGGTGGGCCACCGTCCGGGGCGAGGTACCGCGTTCGAGCGCGATCGCCGGGATGCGCTTGCCGCCGAACAGGTCGGTGGCGATGCTGCGCTCGGCCTGGCTCAGGTTCGCCAGCGAGCGTGCTGCCGGCGCGATCCGCGCGACGGCCCGATCGGCCTCGGCGCCGACGCCGGGGAGGGGGTCGAACGCGAGGACGGGCACGCCGGCGAGCGTCGTGGTGTCGGGAGCGCCGAGCTTGTCCAGCGCCAGCCGGAGCGTGCGCGCGACGACCGACTCGGACAGCTTCAGCTCGGACGCGATCCATTTGCCCGCTTGGCCGGCCAGCACGTGTTCGAGCACGATCCGCTCCCGCGGCCCGAGCCCGCGATGCGCAGCGATCGGCTCTGGATTCCTGATCACCACGATGTAACGCGCCCCACCGGCCGTGAAGGCGTCGAACAGACGCCACTGCCCGACGAGCCAGGCGGGCCACAGTCGCTCCCCGCCGGATCGCGGCGCAGTCCTGGTCTGGTCCCACGCGTGCACGGCGCGCCGCAGCGCTTCACGCGTCGATGGAGTCGCTGCGTCCCCGGCCGTCGTTGCGTTCACAGAGAGAAGAGCAGCGACTCATCCTGTGTGAAGCGGCAAATGTGACCACACTCGTGCACAGCGAGAAACACACTGTTCGCGACGCCGAACGCGGCGCCCGGCGGCGATGCGATGGCGGCGCGGCGACAGCGCGGTGGCGCTACTCGGTTGGATCGCGCGCAAGCTTGCGCAGCTTCTCGATGACGAGCTGGAACCGCTTGCGCAGGCGCGCTGCCTCGCGCTTGAGCTCGTCCGGATCGAGGTCCTGGTCGGCGAGCGCCGCGGCGATCTCGGTCCACTCCATCGCCTTGTCGATCCGCAGGATCAGCAGCATCTGTTCAGCGTGCGGCAGCGCCTCGCGCAGGCGGCGGACCTTCGATTTCACCTCGGTGCGGAGGTGGGCGCGGGTCGAGGACCGGACGTGGTCGGCGATCTCGAACACCCCGCCTTGCTCCATGGACAGGTTGCGCTCGGGGCTGCGGGCGCCGGCCGTTGCCCACCGCACCGCCGCGTTGCGCGCCACGCGGTGTGCCCACGCCCGCAAGCTACAGCGCCACTGGAAGCCGGGCAAGCCGCGCCAGAGGTGCTCGGCGAACAGCGAGAACGCGTCGTAGGCGTCGGCGGTCGACCGGAGCTGGACGGTCAGCACGCCGAGGATCTCCGGGCCGTAGCGCTCGAGCGCGAGCGTGGCCACCGTGCGGAGATCGCGGTCCTCCCAGGCGCGGCGAAGCTCCTGCTCATTGTCCGTCGCCACGCTGTCATCAAAGCACAACCCCGGGGCCGGCGTGACAGCGTAGTATGCACAAAACATGACGGGGATTGTGAGCGAGGACGTAAGCGGGATTGCGGCGGATCTGCCCTATGATTCCTTCTTACGCGAGGCCGCGCGCGTCACCGACGGTGTACCGCAGGCGATCGTCGCGCCGCTCGCTCGCGGAGCGCGGCTGTCCGGCGATCGGTTCGAGATCGAGCGAGTGCTCGGGAGTGGCGGCATGGGCGTGGTGTACGCGGCGCGCGATCACCATCGCGCCTGCGAGGTGGCGGTCAAGACGTTGCGGGCCGCGACGCTCGATGCGCTGCATCGATTGCACGACGAGTTCGTGATGCTGCACGACCTCGCGCACCCCAACCTGGTGTCGCTCGGCGAGCTGTTCGGCGACGACGGTCGCTGGTTCTTCTCGATGGAGCTGGTCGACGGGGTGGACTTCCTCTGCCACGTCCGGCCCGGCGGCGCGCTCGATCTCGCTCGCCTGCGCGCCGGGCTCGCGCAGCTCGCGTCCGGGCTGGGCTACCTGCACGCCGCCGGCAAGATCCACCGGGACGTCAAGCCGTCGAACGTGCTGTGCACCGCCGACCGCGTCGTGCTGCTCGACTTCGGGCTGGCGAGCGACGGCGGCGACAGCAGTCGCGCCGGCACGCTGCCCTACATGGCACCCGAGCAGCACGACGGCGCGGCCGTCAGCGCGGCGGCCGACTGGTACGCGGTGGGCGTGATGCTGTGGGCGGCGCTGGCCGGCCGCCTGCCGTTCCCGGGGGACGAGCGCGACCCGGCCGCCGGCAAGCGCGGGGGCGCCCCGGCGGTGGCGGGCCCGCCCGACCTCGTCGCGCTCGCGGCGGCGCTGCTCGACCCCGATCCCGCGCAGCGGCCGTCCGACGACGAGATCCTGCGCCGGCTGGGGGCGCCGGAGCGGCCGCGCGTGGTCGTGATGCCGTTTGTCGGGCGCGATCGCGAGCTCACCGCGCTGCGCGGTGCGTGGCTCGCGGCGCAGCACGCAACCGCGACGGCGCTGGTGCGCGGGCCGTCGGGCGTGGGCAAGTCGGCGCTGATCGCGCGGTTCGCCGGCGAGCTGCGCCGAGGCGGCGCGATCACGCTGGCCGGGCGCTGCCACGAGCGCGTCGCCATGCCGTACAAGGCGGTGCACGGGATCGCGGCGGCGCTGGCCGGGTACCTGCGCCAGGACCCCGCCGCCCGCGCCGCGGCGCTCGAATCGCGCGATGTCGGCCTGCTACCGGCGGTGTTTCCCGCGCTGATCGAGGTCGCCGAGCTGGCCGGCGCCGCGCGATCCGCGCCGACCATCCCCGATCCCCGGCAGCGGCGCACCCGGGTGTTCGACGCGTTCGCCGAGCTCGTCGCCCGGCTTGCCGGGTATGCGCCGCTCGTGCTGATGATCGACGACCTGCAGTGGGCGGATGGCGACGGTCTGGCGCTGTTGCAGCACCTCGTGGCCGCGGGGCCGCCGCGCGTGCTGGTGGTCGCCGCGGCGCGCGATGGCGAGCTCGCTCCGGCCGCGGGGTGGCTGGCCGCGGGGACGCGGATCGACGTCGCCGGGCTCATCCCCGACGACGCCGAGCAGCTTGCGCGGCAGCTCGCCGGCGATGCCGGGGCCGGCGCGATCGCGCGCGAGGCGACCGGGCACCCACTGCACATCGCCGAGCTGGCGCGCCACTGGCATCAAGGCGACGCCGCCGCGCCGCGGCTCGACGACGCGATCGCGCTGCGCGTCCGCGATCTGCTCGCGGAACACGCGCGCGTGCTCGCGCTGGTCGCGATCGCCGGCGCGCTGCCGCAGGCCGTGATTGGCGACGCGGTCGCGCTCGACGGTGCCTCCTGGTGGTGGCATGCACTGCCCGCGCTGCGTGCGGCAAGCCTGGTCCGCACCCACGGGCCGCGCGACGCCGACCTGGTCGAGCCCTATCACGATCGCGTTCGCGAGACCGTCGCTGCGCGGCTCGCCCGCGAGGACGTGATCGACGGCCACGCCCGCCTGGCCGCTGCGCTCGAGGCCCGCGGCTTCGGCGCCGATCGCCCCGATCTGCTCGCGTATCACCTCGAGGGCGCCGGGCGTCCGGCCGACGCCGCGCGCTGGGCCGAGCGCGCCGGCGATCAGGCCGCGCGCGCACTCGCGTTCGATCGCGCGGCCGAGCTGTACGAGCGGACGCTCGCGCTGACCGGCCACGCGCCGGAAGCCGAGGTGTCGCTGCGCATCCGGCTCGGCGATGCGCTCGCCAACGCCGGCCGCGGCTCGCCCGCCGCCGCGGCCTACCTCGCCGGCGCCGCCTTGGTGGCCGGCGACGAGGCGCTCGAGCTGCGCCGGCGTGCCGCCGAGCAGCTGCTGCGCTCGGGGCACATCGACGAGGGCCTCGGCCTGATCGACGCCGTCCTCGGCGAGGTCGGCCTGCCCGCGATGAGCCGGCGGCGCTGGCCGCTGGCCTCGCTGGTCGTCCAGCGCGGGCTGCTGCGGGTGCGGCGATGGCGCGGCCCGGCGCGGCGCCCGGCCAGCGACGAGGACCGGCGTCGCCTCGCATGCTGCTGGTCCGTCGTGATCGGGATCGCGATGGTGTCCCCGGTGCGTGCGGCGGAGTACTATGCCCGCCACCTCCGGCTTGCGCTCGTGGCGGGCGACCCGCGACACATCGCGTTCGGGCTGACCCTCGAGGCCGTCCACCACGCGTTCGCCGGCCCACCGGCGGCGCGCGCGCAGGAATTGCTCGACGAGGCGCGCGCGTGGGCCGCGCAGGTCGACGATCCGCTCGTCGAGCCCTACCTCGCGCTGGTCGAGGCGATGGTCGCGATGCTGTGCGGCCGGTGGTGTGACTCGCTCGCGCGGAGCGATGCCGCCGAGCAGATGTTTCGCAACAACTGCGTCGGGGTCGCGTGGGAGATCGGCACCGTGAGCCACATGGCGATGCTCGACCTCATGCATATCGGTCGCTACCACCAGCTGCGGCCGCGCCTGGCCCGCGCGCTCGACGAGGCCGACCGCCGCGGTGACCTCCACACCACGACCGAGCTGCGCACCGCGCTGCATCCGATCGTGTGCTTGATGGACGACCAGGTCGCGACCGCACGCGACGTGATCGCCCGCGCGGGGACCCACCTGTCCCGGCGCGAGGTCACGGCCCTGCACTGGCAGCACCTGCAGTCCAGCGCATACGTCGAGCTGTACAGCGGTGCCCCTGCGAAGGCGGTCGAGGTGCTCGATCAGCAGCTGCCGGCGATCCGGCGCGCGTTCCTGTTCCGGGTTGCTGTGATCAAGGTAACCGCGACGCTGGTCCGGACCGCCGCCTGGCTGGGCGCGCTGGCCGAGGGTGCACCCGCGCCGCGCCGGCTGCGCGCCGCGATCGACCGCGCGTGCGGTGGCCTCGGCAGCGATCCGCAATCGCGCGCGGTGGCGGTTCTGGTCGGTGCCGAGCTCGCCGTCCTGCGCGGCGATCTCGACGCTGCTGCGGCCGGCTATCGCAGCGCGGCGCGCGGCTTCGACGCTACCGACACCCTGACGGTCGCGGACGCCGCGCGCTGGCGGCTCGGCGAGCTGCTCGGCGGCGACGAGGGACGTGCGCTGGTCGACCATGCGCGCGCCGCGCTGGTCGCCGAGGGCATCGTCCGGCCCGACCGGGTCGTGGCGATGTTCGTGCCGGTCGCAGCAAGCTCGCGCCGTACCTAGCGGAACAGCTCCGTGCCGACGACGCGGAAGTGCTGGCCGGCCGGCGGCACGGCGACGCCGACCCCGACCCGCGTGGACCTGAGGTCGAGGATCGCGGCGCGGTGTCCCGGGCTGCGCATCAGCCCCAGGTGGAGCTCCTCCGGCGAGCCCGACGTGCCGATGTCCTCGGCCAGGCGATCGAAGGCGATCCCCGCCCGGGCGACCCGATCGCCGGGGCTTCCGGTGGTCGGCGAGATGTGCGCGATGTAATCGTGGGTCAGCATGTCGTGGCTGTGCGCGCGCGCCACGCCGGTCAGCGCCGGATCGTACGACAGCGCGGGGATCCCGGCCGTCGCCCGGGCCTTGTTGATCAGCGAGAACAGCTCGAACTCGGCGTCGTCGCTGGACACCGCCTTCGGGACGAACCCGCCGCGACCCGGCAAGGACCCGGGCGCCTGGACCCCGCAGAACACCGCGAAGTTCGCGAGCACGCGCGGGCCGCTCGCGTCGGAGCCGAACACCTCGACCTGGTAGTGTCCGTCGCCGCGATCGCACGCCACCGGCGCCAGGAACTGCAGGTTGTCGGTGACGAGCGGGCGCCTGGTCGGGACGCCGTCCGGCGCGGTGACGTACACCGTCGGGTCCGAGAACGAGCCGAGCAACGAGCCCGCGAGCTCGAACGCCGCGCCCGACGGCTGCAGCCGCGCGACCGGGGCGAGGTCGAGCTGCTTCTCCTGCAGCGCGACCACGATCTTGTGCACGGTCCGCGACGCGTCGATGCCGACCCCGACGGTGACGACCGCGGCGTGCGGCAGATCCGGCGACGCGAGCACGTGGGACAGCAGCTGGTCGTAGCCCTGCCGGTTGGCGCCGAGCACCAGCAGCGTCGGGTACGGCTCGATGATGCCGTGACATCCCAGCAGGAACTCCACCACCTCGCTGCGCGGGTCCTCGCCGTCGTCGAGCGAGCGGGCCAGATCGTCCATCGCGCGGTCGAGACGCTCGTCGGCCACCACCGTGATCCTCGCCGCGGCCCCGGCGCGCTGGTAGCCCTCCACCAGCCGGCGCCGCAGCGGATCCTCCAGCGGCGGCAGCGTGCGCGTCGATGCGGGCCTGGACTCGAACGCGGCGGCGGGGTCGCCACCGGGCTGGACGCGCTGGTTGTCGCCGTCCAGCGCCTCCAGCGCGCCGCGATCCACCGGCCGGCTGGCGGCCGCCCCGCCGCACGCACCCACCACCGCGAGGACCAACCCCTGTGCGCAGACCGCGCGCCCCCATCCCGGCTCGTTCATGGATCGCAGTATCGCACGGTCAGTGAAAGCAGCGCTGCCTAGGTGCCCGGGGTCGGGGTCGGCGGCGGGTCCGCGGTGCAGCTCGACTCGGCCCAGCGGCCGAGGAAGTGGCCCGAGGTCGCGGTCGCGCCCTCGAAGTACGCGCCGTGCGCGGTGCCGTGATCGCCCTGGCGATCGATCCAGCGCGCCTGGTACTGGCCGTTGTCGAACGTGCCGGCGAGCAGGCCGCGGAAGTGGCCGTCGCGGTCGATGAACTTGCCGAACAGCACGGAGTCGCCGTTGCGGCGCTGGCCGTAGATGCCGCGGACGTGGCCGACCGGCGCGCCGTTCTCATCGGCCACGATGCCGAGGAACCGGCCGAGGTGCGCGGACAGCGCGTGCCAGCGGCCGCGCATGAAGCCGCGGTCGCACGCCGCGGCCTGGCGATGGACGCCGATCGCGACCATCTTGAAGCCATCGCCGGCATCGACGACGATCGGGCCGGCGCCGAGCTGCGACAGGTCGAAGGTGTAGACGCTCGCGCCGTCGGCCGAGGTGTAGGTCAGGGTCTGGCTGCCGGTGGCGGTCGGGCTCGGCGGATCGAGCACGGTCAGGGCGAGGCCGTCGACGTACGCCCGGGTCACCGACTGGAAGCTGACGCTGTCGAGCGAGGCGCGCGGCAGGAGCTTGTCGGTCCTGTCCTCGAACGCGATCGTGCGCCGGACGATCAGGCCGCCGCGCGAGACCTTGAGCGAGCCGCTCCAGTCGCGCGACACCGTCGCGTCCCGGTCCGCGGGGATCTTGCCCCACACGACGACCGCGCGGAACCCGGCGGCGGCCGACGCGGTGTCGATCGCGGTGGTCGCCGGATCGCCGGCGAGCGCGTCGGTGGCGACGCTGTCGCTCTCGATCGCGGCGGCGGCGAAGTCGGCCTGGGCGCCGAACACCGGGGCCTCGTCGGAGGTGGTGAGGCCGCCGTTGGTCTGCTCGAGGGCCGACGACACGTCCTGGCTGTCATCGCCGCCGGCATGGTCGAGGCACGCGGACGCGGGGAGGGTGAGTAACAAGGCGAGGGGAAGGGAACCGTGACGACGCATGAAGTCTCCTTGGCAAACGCGGGATCTCGGTTCGATGGCAGAGCAAGCCGCCGGCCAGGCGATAACCGCGCGCGCGGCCAGGCGAATGCGGACCGACCGGAACGCCGAGGTTCCCGGCCGGGGCGGCGCGCCCGATCGAGCGGCACCTCGAGGTGCCGGTGCGCCGGTCCGGCTACGGCTCGGTCACGACGACGGTCTCGCCGGGCTCGACCTTCACGCTGCGGCGCGCCACGACGTCGGTCGTGCGGGGATCGACGAGCTCGACCACGTGGGTGCCGGTGGCGAGCCGGAGCTTGAAGATCGGCGTCGGGCCGATCATCCGGCCGTCGATCAGCACGTTGAGGTAACGGTCGCCCTTGTGCTTGGCGGTGATCGCGCCAAAGCGGGTCGGGGCGTCGGCCGGCGCGGCCGCGATCTCGGCATCGCGCCCCATCGTGTGACCGGCGTCGCGCGGCGGACGGACCGGCCGGCGGTGGCCGGCGTCGAGCGGGAGCACCGGCGGCTCGGGCTCCGGCGCATCGATCGGCGGTACTGGCGTGGGCTCCGGCAGCGCGATCCGCGCGTCGGCCGGCGCGGCGGCGTCCGCCGGTGCGGGGCCCGCGTCGCGCCGGGCCGGCGGGACGTCCGCGCGCCGCGTGAGGTAGAGCGCGCCGCCGATCGTGACCAGCACGGCGAACGCGAGCAGGAGCGGCAGCGCCAGGCTGCGGCGCGGCGGCAGCGCGCGCGCCTCGGACTCGGACATCGCGGCGAGGTGGGTCGACACGCCGGGCTCGGGCGGTGGCTCGCCGACCGGCAGCGCGGCGGGCGCGGCGGGCGCGGCGATCGTCGGCGGCTTGCCGGCCTGCGGCGACAGCGCGGTCACCGCGCCGGTCGACCGGCCGATCGGACGGGCCGCGTCGCGGCCGGCGACCACGCTGGCGAGCCAGCTGCGGTGCTCGGCGCGCGGCTGGTCGAGCGCGCGCTCGGCCCACGCCTCGAGCGTCTCGTTGCCTGCGGTCTGGATCACCTGCTCGAGTTGCTCGGCGAGCTCGGCGGCGGTCCGGGTCCGGCGCGCGAGGTCGCGGTCGAGCGCGTTCATCACGACCGCGTCGAGCCCGAGCGGCAGCGGCGCACCGAGCGCCTGCGACGGCGGTCGCAGCTCCTGGTGCTCGACCGCGATCGCGATCGCGTAGATCGAGTCGCCCTCGAACAGCGCGCGGCCGGCGAGCATCTCCCACAGCACGACGGCGAGCGAGAACACATCGCTGCGCCGGTCCATCGCCTCGTTCTTGACCTGCTCGGGCGACATGTACGGCGGCTTGCCCTTGACCGTGCCGAGCTCGGTCACCGGCGCCTGGCGGTTCTTGATCAGCGCGATGCCGAAGTCGATGACCTTGACGTGGCCATCGAACCCGATCATCAGGTTGTCGGGGCTGATGTCGCGGTGGACCACGCCGAGCAGGCCACCGGCGAGGTCGCGCAGCTCGTTCGCCGCGTGGACGCCGCGGCACGCCTCCGCGATCGCGCGCGCGGCGATCGCCGGCGGCATGGCGTGCTGCATCGCCTCGCGAAACGAGATCCCGGCGACGTACTCCATCACCATGTAGAGCGTGCCGGCCTGCTCGCCGAAGTCGTGCACGGTCGCGACCCCGGGGTGGTTGAGCCGGGCGAGGATCGCGGCCTCGTCGAGGAACATCGCGCGCACCGCGGCAGTCTGGGCGTACTCGGGGCGGATCGTCTTGATCGCGACCAGCTGCTCGAACGCGCCCGGCCCGCGCCGGTGGCCGAGCAGCACCGCGCCCATGCCGCCGGTCTTGAGCTCGTAGAGGATCTCGTAGGCGCCGAAGCGGGCCACGGTCAATCCGGCTCGGCGTCGTCGGCGGGTCGCTCGACGATGCCGTGCTTGTACAGCAGCTCGCGGAAGTGGCGGCGCGACAGCCCGGCTTGCTCGGCGGCGCGCGTGACGTTGCTCGCGTTGCTGGCGAACACCATCGCGACGTAGCGGCGCTCGAAGTGATCGTTCCAGCGCTCCTTGGCCTCCTTGAACGGCAGCGCGGTGTCGATGACCTCCGCGAGCTGGGGCTGCGCGCCGGGATCGAGCCACAGCCGGAGGCCCGAGAACCGCGCGCCCGACCCCGACAGCGCCCACGCGCGCTCCAGCGCGTTGCGCAGCTCGCGGACGTTGCCGGGCCACGCGTGGCGGCGCATCCGCTCCAGGTTGTCGCCGTCGATCGGCCCGGGCTCGGCGCCGCGCGCCCGGTAGAACGTCGCGATCAGGTGCGGCAGGTCCTCGAGCCGCTCGCGCAGCGGCGGCAGCGCGACGTGGACGACGGCGAGCCGGTAGAACAGGTCGAACCGGAACTCCTTGGCCGCGACCATGCGCGCGAGGTCGCGGTGGGTGGCGGCGACCACCCGCGTGTCGACGGTGACCGGCCGATCGGCGCCGACCGGCTGCACGGTCTGGGCCTCGAGCACGCGCAGCAGCTTGGCCTGCGCCGCGAGCGGCAGCTCGCCGAGCTCGTCGAGGAACAGCGTGCCGCCGCTGGCCTCGACGAACGCGCCGCGGCGATCGCGATCGGCGCCGGTGAACGCGCCGCGGACGTGGCCGAACAGGTGGGAGTCGATCAGGTTCTCGGTGATCGCGCTGCAGTCGACGACGACGAACGACCCGCCGGCCCGGCCGCTGGCCTCGTGGATCGCGCGGGCGGCGAGCTCCTTGCCGGTGCCGGACTCGCCCTCGATCAGCACGGTCGCGTCGGTCGGCGACGCCATCTCCAGCACGGCGAACAGCTCGCGCATCGCCACGCTCTTGCCCGCCATCGCGCCGAAGTGATCGTGCTCGCTGGGCGGCAGCGCGATCGCCTCGGCGGCCGAGATCCGCACCGACGTGGCCCCGAATTGCACGGTGGCACCCGAAGGGACCACCACCTCTCCCACCTTGGTGCCCTGCCACCACGTGCCGTTGGTCGAGCCGAGGTCCTTGATCCGGATGCCCTCCGGCACCGCCGCGAGCTCGCCATGTCGGCGAGACACCTGCGGATCTACCAGCACGAGGTCGCACGATGCGTGCGCGCCGACCACCACCGGCCGGGCGCCGAGCGCGATCGTCGCGCCGCCGTGGCCCAGGACTTGAACACGGTAGGATCGGGCCGCGGTCCGGCCCCGGGTCGTGCTCGTCGCGAGCCCGGTCTGGATCACCGTCCGCCGATCGAGGGTCACATGCACAGCTTAACCCGCGCCGCCCGGTACAGCGTCTTACGCGGCATGAATGATCCGGTCCGCGCGATGCGGTGGTGCGGATGGCTGCTGGCGGCGGCCTGCAACCGTGATCCGAGCCTCGCGGTCGCGGTCCACCACCCCGCGGGGTACGCGGTCACCCAGACCCGCGTCACCGTGTACGTCGGCGACGATGTGAAGTGCGACGCGATCGAGTTCGGCGATCGCACCGAGGCCGAGCTCGAGGCGATCGTGGTCAGCGACGCGATCGACGGCGGCGAGATCGAGGTCAGCCGGCTGGGCGGCAAGTCGATCGTCGCGCGCGGCTACGACGCGCAGGACCGGTTCGTCACCGCCGGCTGCAAGGACGTCGGCGAGATCGCCGGCGCGACCACCGTGGCGATCGACACCCAGCCGACCGCGAGCGTCGCGATCGATCCGGGGCAGCCCGATCGGCCGTTCGGCGAGCGCGAGATCCTGGTCAACATGACCGACTCGATGGGCAAGGCGCTCGACGGCACGGTGTCGTGGCTGCTGACCGGCCCGGCGGGCGCACCGCCGCAGATGGCGTCGGCCGGCGTGCCGACCAAGGCCGGCAACCTCCGGTTCCAGGTCGGCGACATCGGCCAGCCCGGCCCCGAGGGCCTGCGGATCCGCGCGCCGTGGGCGACCGCGCCGCTGCCGCTGGTCACCGCGTTCGATCTGTCGCACGCGACGACGGTCCAGCTCGGCGGCGGCGCTGCGGCGAGCCATCCGTCGTGCGACGTCCGCGGCCACGCCGGCAAGCCGCCGACGCTGGTCTGTTTGACCCAGGCCAGCGCGACGGGCCACCGCGATGCGGTCGAGATCGCCTGGCAGGGCGGTCAGTACGTGCCCCGGGCGATCCCGATCCAGGGCATCGACAACCAGTTCGCGCTGTTCGTCGATCACGACGGCAGCGCCGACGAGCCGGTCTACGTGCTGAGCGCGAACGCCGCCGGCGCGGGCGCGTGGTACCGGCTCGACGACATGTCGATGCGGGCCGAGTCGTTCGGCAACGCGCTGCAGAACGTGGTCTACATCCCGAAGTGCGCCGACAACTCGAACCAGGCGCTGGTCGCCGTGCAGACCGGCACCGCGCTCGGCGCCGCCAACCAGGTCCGGATCTTCACGGTGGCCGGCGCACCGAGCCCGGCGGGGCCGAGCGATGGCGAGGTGTTCTCCGGCGGCTGCATCCATGACGTCGACAAGAAGGAGCACCAGGGCGTGGTCGTGGCGAGCTCGGGTGGCGACGCCGGCCTGGAGCTGATCACGCCGGGGTCGCAGACCCTGACGCCGATCATGAGCGCGAAGTTCACCGGCTCGGGGTTCGTCACGATCGAGAGTCACGGCGTGATCGAGAAGCGGTTCGCCGGCACCCGGCTGCAGGCGACCGGCACCGTGGTGTTCGAGGCCGTGCTCGCGCCGCAGGGCGCTATGTACATGCTGGTCGAGCGCACCGAGGTCGAGGCCGCGGCGCCGCCCGAGAAGATCCTCGCCGGCAAGCTCGATCGCGACGGCAACACCGATCTGATGTGGGACATGGGGATCGCGGCGCGCCGGCGGGTGTTCCAGGTCTCGCTCGCCGAGCAGGTCGGCGGCGTCCCGCTCACCGCGATGACCAGCGGACCGGGCGTGGTGTCCACGGTGACCGCGAATCCGACCGACTTCGTCGTCGGTGATCTCAACGGCCAGGGCAGCGACGAGCAGGTGCTGTTCACCCAGAGCGCGGTGACGATCTACTCGCCCGACGAGTAGCTCGCGCCGGGGCGGCGTGCCACGCTGCCGTGATGTTGCGCGCCATGTCGATCGCCGCGGCGCTCGCCGCGTGCAGCGGGCGGGCTCCCGGGCCGGCTGCGTCGCCCGCGCCGCCGCCGGCCGCGGCTCCCGCGCCGCCGGCCGCCGCAACTGCGCCTCCGCCCGCCGCACCGGCACCGGCCGCCGCGCCCACTGACGCCGGCGTGCCGCTCGATCAGGATCTGCCGCGGCTGGTCGAGCGCGCGCTCGCGATGTACCGCGACGTCGCCCGCGCGCTCGCGGCCAGCGGCAACGACTGCGCCGCGGCGTCGGCGCGGCTGCGCGAGCTGGCCGCGCGCTACCGCGACGTCGTGACCGCCAACGCCAAGGTCCTGCGCGACGGCCGCGCCCGGCAGCTGCGCGCGGCGCTCGAGCAGCACGGCGACGACTTCGACGCCGCCGCCCAGGCCGTGGTCGGCTCGCCGATCATGGCGAAGTGCGCGCCGGACCCGGCGTTCGGCAAGGCGTTCGACGAGCTGCTCGCGCCGCCGTGACCGCGCGCGCGCCGTTCAGAAGCACTGGTGGAACACGCCGAACTGCCCGCACCGGCGATTGCAGGCCACCTGAGAGTTGCCGCACTCGCACAGCGTGAAGTTGTCCTGCGCTCCGCCGGCGCAGTCCTCGAAGGCTTCCTCGCACGCCTGGAGGCACGCAGCATCGACCCGTGGGTTTGCCGTCAGCGAGCTCGCCTCGACGCCGGTCTGCGGCGTCTCGGCGGCGCTGTCCTGCGGCAGCGGGGTCATGCACGCGGGAGCGAACAGGGCGAACGACAGCGCGAACAGGATCGTCTTCATTCGAACCTCCTGCGGTCTGGGTCTGCGATTCGCGGGCACCATACGCCGGGCTCGCGCGATCCGAGCGGCGCGGCGGTGTCGCGCTACGCGGCACCGGTGCCGCCGCGCGCTGCAGGGCCGCCACGTGTCCGGCCGACACCGCGCCGCGCCACCGACTCGCGGACTATCTCCAGAACGTACCGGAACATCCTGTTTCGATACACTGGTTTCGATTGATGGAGTAATATGAACATCGCCATTCCATCGTACATCGATGGAACGATCGCGCCGGGTTCATAGTAATGTGCAGGGCGAGAGGTGTGTGATGCCTCGGCAGTACCAGTGCCAGATCCACAATGGATCAAAATGGCCTTCGGACAAGCTTCTCCGATACCAACCCACGGAGCAAAGGTGATGTTCACATCATTCGGACATGGATGGAGAACGGGTGTTCTGCTGGCCTGGGTCTTGCTGCTGATGGGCAGCGGACTCGTGGCCGGCTGTGGCAGGTCGGGTGCGGGATCGGGTGGCATCGCGGCACCGGTCTCGTGCCAGACCAGCGCCGATTGCCCGACCGGCAGCATGTGCGATCCGTCGGGCGTCTGCATGCCGCCGAGCAACAGCAACGGCCCCAGCATCGCGTGCAGCGGCGTGTCCGACGCCGAGAAGACGTCTGCGCTCCAGGCGATCCGGACCAGCCCGCGTCGCTGCGCCAACGGCGACGACAATTGCCCGTGCGGCTCGTTCTGCAACATCAGCGGCGTGTGCGAGGCGGACTGCATCGCAGGCGCCAGTCCGCCCACCGGGTTCGCGTGCGGCAGCGGTCTGACCTGCACACCGCTCGGCCGGTGTGCAGCCACGGCCGACACACCGCCTCCGACGGTCGAGGCGCTCGCGCTCCAGATCGCACCGCCGAACGTGTCCGCGAACACCGCCGCCGGTGCCGTGCTGGTGCCGGTCACCGTGACCCTGACCGCCAGCAGCGCGGACTTCGCGATGTCCACCCACCCGGCGAAGGTGCTCTATCACTTCCAGGGGATCGCGGATGCCAGTCCGCCGCCCTCGGGCATTCCGCTGGTCAAGTGCGCGTCGGGCGCGGCGCTCGCGACGAGCTGCACCCTCGACGGCGGATGGACGTTCAGCTCGGGCAGCGTGGTGTCCGCCGCGCGCACGATCTTCGTCCAGGTCCCCAGCGCCACGACCGCGCATACCTGGACGCTCGAGGCGCGCAGCGAATGGGCGCTGGCGCCCGCCACGGCCACGGTCAAGGCGGATCCGGTTGCGTTCTCGTCGGACGGTACCGGCCATTACACGGGAACGATCCAGTGGGTCAATCGATCCAGCGTGTTCAGCGATGGCACCCCCACCACGATCTCGCTGCCGATCGAGGCGATCGCGACGGCGAACTTCGTCGCGATCTCCGAGCCCACGCGGATGGTGCTGCCGGATGGTCACGCCGTGTTGCCACGCGACACGTCGAAGAGCACCTTGCTCGGCTGGCTGAGCTCGGCGTCCTCGCAGTAGATCGTGAACCTGGTCGCGGCGTTCTCCTACAGCGCCACGACCGGTGTGCTCGGCGCGTCCTCGGCGAAGATCATCTCCGGTTCCTCGGCACAGCGCTCGCTGGTGGTCTCGCTTCAGCAGACCGGAGCCGCCGGCGTGCCATCCTGCACGAACAGCAGCACGTGTGCGTCGGGCAGCTATTGCGAGCCGCTGATGAACCTGTGCGTGCCCGGGGCGGGCGCCACGGCGGAGACCATCGTGACGGCATCGACCGCTGCACCCTCGACCAACCTGCCGTCGGCGCTGGCGGCGGCCTGGGTGGCGCCCTTGCAGACCGTCGCCACCGCCAATTCCGCCCAGCTGACGGGCACCGACCGGGACAGCTTCGAACGGCCGTACTGCTACCAGACGTCCCAGCAGACCGGGTCCGCCACGTTCGCGCGCGGCTCGAACGTGCTGTCGCCGTCCAACGATCTGGCATGCACCCTGGGCCAGGACTATCCCCAGCCCACGTTCCAGTTCGAGAACGAGCAGCAGGACGTCAAGGACGTCGATGGCGAGACGTTCAGCCTGCTGACGGCGTGCACCTCGGATCTGGACGCCCAGCCGACGGGACCGGCCACCGCGGCGAACCTGCTCGCGCCCAGGCCGTGCGTCAGCCTCGGGCGCATGTTCCTGGCGTTCAACCCGACGCCGGACGATGACATCACGTATCGCCTGAAGCTCCAGCTGTTGCGGCAGTGGCTTGGCGTCAACGCCTATGTCGCCAACACCACCGTCCAGGACCAGCAGTTCGAAGATGCCCTCGGCGCGTCCGGGCTTGCGCCGCAGGACCGCCTGGCCCAGGCCGTCGACCGCGTCGATCGCGGGCTCGCACTGTTGCTCGACTCCAAGGCGCGGAAGTACTACGCCCCCGACTCGGGCACGGCCTCGCGCGTCGCGCCGACGCCGGACTACCGGTTCCTGCCTCGTCCGGTCGCACGCTGGACGTTCAACACGATGGCGGCCTCGGTCCCCAACGCCGAGTCCTCGACCGGCAGCATGCCGCTGACCTGCACCACGCACCCGAACGGGAGCGAGGTCCAGGCGCAGAGCATGTCCGGCTTTGCGTGCTCGGGGGCCGTGACCGGGGTGGCACGTCCGGCCGGTGCTCACAATGTCTTCACGGTCGTGGCCGCCGATCTGGCCCTTGTGGGGAACACGGCCGACCTCCTCGACGTCGATGTCCTCGTGGGGAGCGGCTTCGCGATCGGAGAGTTCTTCAACCAGGGCCAGATCTCATTGACGCTGGTCGGCGCACACGGCACGGTCGGGTTTGCGCCGCTCTCGCCGATCTCGTTCGGTGGCAGCTACGGCATGGTCGCGATCGTCTCGGACGGCAGTACGTATACGCTCATGCAGGCGTTGCCCGGTCAGTCGATCAGGAAGCTGACCGGCACGGTCACCGGCAGCGGCGCCGACCTCCCGCCCGATGGCAACATCTCGATCGGAAACGTGACTCCGAGGGATATCGACTTCGGGATCCAGTTGCTCGTCGACGAGGTCTCGCTGTGGGATCGCGCGCTGACCCAGGACGAGTTCACCAGCATGGCAGCGCGGTACAACTTCACGCCCAGCAACGAGAGCCTCCCCGCGCGGCCCGCGATCCCGGCAACGGGCAACGAGCAGGGGGTCGGGACCGGGGTCCACCTGCTGGAGGCGGCCGCCGCCGATCTGAACCTGCTCGATGCCTACATCCAGGCCGACCGCAACATCGTCTATCCGCAGTGCCTGGCCGGCCAGCACACGGCCCTCGACGCGCTGCTCGCGCGCGCCGGCCACAACCTGCGGACGGTCTCGCTGATCGAGGACGAGGCGATGGCCTGGGCGAACATCCCCGGCGTGGCGGCCGCACCGTGGTTCTCGCGGTTCCAGGCCGACGCGCGGCAGCTCGACGGCCGGCGCATCAAGGTGATGTCGTCGCTGGCGAACGCGACGGCCTGCAAGAACCCGCTCGGGATCGAGGAAGAGGACCTGCCGCTGTTCCGCGGCAACCCGGGAGTCACGGCGGATCAGCGGTTCTTCGCCAGCTCGAGCTTCCTGCGCGCGGCAGCACAGGCCGAGGCCAGCACGGCCGGCGGCTTGTTGCAGGCCGCCCGGCAAGCCTACAACCAGCAACAGCAATCGAATTTTCAGGAGGCCCAGGGCGAGCACGACAGCGCGGATCGGACCCTCAAGATCAACGTCGACTACGAGGATCGCCTGAAGCTGTACTGCGGCACCCCGGACGGGGAGGACGTCCAGCACCAGGTGTTCCCGTTGCTCGATGACTTCCGTACCGGGAGCATCGATGCCAGCAACTGCTTCCTGAAGCTGGAGCGGCCCGAGTGCCAGGGCCTCTCCAGCCAGCCGCTGACCAGCATCCCGTCGAGCTGCTTGCGCGGCCAGATGGGTGGCCGGGTGCTCGCGATCCAGGCCGCGACGGTCGATGCGCAGAACGCGCAGAATGCATACAACCGGGCGATCGAGCAGTTCGACTCCGACATGCAATATTGCGGAAATCTTCAGATCAAGCTGAAGGAAGATGACAGTCTGTTGAGTGCCCATCTGGCCCACATGGAGCAGATGCGCGCGGAGGACGACACCATCGGTTTGCTGGTCGCGGGGGTCGGCGCGATCGCCGGCATTGCGGTGACCGCCGTGACCGGCGGGGCGGCCGCACCGCTCGTGATTGCGGCGGGCGCTGCCCTGATCTCGAAGGAGCAGCAGAACGTCGCGAACGAGGCCGCGCTGTCGGAGGAGGACGCGTACGAGGTCGAGAAGCAGTCTCGCCAGCATCAGGAGGACATCGACGCCTGTGTCCACAAGGCAGACGGCGAGAAGTTCGCGATCGACGCCGCCCGCGACACGATCAACCGGGCGACCGAGCAGACCCGGACGGCGCTGTTCGGCCTCGGCGACGATGGCAGCACGGTGACCGGGATCGCGAACGAGGGCGCAGGGCAGCTCGGGCTCGAGGCCACGATCGATCGGACGCCGCCTCACCTCCACTACTGGCTCGATCAGAGCATCAGCGCGTATCACGCCCACATGACCGAGGCGCGTCGGCTGACCTACCTGGCGGTGCGGGCCTTCGAGTACGAGCAGCAGGCGACCACCGGGCTGCGCGGTCCGGCGCTCAGCGCGGCGCTGCCCGAGGATCTGACCGCGGTGCTCACGCCGATCGGCGATGCGATCAGCGAGTTCGATCAGCATCACCCGATCGATCAGCGACCGATCGTGCTCAGCCTGCGAGACGAGCTGCTGGGCCTCGCGGATCAGAGCAACGACACGGCGAGGCTGCTCGGCACACCGCCGGCCGACGCGATCACGCGGCTGCGTACGTTCCTGGCCTCCGACGCCAGCCGGATCTACGACCAGACCGGACGGTTCCTGGGCCACGGCCTTCGGTTCGCGCTCAAGCCGGATCCGTCGATGGCCAGCAGCTGCAACGAGCGGGTGTGGCGGATCACGCCCGCGGTGCAGGTCGAGCTCGCCCAGGACCTGGCTCGCCCGGACGTCCTGCTCGTCGCCGCCAACGCGTTCGGCAGCCAGGTGTGCGGCGCGAGCCCGGGCACGGTCCAGCTCGCGCGGGTCCAGCCGTCGGACGCGCTGCTGGTCGGCGACGGCGTGATCGATCTGCCGGATCCGCGCCCGTTCTCCACGACCAACGTCCAGCCGTTCGTCAACATGGCGCGGACGACCCTGCGGACCGTGAGCTTCCCGTCGGACGATCCCTCCGCGTTCGCCGGCCGGGGCTACTACGGCGACTACATGATCGTGTTCCCGGATCAGGCGGAGCCATGCAGCGACACGCTCTGCCTGGGGTACTCGAGCGATGTGCTCGCCCGGATCCAGGACGTGCTGATCCGGTTCGACATCGTCGAGGAGAACAACAGCAACCTGTGACGCTGCGCCGCCGTTCGAGCTCACGCCGGGGAAGGTCCATGAACGTCCACAACCCAATGCGATCTCGTGGTCGACTCGTTCGCGCGGCGCTGGTGCTGGCCGCAGCGCTCGGCGCGGCCGGCCCCCGCACCGCGCTGGCCGCGGCGGGGCGGCCGGTGCCGGGCTCGGTCACGCCGGAGCGTGTCAAGCTGCCGTCGGGGCCGAGCTCGGTGCGCGGGCTCGCCGACGAACCGTCGGTGGACGCGTTCAACGCGCAGCTCCGCTACCAGGTGCCGATCGAGCTGCCGGCGGGGCTCGGCGGCCTGGCGCCGGCGCTGTCGCTGAGCTACTCGGGCGTGCTCGGCAACGGCCCGCTCGGCATCGGCTGGAGCCTGTCGCAGCCGCGCATCCAGCGCTCCACGCGGCTCGGCGTGCCGAAGTTCGACGCCAGCGACGAGCTGGAGCTGTCGGGCATCGTCACCGGGCGGCTGGTGTCGATCGGCAACGGCGAGTACCGGGTCGAGGGCATGGGCCAGACCGTCCGCGTGACGGCGGTCGACGGCGGCTTCGCGGTGGACGACGGCAGGGGCGTCCACTACCGGCTGGGCACGTCGCCGGCGTCGCGCCAGGACAACGATTCGACCCACGCGCTGGCCTGGCTGGTCGAGACCGAGACCAACCTGATGGGGGAGCAGATCGCGTTCGAGTACAGCCACGATCAGGGCCAGGTCTACCTGACCCGGATCACCTGGGGCCCCGGGGGCGTGTACACCGCGGTGCTCGGGTACGAGACGCGGGACGATCCGACCCGGAGCTACCGCGGCGGCTTCGCCGTGGTGACGGCGCAGCGGCTGACCTCGATCACCGTGACGGCGTTCGGCACCGAGCGGCGGGCCTATCAGCTCGTGTACGACCAGCGCGACCCCACCGACCCCACGGCGCTTCCGGTCGCCCGGCTGACCGGGATCACGTCGACCGGCGTGAACCACAGCGGCGCGTGGCCCGCGCTCACGTTCCGGTATGCCAGGCCGCTGGCGCCGGTGATCACGCCGATCGCCGGGGTCGGCGACTGGCGGCTCAACGTCAACGGTACCACGCTGGCCGACGTCGACGGAGACGGCGCCGCGGATCTGCTGCAGCTGTCGTCGAGCGGCCACCGCTACCTGCCCAACCAGAACGGCACGTTCGGCGCCCCGCAGGCGGTCTCGGGCAACGCGCTGTCGATCGACGTGCTGCAGCTCCAGGACGTCGACGGGGATGCGCGGCCCGAGCTGCTGGAAGATACGGGCAGTGGATGGATCGTCTGGAAGTTCGACCAGACCCGGTGGACGCAGGTATCCAGCCGGTGGCCGGGGTCGGCCAACCTGCGGCTCAAGCAGCCGGACTCGACGCGGTTTGCCGATCTCAACGGGGACGGCCTGATCGACGCGATGACCTGGAGCAACGACGGGTTGATCGTCCACCTCGGGACGACCACCGGCATGGCGTCCGGATCCGGCGTGCCGCGGATCGGCGGCGCGGTGCTGCCGACCGCACAGGGGCGGTTCGTCGACACCAACGGGGATGGGCTGGACGATTACGTGTTCGTCGCGCTCGACCACCTCGACGTCTACGCCGGCCATGGCGACGGCACGTTCGATCCGGGCGTGCGGGTCGCGTACCCGTTCGCGGTCACGATCGCGAGCCCCGACGAGATCGAGCTGGCCGACCTGGATCGCGATGGCCTGCTCGATCTGATCAAGATCGAGTCGGGGAACGTGCGGTGGTTTCGCGGCCGGGCGGACGGCACGTTCACGCCGGCGGAGGTGACGCTCGCGAACCCGCAGCCGCTGAGCATCAACGTGGTCGTCGCGATCGCGGACACCAACGGCAACGGATCGCACGACGTGGTGTGGTCGTCGCCGAGCGGGATGTGGCGCATGGACATGGCCGGGACCACGACCGCCGGGATGCTGGTCGAGGTCCAGAACGGGCTCGGGATGGACGTGACGTTCGATTACCAGTCGTCGCACGCGCTGTCCGCCGCGGCGCGCCAGGCCGGGAACCCGTGGGCGTCGAACGTGCCGATCGCGATGCCGGTGCCGGTCCAGAAGACGACGGCGCTCGGCCCGGGGGAGACCACGCGGCTGATCAGCTACGCCGTGCGCGACGGGTTCTGGGACGTCGGCGAGCGCCGGTTCGGCGGCTTTCTGACCACCAGCGTGACGACCGCCGGCGCGACGCCGGCCCAGACCAGCACGCTGATCACGGACTACAGTCCGGGCCTGGGCGTCGACCGCGAGCTGCGCGGGCACCCGCTGGTCGAGCGGATCTTCGACGGGACCGGGACCCGGCTGTCGATCAAGACCAGCACCTGGCAGACGATGGCGATCGCCGGCCTGCCCGACGTCCCGCTGCTGCGGCGCGCGGTGGTGCTCGAGGTCCAGACCCAGTACGAGGACGTCACTCCGGTGCGCCAGACCGACGTGGTGACCACGTACGATCCGCTGGGCCGCGCCGCGCACGTGGTCGACAGCGGGCGGCTCGACCTCACGGGCGACGAGTCGGTGACGGACACGCGCTACGCGGACGACGCCACGACCTGGATCCGCGACGCGGTGTGCGAGGAGACGGTATCGGGCAGCGATGGCGTCGTGGTCAGCGACGTGCAGCGCCTGTTCGGGGACGATGCCACCGAGAACGCGCTGTGCGTCGCCGGCAAGGGCTGGCCGCGCGAGACCCGCGCGCTGCTGAGCAGCGAGAGCCGGTTCGTGACCCAGTCGGCCACGAGCTACGACGGCCACGGCAACCCGGTGTCGATGATCGAGAACGGCGTCGAGCGCCGGGTGGTGTACGAGACCAGCGGGCTGTTTCCGGCCGAGGAGCACATGACGGCGCCGTCGGGCAGCGAGCTGATCTGGCAGGCGAGCTGGGACCACGTGATCGGTGCGATCGTCGCGCTGACCGCCCCCGACGCACACACCACGCACCTGGGCTACGACAGCCTCGGTCGATTGACCAGCACCTCGGTCGACGCGCTGCACCCGCACCAGATCGTGGAGTACGACTGGACCGCGCCGTTTCCCAGGACGACGGTGTGGCAGTTCGACGGCGGGCTCGCCAGCACGGGGGTCAAGCCGGCGACCTGGAGCGCCACGAGCGGCTGGCGGCAGACCGTGGACGTGTCCAACGGCGCAGGCGAGGTCCGGTACCACGCGGACCGGCTCGCCGACGCGCAGTGGATCATCACCGGGTACAGCGAGGTGGACCCCAATGGCCGGGTGGTGTTCGCGGGCCGGCCGGTGTTCTCGTCCCAGCTCGAGCTGTCGAGCCGGCCGGCGGGCATCGCGGGCGACACGCTGGCGTATGACCCGCTCGGGCGGTTGATCGAGCAGGATCTGCCGACCGGAGCCCGGCGGACCTACAGCTACGTCGCGTTCGAGCGCACGATGCAGGAGGCCGATCTGGCCCCGGTGCACAGCGTGCTCGACGGCCAGGGCCGGCCGATCACGACCGAGCGGTCGCTGTCCGATGGCACGCACGAGATCGTGCAGGCGAGCTACGACCCCGCGGGGCGGCTGACCCGGATGATGCTGGCCGGGGGAACGGTGATCCGCACGTTCGACTACGACACGCTGGGCCGGCTGCTGCGCAGTCAGGACCCCGATCTCGGAGTGCGCACGCTGACCTGGGACGACGGCAATCGCCTGCGGTCCGAGACCAATGCCGCCGGGCAGGCGATCCAGTACAGCTATGACTCGCTCGGCCGGCTGTCCACCCGGGACACCGGCTCGGTGTATCGCTACCACTACGATGCCGCCCGGCCCGGCGCGGCCGGCGCGCTGTCGAACCTCGCAGGCCGACTCGCCTGGATCGAGGAGCCGACCGGCGGCCTCGACCTCGGCTACGACGAGCTCGGGCGCACGATGTTCACGCGCCGGCGGATCGACGCCCGCGTCTCGGAGGCGACCACGAGCTACGCCGCGTCCGGCCTCGTGCTCGGGCGCAGCTACGATGACGAGTTCGCGTTCGGCTACCGCTACGACCCCGCGGGGCGGGTGATCGGCGCGGGCGACCTGTGGTCCGTGGTCGACCAGGACGCCAGCGGGATGCCGCTGCACGAGACGACGCAGAGCCAGGTCGACACCCGCTACGAGCGCGATGTCCTGGAGCTGACGTCGCGGGTCACGGTGCGCGACGCGACCGACACGGTGATCTACGACGTCCGGGCGACCCGCAACGCGGCGACCGAGATCACGGCGATCACCGACCTCGACGGCGTCGGGCTCGATCACAACGCGGCATTCAGCTACGACGGCTTCGCGCGCCTGACCGGCGCATCGATCGGGACCGGCGCCCAGGCGTTCACGTTCAGCTACAGCTACGACGCCCTCCACAACATGACGTCGCGCACGGCGACCGGTCCGAGTGCGCTGGGCGGGTTCGTGGGCACGTATCGCTACGGCGAGGGCGGCCACGCAGCGCGCCAGCTGACGTCGATCGCGGATCCCACCGGCCACGTGACCCACACGTTCAGCTACGACGCCGCGGGCCGGCAGACCGTGGAGGACGGCCGGACGATGACGTACGACGGCTTCGACCGCTTGCTGCGGATCGACGGGCTACCGGGCGGCTCCGTCGCGCATGTCTACGGGCAGGATGGCTCGCGGGTGAAGACCACCGAGCCCGACGGCTCGATCTCCTACTACTACGGCGACGGCACCGCGGATCGCAGGGGCATCCGCGAGCACGACGTCACCGTCGGGACCCGCGTGGTCGCGCGCGTCGTGATGACCGCGCCGTCCGACGGCGGCGACGGCCCGGGTGGACCGGGCGGTGGCGATGGTCCGGGCGGTCCGGCCGGCGGTGGCGGCGAAGCCGTCCGATCGGCGTTCGGCCTGGCGGGCCAGGGGACGCCCTGGGCACTGGCGCTCGTCGCGCTGAGCTGTTCGCTGGTCGTGGCGCGTCCGCGCACGCGGCGCCGCGCCCGCGCCGCCGGGATGATCGGCCTGTTGCTCGCCACCGCGTGCTCGGCGCCCAGGACGGCCATCCGAGGTCAGGCGACCGTGACGCCGGTGGCGACCTTCCTGCACAGCGGCTTCGCCGCCGGACCGGCGCTGTTCACCGATGCGACCGGGCACCTGATCGAGGAGCGCCGCTACGAGCCGTTCGGCGTCGCGATCGATGCCCGGTTCCAGAGCGGCGGGAGCACCAGCGTGGGAGTGCCCGACTTCACCGCGCGCGATCTCAACGGGCTCAACAAGCGCACGGACGCCGCGACCGGCTGGTCCGACCACGGCGCGCGGTGGACGGCGCCGGAGACCGGGCGCTGGCTGACGCCCGATCCGCCGGTGATGGGCCCCGATGCGAGCTTCATGGAGGCACCCTGGGGGCTCCATCCGTATCAGTATGTCAATCAGAACCCCGTTGCGTACTGGGATCCCGATGGTGGCGAGCCAGCCCCGGTGAACAAGCCGCAGACACCGACACCGCCGGCGACGAAGCAGTTCCCGGGCATCTCGACGCCGCTACCCGCGGACGCCAAGCAGGATCCCAAGACGCACGTGGTGACCCTCAATGTGAACGTGGTGCGTCTTGATTTCGCTCCGGACGCCGACGATTTCGCGGGCACGGGGGGCGACACGAAATACAAGTCCAGCTTTGGCGGACTGAAGTGGAGCCTCAAAGGCGGGCGTGTCGTCAAGATCGCTCCCGTGCCAACCCCGAGCGTCCGGGTCCAGACGCACTACGCGCAGAGCGCGAACAAGGATGGCAAATCGGCGTATGGTCGCGGGACGACGCCCGACGATATCGCAGCCAAGAACACGTCGCTGCGCTTTCACGAGGGCCAGCACGGTGTTACCGCCCAGCAGTTCGTTCGCGAACATCCGGTTCCGCAGTTCGGTGGTCGCATTGGCATGACGGAGAGCGAGATCCAGAAGGCCGGCAAGGAGTACGACCGAGCCATGGACGAGTACTTCGATTCGCTCGACAAGTTCAGCAGGCAGCAGGTCGACTGCGTGGGCACGACGATCGACCAGTCCAATGCCAGGGAGGGCAACCACGAGCCCGCCGTGTGCGATCACTGAGGTCGAGCGATGCGCCTGCGATGGATGATCTCTGCGTCGGTTCTCGGTGGCCTTGCCGCCGCCTGCTGGCGAGGCGCGCCTGCGGCGCCGTCTCCCGCACCACGCCCGGCCGCGGCGACCGATGGGGTACGTGATGCACTGCGCGACGGCTTCGCGCAGCGCCTGCCCGGTCGCGTCTTCGTCGAGAAATACGGCCGTGGCTCGATCACTGCAAGCGGCCCACCGCTCGGCGGCGATCGGCTGCACCGGTCGCCGGCCGAGTACGCGGTCGTCGATCCCGGACTCTCTCCGCGCATCGTCGCCGAGGAGCGCGGGATCCGGTTCGTGCTCTACGTCGATCCGGGCGATCTACGGCAGGTCGCGACGCGCGAGGTGGCGCTGCTCCCCACGCCGGCCACCCGCGGTCCGCACGACGCCGGTGCCGGCGCCGAGCTCCTGCCGGGCGCGGCGATCCGCGTGCTGTCACGCCAGGGAGCATGGGCCGAGGTGATGCTCGAGGACCCCGCGCTGGAGGCGCGCGGCTGGGTTCCGGGCGATGCGCTCGGGGTCGTCTACGCACCGGTCCAGGCGCCCCCCCCCGCGCTCAACGCGGGCCTGCGCGCCGGAGCCGCCGTCCTCGATCGCCCGCGGGGCATCGCCATCGCCCGCGTCACACGCGAGCTGCGCGCCGCCGCGGGCCCGGTCCGCGACGGGTTCGTGCCGGTGACCATCGAGCGTCCGGCGACCGACCGGCGGGCCGAGCTCGCCTTGCGCGCGCGGGGCTTCGTCGCGGTGGCCGACCTCGATGCGGACGCAGACGAGCTCATCGAGGAGGGCGGCGAGACGGTCGAGCTGCGCGGTTCGGCCCATCAACGCAGCCTCGACGAGGGCGTACGGCTTCATGCAACGATCGGTGGCGAGGTCATCGGCATCACGCTGCCGGATGCCCGGGCGTCCGAGGGATCGCGGTCTGGACCGTGGCGCGAGCTCGTCTTCGATACCGCGTGGGGCGAGCTGCGCGTGTGGGCCAGGATCTGATCGCTCGAGCCTCGAGGCTGCCCCCGCGTGCACGTGCCCCGCCGCGCCGCGCTCACGCCGAGGCGGCGGTCAGCGGCGCCTGCTCGCGGGTCTGCAGGAAGCGGAGCTGCGGGAAGTCCTGCTTGGCGCGGTTGAGCTGCCACTCGTTGCGGGCGAGGAACACGGTGGCGCCCGAGTGGTCCTCGGCGATGTTGTCGCGGTTGGCGTCGGCGAACCGCTTGATCAGCTTGGGGTCGTCGGCGTCGACCCAGCGCGCGACCTCGAACGACGTGGCCTCGAAGTGGCAGGGCAGGTCGTACTCGGAGCGGATCCGGTCGGCGAGGACCTCGAACTGCAGGGCGCCGACCACGCCGACGACGAAGTCCGAGCCGAGGAACATCTTGAACACCTGGGCGCCGCCCTCCTCGGCGATCTGCTCGAGCGCGCGGCCGAGGTGCTTGGCCTTCATCGGGTCGTCGGCGCGGACCCGGCGCAGGAACTCGGGGGCGAAGCTCGGGATGCCGGTGAAGTGCAGGGTCTCGCCCTCGGTCAGCGCGTCGCCGATCCGCAGCGTGCCGTGGTTGGGGATGCCGATGATGTCGCCGGCCCAGGCCTCCTCGGCGAGCTCGCGCTCGTTGGCCTGGAACAGCATGGCGTTGTGGACGCCGAGCGCCTTGCCGGTGCGCGGCACGGTGAGCCGCATGCCGCGGGTGAAGTGGCCGGACGCGAGCCGCACGAACGCGATCCGGTCGCGGTGCTTGGGGTCCATGTTCGCCTGGATCTTGAACACGAAGCCCGCGACCTTGTCGTCGGTCGGGTCGACCGCGTGCTCGCGGGCGGGCTGGGCGCGGGGCGGCGGGGCGAGCCGGGCGAGGCCGGCGAGCAGCTCGCGGACGCCGAAGTTGTTGACCGCGCTGCCGAAGAACACCGGGGTCAGGTGGCCGGCGCGGTAGGACTCGAGGTCGAACGCAGGGCACAGCGCGCGGACCATCTCGACGTCCTCGCGCAGCTTGGCGACCGCGCTGTCGGGCAGCAGCTGGTCGAGCCTCGGATCGGTCAGGCCGGCGACCGTGATGCCGTCCTGGACGTACTCGCCGCGGGTGCGCTCCATCAGGATCAGCTGGTCGGCGAACAGGTCGTAGCAGCCGCGGAACTCGCGGCCCATCCCGATCGGCCAGCTCGCGGGCGTGATGTCGAGCTGGAGGTCGTGGGCGATCTCGTCGAGCAGCTCGAACGGATCGCGGCCGTCGCGGTCGAGCTTGTTGATGAACGTGGTGATCGGGACGTCGCGCAGCCGGCAGACCTCGAACAGCTTGCGGGTCTGGGTCTCGATCCCCTTGGCGGCGTCGATCACCATGACCGCCGAGTCGACCGCGGTCAGCGTGCGGTAGGTGTCCTCGCTGAAGTCCTCGTGGCCGGGGGTGTCGAGCAGGTTGAACGTGCAGCCCTCGTAGTCGAAGGTCATGACCGAGGTGGTCACCGAGATGCCGCGCTCGCGCTCGACCTTCATCCAGTCGCTGCGCGCCCGCCGCCGGTCGCCGCGCGCCTTGACCGCCCCGGCGAGCTGGATCGCGCCGCCGAACAGCAACAGCTTCTCGGTCAGCGTGGTCTTGCCGGCGTCGGGGTGGGCGATGATCGCGAACGTGCGCCGCCTGGCGATCTGCGCCGGTAACTCGGGCGTCGACATGACGGCGCAATCTACGGTGCGCGCCCCGGGGGCGCAAGCCGGTAGCTGCCGCACAGCCGGCGGGCGCCGGTCGCCCGGTCAGCCGTGCGCGCGGCCTGCGTGGGATCGCGGCGCTGTGGACTTGACCGGCTCGTCGAACCGACTCGTCAACTGGACGCCGAGCGCATCGAGGATACGGCTCACGCGCTCGACGGTGATGCCGTGGTACTCGTTCCTCTCGTCGCGCGATACCTGCGACTCGTGAACGCCGAGCCGCTCGGCGAGTTCGCGCTGGGTGAAGCCGAGGGCGATGCGCAAGGCGACGAGCATCCGCCCGAGCCCGTGAAGGTTCGTGAGCTCTCCGACATCGCCGCGCTGCAGGCGCTCGTAGCTCTCGACTTCTTCTGCCAGCTGCATGTGGAACGAACGAAGCGGATCGAGGGCGCGCTTCACCTCGTCCGGCGCGAGCTTCATCGCCTTGAGCCTGGCTTCATGCTCGGCGAGGCGCTTCGCCTCCTCACCGAGCCGCCGAACTGCTTCCTGGTACTCGGTCTCGTTGCGGATCATGGTGCTCCCCGGATCTTAATGATGCCGCGGGCCTTGCCATCGCGCCGGGATTGCCGGAATGCCGAAGGAAACTCGAGCTCGTGGCCGAATCGGTCGCGGATGCCGGAAAGCTGACCGACGTGCGGGTAGAGCTCGACGCGGTACTGGTGCCACATCGGAAGCTGCCGCTTGGGGAACCCGCGGGCGGGGCGGCGCTGCGCCGGATCCCAGGTCCAGACCTTGTGGGGGTCGCGGAGATTCAGCTTGCGTTCGAGCTCTCCGCTGGCGAGCTCATGCAGATCACAAACAAAATACCCGTCGATGTCGTTGGGTGGTGATCGGGCGGGTGCCGATGCGGATCGACGTGCTCACGAGCATCTCCGGCGTGAGCTTCCGGATCGCCTGGCGCAACCGGACCGTGGCGTCGACGACGTTTGGCGACGTGCCGGTGCTGGGGTTCTCCGAGCTGGGCGCGAACAAGCTCGCCAGCGGGCGGCCGAATGATCTCGCGGATGTCGCCTTGCCGGACGAGCTCGCGCTGGCGAGCAAGCCCGCCGGGGCGAAGCGCCGGACACGCGGTGC
>DATAPF010000239.1:0-2659 GCA_036265355.1 Kofleriaceae bacterium | reverse complement strand
CCCGGGCAAGTCGCAGGGGCGGCCTAAGAGCAAAAGCCCGCGCTCGAAGCGCATCGTCCAAAACGGCCTGCCCGACTACGTTCTCCCAGAGAGCCCCCGTCCCGGAGTCAGCCGACCGTACGGTCAGAGCCCGACAGCAACCCTCCGAGCACCATTTTCATGCCCCGAGCTGGACGAGTCCTCATCGCCCGGTGGCAGACGCTGCTCCCGCCTGCGGTTGCGAAAGTGTCGGCGCCGGTTGAATACTCACCCCCTTCTGCCGGTTGAAATTGCACCCCCTGACGTGTGTTCGTCCGGGTGGGTTCGGACCCTGGCTTGGTCGTCGGTGATCGAGGCGGGGAGGAAGGGGTGCTGGACGTGGAGCGTTGGGCTGAGTTGCGCCGCGAGCATTTTGTGGGCGGCGTGTCGATCAAGGAGCTCGCCCGGCGCCACGGGATCGATCGCAACACGGTGCGCCGGGCGTTGCGGTCTGATGCGCCGCCGGTCTATCGGCGGGCGTCGGGCGCGTCGAAGCTGGATCCGTTTAAGGACGAGATCCATCGGCTGCTCAAGGCCGATCCGAAGCTGCCCGGCCAGCGGATCCGTGAGCTGATCGCGCCGCTCGGTTATGCGGGTGGCAAGACGATCGTTGATGACTATCTGCGCGAGCTGCGGCCGCTGTTCGCGCCGGCGCCGCGGACGTTTCAGCGGACCGTCTATCGGCCTGGGGAGATCTGCCAGTTCGACGTCTGGGAGCCCAGGGCGCAGATCCCGGTCGGTCATGGCCAGACGCGGCCGGGCTGGGTCGTCGTCGCCTGCTTGGGCTACTCGCGCGCGGGTGCCGGCGCGCTGATCTTCACCAAGCAGACGCCGGATCTGCTGGCTGGGATCCGCCGGTGCTTGTGGTCGCTGGGCGCGCTGCCGCAGACGTTGGTCTGGGACCGTCAGGCTGGTATCCACGGACACGGCGGCCGCCCGAGCGATGAGTTCGCCGCGTTCTGCGGCCAGCTGCGCGTCGGCTGGCACTTCTGCGAACCGGCCGACCCGCAGGCCAAGGGCATCGTCGAGCGCCTGCAGGACTTCATCGAGCGTTCCTTCGAGCCCGGCCGTGCGTTCGCCAACGAGCTGGACTTTCAGCTGCAGCTCGACGCCTGGTTCGATGAACGCGCGAACACGCGCACGCACAAGACGCTGCGCGCCCGCCCGATCGATCGTTTGATCGACGAGCACCAGGTGATGACGGCGCTTCCGGCGTCAGCGCCGGACACCGATCGGCGCTGGGTGCTCAGAGTCCCGGCCGACCCTTTCCTGCGCTTCGACAGCTGCGACTACTCGCTGGACCCGCGACTGGTCGGCCAGCGCGTCGAGGCTCGGGTGAGCGACCACGAGGTCCTCGCGGTCGCGTTGGACAGCGGCGCGATCGCCTGCCGGCACCCCAGGTCATTCGCCAAGCACCGCACGATCACCGCGCTCGAGCACGCCCGCACGCTCAAGGCCGGCCGCGGCAGCCAAGCCACCAGCGAGCCGGTCGTCGAGATCAGGCCGCTGGCGCACTACGACGCGCTGATCGCATGAGCCGCCCAGCGACCGAGCTCACACACCTGTTTCGCCAGCTCAAGGCCCCGGCCGCGGCGCGCGCATTGCCAAAGCTCGCCGACCGCGCCCGCGCCGAGGACTGGAGCTATGAGCAGTTCGCCGCGGTCCTGCTCAAGACCGAAACCGACAGCCGCGACAGCCACGGCGGCCAGGCCCGCATCAAGGCCGCGAAGTTCCCGGCCCGCAAGACGCTGGAAGAGTTCGACTTCGCCTTTCAGACCTCGATCCGCCGCGACAGCGTCCTGCACCTCGGCCAGCTCGACTTCCTGCACGGCAAGGAGAACGTCGTCCTGCTCGGGCCGCCGGGGACCGGCAAGACCCACCTGGCGATCGCGCTCGGGATCCGCGCCTGCCTCGCCGGGCAACGCGTCCTGTTCAGAACCGCGACCGAATGGGTCGCGCTGCTGGCCGACGCCCAACGCCAAGGCCGCCTCGACGACGAGCTCGACCGCCTCCAACGCGTCTCGCTGCTGATCGTCGACGAGGTCGGCTACATCCCGTTTGACCCGCACGCCGCCAACCTCATGTTCATGCTCGTCAGCCGCCGCTACGAACGCGCGTCGCTGATCGTCACCAGCAACAAGCCGTTCAGCGGATGGGGCGAGATCTTCGGCGACGACGTCACCGCCGCCGCAATGATCGACCGGCTCGTTCACCACGCCGAGATCCTCGCCCTCAAAGGCGACAGCTACCGCCTCAAAGACCGCGACCTCGCCCGCGCGCCGGCCGAAAACTGACCCCTCCCGCGGCGCGCGCCGACGCCGCTGCGCCTCGGCCTACGGCCTTCGGCTCCGCAGCGCCGGTGACCCTGTGGCCCACTTTCGACCAACGCGACAGAGGGGTGCATTTTCAACCGGCGCCAAGGGGTGCAATTTCAAGCGGCCTTGACATCAATCGGGTCGGCCGTGAGGCCGTGGACGTCCATAGGCGGCCGCCGACCACGTGCCTGTTCAGTCCGCCAGCACGCAGATCCGCGGCACCATCCGCAGGCGGAGCACGCGATCCCGTAGCTGCTCAATGGGACAAGTCGACCGCGGGCCGTCTTCGACGCGGCGGCGACGATGGCGCGCTGCGCGCGGTGGTC
>DATAPF010000238.1:0-22084 GCA_036265355.1 Kofleriaceae bacterium | reverse complement strand
TCGCGAGCTCCTCGGCGAGCGCGTTCTCCAGCGGGTAGACGTGGATCGACTGCCCGCTCTCGGTGTCGAGCTCGATGTCGAGCCGGTCGACCAGCGCCTTGACCCGCAGGTAGCCGGCCTCGCTCGACACCACGATCAGCGTGTTCGAGCGGTCGTCGACCAGGATCTTCGACGGCACCGCGCCGGCGACCTCGTCGTTGGCCGCGGGGTTGTTCGGCGCCGGCGGCATCCCGGGCTGGGGCGCCGGCACGGTGGGCACCCGCCGCCCGCCGCCCGGCTGGGGCACGGCCGCCGCGGCCGAGATCCCCAGGATGTCGTTGAGCTTCTGCGCGAGCTGGGTGGCGTCGGCGTGGTGGACCGGGATCGTGTAGATCCCGTCGCTGCCGCCCGGCACGTCGATCGAGCGCGCGAGCGACATCATGTCGCGGACCTGGCTGGCGTAGTCGGTGATGATCAGCATCGTGCCGGCGACCTGGACGGCGCCGGCGGGCGACCGCATCGAGTCCAGCGCCTGGCGCATGATCTCGACCGGGGCGTAGGTCGGCCGCATCACGTAGCGCACGATCTGGTCCTCGTCGCCCGGCACCCCGTGCTTGTAGATCGGCACGGTCTCGCTCTTGGCGATCGCCGACTCGACGATGCGCAGCGCGTTGCCCTTGGGCACGACCGTCAGCCCCATCGTCGACAGCGCGACCAGGAACAGCCGGTAGGCCTCGGTCGGCGTCATCTTGTTGGGCGCGATCAGCGTGACCTTCTTGCCGGTCGACACGATGCGCGGCTCGAAGATGAAGTTCTTGCACGTGAACCCCATCACCCAGGTGATCAGGTCCTTGAGCTCGGTCTCGGGCTTGAACGTGACCGAGACCTGCCCGGTCTTCACCTGCTTGCAGTTGTAGAGCTTGTCATCCTCCCCCGTCGCCGGCGTTGCAGCTGCCCCGGGCGTGGTATTGGCGACCGGCGTGGTCGCCGGCTGGGCCAGGCTGACCCGCGGCACGCTGGCCCCGGTGATGAGGCCGGTGATGACGACGACCGCGATGAGTGAACGAGTGACCTGCTGCATGGCTCTCACCTGATCGAGTACTTCAGGGTGACGGGCTTGCCGCGACGCGTGACCTCGACTTCGAGCGAGGTCGCTTCGCGCAACTTGGTGTAGACCTCGAGCGCCTTGTCCGCCGAGGTCAGCTCGAAGCCGTTGATCGACTGCAGCGTGTCGCCGTTGGCGAGCCCGAGCTTGGCGAACGCCGAGCTCGGCCGGATCGCGTACAGCTTGAAGCCGTCCGGCTTGCCGTTCTTCATCGACGGCACGACCCGCGCGCCCTTGGCGACCGCCATCGGGTTGAGCAGGACCTTCTCGATCAGCGACTTGTCGATCTCGTAGTTGTTGTCGTCGATCTTCTTGATCCCGGAGTCGACCGCGCCCTGCATGTCGTCGCCCTCGGCGACCGGCAGGGTCGGCGCCGCCTCGGCGACCGCGACCGGCGTGGCCGGCGGCGTCGCGCCGAGCAGGACCAGCCGCTCGATGCGACCGTTGTTCTCGAAGTCGATGTACTTGAAGTGGATCTCCGTGACCTTGCCGGTCGCGCCGGGGACCCGGTCGCCGACCGAGTACGCCCCCTGGCGCTGGTTCTCGCTGTTGATGATCGTCGCGTACGAATCGGCCGGCCGCGGCCCGATGTTGGTCGCCAGCAGCGCGAGCGGCAGCGCGGTCAGCGCGATCTGCGACGGGTCGGACGACTGCGTGGCGACCGCCGGCGTGCAGTCCGAGCAGAACATGTTGCGGGTCTGGAACTGCCCGCCGTCCTTGGTGCGCACCGCCGCGACCGGCGCCTGGGTCTGCGCCATCACCGGCGCGATCTTCGGTGCGTGCTCGGGATCGGCCAGGTACTTGGCCTCGACGATGTGGCTGGTCGCCTTGGCCGCGAACACGGCGCAGACCACCACGGTGACCGCACCGAGTACCCAGAAATGGCGCTTGATCAGGTCCTGCATCTAGGCTTCCTCCGTCGGCTCCGCACCAGGGCCCTGGTCCGCGGCTCCCGGGCGTTCGGTCTCGGCGGTCTCGGCGGTCTCGGACAGCTCGGAGCTGTCGCGCGCGTCGCGCGCCGCGTCGGGATCGGTGGTCTCCAGCCGGCGATAGATCGTCCGGGTCGCGATCCCGAGCAGCTTCGCGGTCAGCCGCTTGTCGCCGCGCGTGTGGCGCAGCGTCTCGTGGATCACACGCATCTCGATCTCGGCGAGCGGCATCCCGATCGGGAACGTCAGCGACGACGCCGACGCGGCGCCGGGCGTCGCGTCGCGGATCTCGCGGGGCAGCGCATCCTCGTCGATCACCGAGTTCCCGGCGCGGGTCAGCACGACCGCGCGCTCGATCGCGTTCTCCAGCTCGCGCACGTTGCCGGGCCAGCCGTACTCGGTGAGCCGCTCGAGCGCCGCCGGCGAGCAGCCCGCGATCGCCTTGCCGTTCTTCTCGGCGTAGACCTGGACGAAGTGCTGGGCGAGCAGCGGGATGTCGTCGCGCCGGTCGCGCAGCGGCGGCACCGACACCGGGATCACGTTGAGCCGGTAGTACAGGTCCTCGCGGAACCGGCCCGCCTTGACCTCCTCGGCGAGGTTGACGTTGGTCGCGGCGACGATCCGGACGTCGATCCGGCGCGGCTTGCCGCCGCCGCCGAGCCGCTCGATCTCGCCCTCCTGCAGCACGCGCAGCAGCTTGACCTGCACGTGGCGCGAGATCTCGCCGATCTCGTCGAGGAACAGCGTCCCGCCGTTCGCCGCCTCGAACCGCCCGTCGCGCGCCGTCGCCGCCCCGGTGAACGCCCCCTTCTCGTAGCCGAACAGCTCGGCCTCCAGGATCGACTCCGGGATCGCGGCGCAGTTGACCGCGACGAACGGCCCCGGCCCATCTCCCTGCCGGCCGCTGCGCGCCCGCGCGCTGTTGTCGTGCAGCGCGCGCGCCAGCAGCTCCTTGCCGGTCCCGCTCTCGCCGAGCAGCAGCACGGTCGCCTCCGACGGCGCCGCCTGCATCACGATGTCCATCGTGCGCCGCCACGCCAGCGACGTGCCGATGATCGCCCGCCGCCGCTTCTCGGCCAGCTGCGCCTTGAGGCTGCGGTTCTCGACCAGCAGCGACTGCTTCTCGAGCGCGTTGCGCACGATCCGGACCACGTGCGCCCGCTTGAGCGGCTTGGTCACGAAGTCGTACGCGCCCTCCTTCATCGCGTCGACCGCGGTCTCCACCGTGCCGTACGCCGTCATCAGCACGACCTCGGTCTCCGGCGCGATCGTCTTGGCCGCGCGCAACAGGTCCATGCCCGACGTGCTCGGCATCATCAGATCCGTGAGCAGCACGCCGACCCGGTGCTTGCGCAGCACGTCGAGCCCGGCCGTCCCATCGGTCGCCGACAGCACCGTCAGTCCCTCGCGCTTGAAGATCTTGGTCAGCGATTCCACGATCGCCGGCTCGTCGTCCACCACGAGCACGATCCCGTCCGCGGACCGGGCCGCCTCGCTCGGCTCCTCCGGGGTCGACGTCCCGCCGGCGCCATCGACCTGTGCGGCAGCAAACCGGCGAAAGGGCCCCTGTGCAGGCTGGTTCCACATACTCGAACGGTTCGTATAACAAGCCCCAGGCCAGAACCGATTCCAGCTAACTAGCTGAAAATTATCGCCCAGGATGCTTGCGAAAACGCCCCGCCGTGCCAGCGTGTCAGGTCGCCCCAGGTACCCTGCCAAACTGACAAGCCGGCGTTCTCCGGGTTCTTCCCGGCATCGATCTATCCATTGCCCCCCGCGCGGGGAGAACACCCCGTGCGATCGAGTGGATGAGCGCAGTCTGGACCAGCTCACGGACGTCCCGACTGGTCCGGCTTCAATCGCATTCGCGACAGCGAATAGCGACGGGCTATCGGGCCGAGCGGTGAAGCAGGGATGCGGCCGCCATGGCACGAATGCGCGGGTCCGGGTCTGATTGCAGGCCGTGAAGCGCTGTCTGGGCCGCACCGTCCCCGAAGTACCGGAGCGCCTCCACGGCGCGCAGCCGATCCGCGCCGCCCGGTGCGGCGGCCTGGAGGACGCGCGGGAGCCCGGTGTCATCGCTGGCGAGACGCGCCAGCGCCACCGCGGCTTCGATCGCGAGCGGTCCCCCGGCGCCTTGCACCAGATCGACGAGCGCCGGGGTCGCCCGCCGGACGTGCAGATCGACCACCGCCCGGCAGGCGCGAACATCGCGCGGCAGCCACGACAGGATCATGTCTTCCGCCCACACCCGCTCCAGTCGATCGCGATGGTCAAGCGCCACATCGTCGAGGCGATGCAGCGTGTAGAGCGCGCTCGTGGCGAGGCCGCGGACGCCGGCATCGCCATCCGAGAGGGCATCGAGCAAGGCGGGTTGCACATCGGCCACCGGCAACACCCGCAGCACGCTGGCCGCAGTTTCTCGTCTGCGCCTCGAGTGTGGTCAGCCCCTTGGACACTACGTCAAGGCAGAGCTCAGGGGCACGGCCGGCGTTGCCGAGCAGATCCGAACGCCGGGTCCTCTGGGGCTAGCGAAGCAGCGATTGGCCAGCACTGTCGAGGATACGGTCATAGATGTCAGCAACCGGGATCGATGTAGACAGCGTCGGTAACTCGAAGCTATCACCGTCACGATAGGTCGTGATGCCCCATTCGCCATCGCTTCGGCGATAGACCTTCACACGTCTCTGATCTTGGGCCACCAGTACGTAGGCTTCGAGCGAGGCAAGAGACTGGAAGTCGGACCGTTTCTCACCGTCGTCATCGCCTTCGCTGCTGGGCGACAGCACCTCGATCACCACGGTCGGGTTGGTGGTGGCTTGAGCGTCGTGGGCCGGATGCTCGGGTGGACCACAGATGATCGATCCATCGGCGTAGCGGCCCCGGGCGCGCGATGCGATCCAGAACCGCTGGTCGGATGGATAGTACCCGCAGCTTCCGGTCTCGCGGCTGCCGAGCAGCTGCGCAAGTCTACCGGCGATGCGATTGTGCTCATCGGACCCACCCGCCATCGCCACGATCACACCGTCGATGAATTCGTGACGGCATTCGCTGGTTTGCTCGACCGCCAGGTAGTCAGCGTAGCTCGCTCGACGTGGCAGCCGGAGGGTCGCTTGCATTCTTTCAACGTAGCACGGTCAACGGAGGGGCTTCAGCGACGATGTGATGGGCACCGGAGTCACCGATGGTGGCGACAGCACGATCCTGTGCTCGGCTGCTCCCCCGAGCATCGGTACGCGCGATGTACCTGTCCCCCTCCGAGCTCACTCGCCGCGACGGCTCGACGATCGCCAGGCGCTCGATGCAGCCTCACGCCGAGCGCGACACCGGCGGGCCGGTCGGCTTCGCGCTGCGGGCCTTGGCGGTGACCGGGATCTGGCGGGGCAGCCGGACGGTGAACGTGGTGCCGGCGCCGACCGTGGTCTGGCACTCGATCGTGCCGCCGTGGCGCTCGACCAGCTCGTGGACGATCGACAGGCCCAGGCCGGTGCCCTCGCCGACGTCCTTGGTGGTGAAGAACGGATCCCAGATCCGCGGCAGGACGTCGGGCGGGATGCCGGCCCCGTTGTCCTGGATCCGGACCTCGACCGCGGTCGCATCGCCGGTGGTCTCGATCGCGATGTTCGCGTCGGGTCGCCCGGACAGCGCCTGCGCGGCGTTGGTCAACAGGTTCATGAACACCTGGTTGACCTGGCCGGCGTGGCCGCGCACCCGGCCGACGTCGCCGTAGCGCTTGGTGACGGTCTTGTCCTTGAGCAGGTGGCGGAGCAGCTCCAGCGAGTCGTCGATCGAGCGGTCGATGTCGAAGTCGACCACGCTCTCGTCGTCGGTCCGCGAGTAGTTGTGGAGCGCGCCGACGATCGCCTTGGTGCGCTGCGCGCCGCGCTGGACCACGCGGACCATCTCGCGGACGTCGCGCGCGGCGTCGCCGCGGACCGCGGGGTCGCTCGAGTCGATGTCGTCGATCGCCTGCTCGAGCGGGCCGACCGTGTTGACGATCGCGTTGACCGGGTTGTTGATCTCGTGCGCGATCCCGGCGACCAGCTGGCCGATCGACGCCAGCTTCTCGGACCGCACCAGCTGCTCCTGGGCGCGGGTCAGCTTGTCGAGCGTCTCGGCCAGCTCGCGGTTCTTGCGCGCGAGGTCGGCGGTGCGCATCTGGACGGCGCGCTCGAGGTCGAGGTTGACCTCCTCGGTCGAGCGCAGCTTGTCGCGCAGCGCTCGGCGCATCTCCTCGAGCGCGAGCGTCAGCCGGCCGATCTCGTCGCCCTCGCCGGCGACCACCACCGGATCGGCGAGCTCGCCGCGCGCCATCGCATCGGCGCGCTGCTCGAGCCGGCGGATCGGCGACATGAACTGCGAGACCGTGAGCGCGACGATCCCGGCGCACGCGCCGAACAGCACCAGGAAGAACACCAGCAGCTGGCGGAGCGGGCGCTCCATCGACGGGCCGCGGCCGCGGTAGCTCGGGTAGAACACCGCGACCGCGCCGAGCCGGTACTTGGCTGCGTGCCAGCCGATCTCGAGCACCTGGGCGCGCCCGGTGAGCTCGGCGGTGTGGATCGCGAGCAGCTCGCCGGTCGCGCGCTGCAGCTGGTAGCGCACGTACCACGGCGGCCGGGGCGCCCCCAGGCCGCCGCCGCCGACCGCGAGCAGGTCGCCGTCGTCGTCGAGGTAGTACATCACCGGGGCCTCGGGCGCCGAGGTCGCGATCCGGCGCAGCGCGCCGCGCACCCGGTCGGGCGCGGGCGGCACCGGATCGGCGCCGAGCGCGCGCTGCAGCTCGGAGTTCATCCACTGCAGGCCGAGCCGCGACTGCTGGCCGGCGGCCTCGGTCGCCAGGCTCTTGTACTGGACGAAGCCCCACAGCAGGGCCATGCCGCACGCCAGCAGCACGACGCCGCCGAACGACAGCAGCAGCTTGGAGCGCAGCGACAGCGACGGCGCGATGCTGCGCACCGGCACGCGGTAGCGCTGGGTCAGGTGGGCGAGCAGCGGCCGGAGCACGTCGCGGTGCCACAGCTGCTCGTAGATCGCCCCGGCGATCGCCAGCACGGTCATCGCGGTGGCCAGGACGATCGTGTCGTCGAGCTCGAACCCGAGGTGGCGCGCGATGAACCCGCCGATCACCGCGATCACCAGCCACACCGCGATCGTCATCGCCGCGAGCCGGTAGGGCAGCGCCTGGGCGCGCCGGTAGATCACCGCCGCCGGGGGCGCGCCGGTGACGGTCTCGTTGCGCGACGCCGCGAGGTAGCGCCGCAGATCGCGCGTGTTCAGCCGGGCGACCACCAGCCACGCGGTCACGCCGAGCGCGCTGGCGAGCGCGACGTAGGTCTCGAACTGCAGGTACTGCGGGAACGTGATCGGCACGAAGTAGTAGGCGAACGCGGCCTGCGCGGCGAGCACGCCGCCCGCGACGATCATCGCGACCAGCATGAACCGCCGGAAGTGGCTGTCGTCGAACCGCTTGAGCGGCGAGCCGGCGGCGAACAGCCGCGCGCTGAGCTCGCCGAGGGTCTGCGCCCACCACACCGCGCGGATGCAGCTCAGGATGTAGGCGTGGATCGTCGCGAGCGCCGTGATCTCGGCGACCCGCTCGATCGGCCAGCCGCGGAACTCGTGGAGGAACAGGCCGACCAGCGCCGCCGCGGCGGACCACAGGCCGGTGCGCAGCAGCAGCACGCGGACCGGGCCGTTGAGCGTGATGCGGTACGCGCGCGCGGCGAGATCCTTCTGGACCCGCTCGCCGCGCCGGCGCGCCCCGACCGCCGACCACAGGGGCATCAGCCACGCGGTGATCGAGAACAGCCACACCACGACCGCGCCGGCCGCGACGGGGCCCACCGTGCGCAGCAGCGTGTCGCCGCCGAACCCGGCGAGGTCGAACGCGACCGCCAGCGGGTAGGCGATGAAGACCAGCTCGGCGGCGCCGAGCACGGCCGCGGGGATGACGAACCGCCGGTTGAACCGCAGGTCGCCGAGCGGCGCGCCCGATGCCCCGGATCCCGGTGAGCTCGCCGTACCGAGATCGCTGATCGGCATCGAGCTCCGGCTGGCGCCGGCGTCGGCGCCCTGGAGATCGTCGGTGCCAGACATGCGGTGGGAGCGACTCCCGCGGCGCATCATACCGCCAACCGCGTGGCTGTGCAGGCCGGCGTCTTGCAGGCACCGGGCAACTGCGCCATGTTCCGGGCGCCATGCGAAGCACATGCACCGCCGTCTTGCTCGTGACCCTGGTCGCGGGTTGCAAGTCCAAGAAGCCCGACGAGAACGCACCCACCCCGGACAAGCCGAGCGGCTCGGCGAGCGGGGCCGCGAAGCCCGCCGACGACATGAAGCCCGAGCCGGTCGGCAAGGACCCCGGCAAGCCCGCCGACACCGGGTCGGCCGCGGCGCCGGCGGCTCCGTCGGGCGGCGGTGCATCGGCCGGCGACACCACGGTGCGCCCGCCGACCGCCGACGATCTCGCCGCGTACACCAAGGACCTGGCGGGCAGCGGCCCGCTGACCGCGACGATCGAGACCAGCGCGGGCACCTTCCACTGCGCGCTGTTCGCCGACAAAGCACCGATGACGGTCGCCAACTTCGTCGGCCTGGCGACCGGCAAGAAGGCCTGGACCAACCCGAGCACGCACCAGACCGAGGTCGGCAAGCCGTTCTACGACGGACTGACCTTCCACCGCGTGATCCCCGAGTTCATGATCCAGGGCGGCGATCCGCTCGGCTTGGGTGCCGGCGGCCCGGGCTACGAGTTCGAGGACGAGGTCAACAACGGACTGGAGATGAAGCCCGGCACGCTGGCGATGGCCAACTCGAGCCGGTACGACCCGACCGGGAAGCGGATCGGCCCCGGCACCAACGGCAGCCAGTTCTTCATCACCGAGATCGCGCCGGGCTGGCTCAACAACCACCACACGATCTTCGGCCAGTGCAAGGAGGTCGACCTGGTCAAGAAGATCACGGCCCTCCGCGGCCCCGGCGACCGGCCGACCACGCCGGTGACGATCACCAAGGTGACGATCTCGAAGGGCTGACCGGGGCGGTGAGCCGCGCGTGACGGCGCGCGCCCGGCCGGACACGGAGTGGCGCGCGGTGTTATGCACGGGCGGGGGCCACGATGACCGCATCGTATCGTTGGACGTTCTATCGCTCCGGCGGCGTCGACCAGGTCGCGCTGCAGACCGCCGACGACCTGATCCACCTCCACGAGCTCGATCCCAAGCTGTGGATCGCGCTGTCGATGCCGACCCGCGGCGTCGAGATCGATCCGCGCACGCTCGATCTGCTCGACACCGACCACGACGGCCACATCCGCCAGGCCGAGGTGCTCGCGGCGGTCGCGTGGATCGCCGAGCACTACCGCGATCCCAGCCGGCTGCTGTCCGGCGGCGACAGCGTGGCGCTCGACGACCTGCGCGATGGCCCGATGCGGGGCGGCGCGCAGCGGCTGCTCGCCGATCTCGGCAAGCCGGACGCCGCCCGGGTATCGCTCGCCGACGTGGCCGACGCCGACCAGCGGCTCGCCGAGAAGCCGTTCAACGGCGACGGCGTGGTCCCGCCCGAGAGCTGCGACGACGAGGCCGTGCGCGCCGTGATCGCCGACATCGTCGCCAGCCACGGCGCGATCCCCGATCGCAGCGGCAAGCCCGGCATCGATCAGCCGCGCGCCGACGCGTTCTTCGCCGAGGCCCGGGCGCTGGTCGCATGGCACGACGGCGCCGGCGCCGACGCGCGGCCGGTGGGCGATGCGACGCCGGCCGCCGCCGACGCGGTGCGTGCGGTGCGGGCGAAGATCGAGGACTACTTCGCGCGCTGCCGGCTCGCCGCGTTCGACCCCCGCGCCGCCGCCGCGCTCAACCCCAGCGACGCCGAGCTCGCCGCGCTGTCGGGCCGCGAGCTGTCGGCGCAGGCCGCCGAGCTCGCGAGCCTGCCGATCGCGCGGATCGACGCCGGCGCCGCGCTGCCGTTCACCGGGGTCAACCCGGCGTGGGAGGACCGGCTCGCCGCGCTGCGCGCCGCGGCGGTGGCGCCGCTGCTCGGCCCGCGCGACGCGCTCATCGAGACCGACTGGCGCGCCATGCACGACCGGCTCGCCGCCCACGAGGCGTGGCGCGCCGCCCGGCCGGCCGGCGCGGTCGAGTCGCTCGGCATCGATCGATGGCGCGCGGTGCTCGCCGGCGACGCCGAGCGCGACATCGCGCGGCTGATCGCGCGCGACCTCGAGGTCAAGCCGACGCTGGAGGCGGTGATCGACGTCGAGCGGCTGTGCCGGTTCCAGCGCGACCTCGCCCGCCTGCTCCGCAACTACGTCAACTTCGCCGACTTCTACGCCCGCAAGGGCGGCGTGTTCCAGGCCGGCACGCTGTACCTCGACGGCCGCGGCTGCGCGCTGGTGTTCGACGTCGCCGACGCCGCCAAGCACAGCGCGATGGCCGCGATGTCCGGCGCCTACCTCGCGTACTGCGAGTGCACCCGGCCCGGCGAGACCCGGACGATCGCCGCCGCGTTCACCGCCGGCGACGTCGACAACCTGATGGTCGGCCGCAACGGCGTGTTCGTCGACCGCAAGGGCAAGGACTGGGAGGCGACGATCACCAAGCTGATCGCCAACCCGATCGGGCTGCGCCAGGCGTTCTGGTCGCCCTACAAGAAGGCGGTGCGGCTGATCGAGGAGCGGGTCGCCAAGCGCGCCGCGGAGGAGGACACCGGCAGCATCACCCGGCTCGCCGCCCTCGAGGGGCCGGCGGCCAGGCCGGCCGGCGCGACCAAGCCGGCCAAGCTCGACGTCGGCACGGTCGCCGCGCTCGGCGTCGCGATCGGCGGGATCGGCGCGTTCGCCACCGCGGTGCTCGCCGCGCTGTTCGGGCTCGGCTGGTGGATGCCGATCGGTATCGCCGGCGCGATCCTCGCGATCAGCGGACCGTCGATGCTGCTCGCGTTCATCAAGCTGCGCCGCCGCAACCTCGGCCCGCTGCTCGACGCCAGCGGCTGGGCGATCAACGCGCTGACCCGGATCAACGTCCCGTTCGGCGCCGCGCTGACCGACGTCGCCGCGCTGCCGCCCGGCGCCCGGCGCGCGGCCTACGACCCCTACGCCGAGAAACGCCGGCCGTGGCGGTTCTACGCCACCACCGCGATCGTCCTCGTGCTGGCCGTCACGTGGTACCTCGGCAAGCTCGATCGCCTGCTGCCGGGGCCGGCGCAATCGACCGCGGTGATGGGCAGCGACGCCCCGGCGTACGTCAAGCCGGCCGCCCCGGCGGCGCCCGCGGCGGCCGCGTCCTCGCCGCCCGCCGCTCCCCCGTTGCCCGCCGTCGTCCCCGCCGCGCCCGCCCCGCCCCCCGGCAAGTGACCGCCGCCGGCGTCGGTCAGGCCACGAACCGCGACAGCAGCACCATCGCCAGCCACGCCATGCCGCAGATCACCATCGCGAGCAGCGTGACCTCGGTGATCATGGCAGGGCGCTGCAGCCGCTGGACCAGCGACGGCCGGACCGGCTCCATCGGCTGGGTCACGGCCGTCGTGTCGCACGGCAGCACCGCGTACGGCGCCGCGGCGCTGCGCTCGCCGGAGTCCAGCCACGGCGCGTGCAGCAGCCCCGCGATCGCGCGCGACAGCTCGCCGGCGGTGAACCGCTCGGCCGGGTGCTTCGCCATGCAGCGCAGCACCAGGTGATCGACCACCGCGGGCAGCCCCGGGACGCGCAGCGACGGGACCGGCGTCGGCTCCAGCTGGTGCATCGCGAGCACCGCGCCACCCGCGGCGTCGAACGGCGGCCGCCCGGTGACCATCGTGAACAGCACGCAGCCCAGCGAGTACACGTCGGAGCGCTGCTCGACCGTCTGCTCGCCGCGGCACTGCTCGGGCGACATGAACGGTGGCGTGCCGAGCACGATCGACTCGCCGGTGTGGATCGCGCGGTCGCCGATCAGCTTGGCGATCCCGAAATCGAGCAACTTGGCCCGGACCCCGCCCGCAACGTCCGGATCGCGAGCGAGGAAGATGTTCTCGGGCTTGAGATCGCGGTGCACCACGCCGTGGTCGTGTGCCGCGCGCAGCGCGCTCGCGACCTGGCGCACCAGGTGGAGCGCCTCGGCGACCGCGAGCGGCCCGCGCCGCGACAGCCGCTCGCCGAGCGTCTCGCCGTCGAGCAGCTCCATCACGATGTAAGCGCTGCCGTCGACGTGGAACCCGAAGTCGAACACCTGGACGATCCCCGGGTTGGCGATCGCGGTCATGATCCGCGCCTCGTTGAACATCCGCTGCACGATGTCCAGCTGGCGCGACAGCGGCGACCGCAGCACCTTGATCGCCGCCCGGCGCCCGAGCAGCGCGTGCTCTGCCACCCAGACCTCGCTCATCCCACCCGCGCCCAGGGGCTTCACGATCCGGTAGGCCCCGATCTGCGTGCCTTCCACCATCCGTGTCGTCCTCGGGAGGTGCTGCAGGCTGGTCACCCTGCGGCAAACCGCGTGTGCGTCGTGACCAGTCGCAGTCAGCGAAATCGGAGCAGGAGCACGCCGCGTACCAGCCGTACCACGACTCCGCGGACCCATCGTCGTCGGCCAAGTCCGCGATCGGCCCCCGCGGTGGTGCGGTCGTTGCGCGCGTGCGCGAACGCGACGACCCACTCGACGCGCATGCGCGTGCGCGCTCGAACGGGCTCACCGGCTTCTGCCACGTGTTGCCGGCGAGGACACCGCACCCGCGTTGTGCCGGGTCGCCCCGGTTTCGCCGGCCGTCGCGGGCACCTGCGACCGCAGCATGACGCCGCGCCGGACATGACCCGGGCGCACGCGCGCACGCCGCACCCGCCGCACCCGCATCTGCCGCACGCACCGCACCCGCCGCACCGGGCCGCCGCAGCCCGCCCGTGCGCCGCGCGGTCGGATTCGACGCGCGCCGGCCGACCCCGCCGCGCCGCCGCGCCGGCTCCCACAATGCTTGCTTTGAGCAAGTATCTGCGCAACCCTGTCGCATGCGCCGCGCCTCCCCGCTCGCCACCGCCACGCCGCTGGTCCGCGCGTTCAGCCGCGAGCTGGCGCGCGCCGGTGGCCTGCTGTCCCCCGACTACCTGGCGTCCGGCATGTCGCTGGGCGAGGCCCGCTGCCTGTGGGAGCTCGGCCACTCCGAGGGCTTCGAGATCTCTGCGCTCGCCAACCGGCTCGAGCTCGACCTCGGCTACGTCAGCCGCGCGGTGTCGCGGCTGGTCGCGCGCGGCCTGGTGACCAAGCGCGTCGCCGCGAGCGACGCGCGCGCGCGCTCCGTCGTGATCACCGCGCGCGGCGCCCGCCAGCTCGCCGGCCTGGAGCTGCGCGCCAACCGGCGGCTCGACGCCTGGCTCGCCGCCAAGCCGCGGCCGGCGATCGACCGCCTGGTCGGCGGCCTGGAGGCGCTGTACGGCGCCGGCGATCCGCGCATCGCGATCCGCGCGCCGCGCCCGGGCGCGATCGGCCACCTCATCGCGCGCCACGGCGAGATCTACGTCGCCGAGCTCGGTTACCCGCCGGTGTTCGAGCACTACGTCGTGCAGGCGTTCGGCGAGTTCCTGGCCGAGCTATCCCCGCCGCGCGACCGGATGTTCATCGCCGAGCGCGCCGGCCGGTTCGTGGGCTCGATCGCGAGCAAGGGCCTGCCCGGCGCGACCGCGCAGCTGCGGTTCCTGCTCGTCGAGTCCGACGCGCGCGGCCACGGCCTCGGCCGCCGCCTGGTCCGCAGCGTGATCGACCACGCCCGCCGCCTCGGCGAGCGCCGGATCGTGCTCGACACCGCGAGCGACCTCACCGCCGCCCGCGCGCTGTACGCCAGCTGCGGCTTCCGCCTGACCGCGACCACGCCCGGCGAGCCGTTCCTGCCCCGCGGCGTCGCCAGCGAGCGCTGGGAGCTGGTGCTGGCGCGCCAGGACGGATCCAGCGCTCACAGCGGCTTCGACAGGTAGAGCGCGGTCTCGGCCGCGGCGGGCGTGGTTTCGTAGAGCGTCGTGTCGGCGCCGCACAGGGTGTAGCCGGCCCGGGCGTACGCGGCGATGCCGGGCACGTTGACGTTGCTGGTCTCGAGCCACACGCGGCGCGCACCGAGCCGGCGGCCGTGCTGCTCGACGCGCTCCAGCAGCGCGCGCCCGATGCCCTCGCGGCGGCGCTGTGGCGCGACGTAGAGGTGCCAGAGCACCAGGCGCCGGTGCCAGATCTCGTGCTCGACCGCCGCGAAGCCGCAGATCGCACCGTCGTCGGCGACGAACCCGGTCTCCCAGGTCGCCCAGTGCGCGAACACGTCCTCCATCGGGTAGCGCTTGATGAGCGGCGCGGTGAGCGTCCGCTCGACGAGCTCGATCCGCCGAGGGGTGACCACCACGTCGAACACGCTCGTGGTCCGGAACGACGTGTCGAGCGCCGCGACGCCGGGGCGGTCGACAGCCCGGTCCATCTCGCGGATCGCGAACGGCCGGCGCGGATCGGAGGGGCGTGTCATCGTCGCCACGAGCTTACCCGGGGAGCCCTGCCCGGTCGCGACGGATCCGGTGCGCCGGGCGCGCGGTGTGCCGGGGCGGGCGCGCGCCGGCTCACCGGCCCCGCCACCGCGTGAGGAATGTATCGCGGTGGGTCCGGCTGACGATCACCGAGCTGCCGTCGTCGAGCTCGGCGACCGCATCGCCGTGAGACAGCGCATCGAACCGGACCACGGCGTGGAGCTGGATGATCTCGCCGCGGTGGACGCGGACGAAGCGCGCGGGGTCGAGCCGCGGCTCGAGCTCGACCAGGCTGTCGCGGATCAGGTGCGGCCCGCCGTCGGTGTGGACGCGGACGTGCTTGCCCTCGGCGGACAGCCGGCGGACGCGGTCGAGTGGGACCGGGATCCAGCCGTCGTCGCGCTTGACGATCAGGCGCTCGAGGTAGCGGCCCCGGGCGCCCGGATAGCGCGCGAGCAAGGCCTCGAGGACGGCGACCTCGCTGCCGCCGGTGCGGAGCTGGGCGCACGCCTTGTCGAGCGCGATCCGGAACCGGCCGGCGTCGTACGGCTTGAGCAGGTAATCGACGGCGTGGGCGTTGAATGCCTCGAGCGCGTGATCGTCGTGCGCGGTGGAGAAGATGACCTTGGGGCAGGCGGCGGCGCCGACCGCGCGCAGGACCTCGAAGCCGGTGAGCCCGGGCATCTGGATGTCGAGCAGCAGCAGATCGGGCCGCAGCGCCTCGATCTGGGCGACCGCGGCGATGCCGTCGTCGGCCTCACCGGCGAGCGCGAACCGGCCGTCGTCGCGGAGCAGCCGGACCAGCTTGGCGCGCGCCGGGGCCTCGTCGTCGACGACCAGCGCCCTCACGCCGCGCGCTCCGCCGGCAGGCTCAGCCGCACGCAGGCGCCGCCGCCGGAGGCGGTCGCGAGCTCGAGGGCCGCCGCCGGGCCGTGGCACAGCTCCAGCGCGCGGCGCAGGGTCGCCAGGCCGGTGCCCGGCCCGGCGGCGCCGGGGGCGGGCGACGCGCCGAACCCGCGACCGTTGTCGGCGACCTCGAGCTCGACGCGATCGGCGGCGCGCCGCGCGGAGATCGCGATCTCCAGCGGCCGGCGCGCGTCCTGGTTGTGCTTGATCGCGTTCTCGACCAGGAGCTGGAGCGTGAACCGCGGGACCTGGGCGACGCGCGCCGCGTCGTCGACGCACCACCGGACCTGCAAGCGGTCACCGAACCGGGTGAGCATCACGGACAGGAACCGCTCGGTGTGGGCGCGCTCGTCGGTCAGGCTCCAGGTCGGCCCCGCGTCCCCGGTCAGCCCGGCGCGCAGCATCTCGCCGAGGTCGGCGAGCAGGCGATCGGTGCGCGCGAGGTCGGTGTACATCACCGCGCTGATCGTGTTGAGCGCGTTGAACAGGAAGTGCGGGTTGAGCTGGCCGACCAGCGCACGCAGCTGGGCATCGCGCAGCTCGGTCGCGATCCGGGCGTCGCGCAGCGCGCGGCGCTGGCCGTCGCGCCACGCCGCGAGCAGCCCGAACCCGCCGGCGAGCAGGATATACACGACCACGTCCTTGCTCGCTTCCATCGCGAGCCGGAACGCGGTGCTGTCGCCACCGTAGTCGTAGCGGCCCCAGCCCAGCGCCCGGTACAGCGGGAACCGCACGCCGAGCATGAGGCCGGTGTGCAGCGCGGTGAACGCGAGGTAGCCGGCGGCGTGGATCGCGAAGAACCGAGGCCACCGCCCGGCCGGACGCGGCGCATTGGTCGCGGTCGCCAGCGGGATCCACGACACGGCGTAGCCGGCCAGCGCTCCGGTGAGCTCCCACAGGTAGGGCCGCGACCACGGCGTGGCGCTGCCGTCGGCCTGCATCGCGAACCACACCGTGTTGCCCTGCCACAGCCCGAAGGCGACGAGCGCCGCGAGCCAGATCAGGGCGCTGCGGCGCTCGATCCGGGGCCAGGTCCACGCCATGCCCTACCGTACCCGGCCCGGCGCTACCCCGCGGGCGATCGGCGCGAGCCGGACCGCGCCCGGCGTGAACCGGAGTGCGGATGGACGGTCCAACCCGCACGGCAGGCGCGAGGCGCAAGGACGTTGACGTTGACCTTGACCTTGACGTTGTCGGGACGACGTTGACCTGAACGGCGACGTTGGACGTCGACTTCCATCCTTGACCTTGTACATAGACCTTCTGGTGGTCTCCGAGCCCTCGTCGAAGAATTGCGACCGACGGTCAATGTCGAGGTCGACGATGGAGTCAACGTCTATGGCCACGTCAACGTCAACGATGGCCGTCAAGGTCAAGGCCCAGGTCAAGGCCCAGGTCAACGTCAACCGGGCGACGCGCCGACGGCGAAGGACAATAGCCGAGCACAGCGGAGTCTGGACATCCGCGAATCCGCCCCGTCCGGGCGTCTGTGCGAGCGACGTACCAACCGCTCGCATCGGCCATCCGGTCGAATCCGCACAGGTTTCGCGGCACACGTGTACGTGCAGGTAGCGCAAGGCTCGGGCACCGATGTGCGGTCACCGCACGGCCAGGTTGCGACGGGGTTCACAGCTCACGGCGCCGGAGGATGCGGCGCCCGGAGCAACGCGCGCGACGCAACCGGCCGCGCGCAGCGACGGCAGGGGCTGCCACCATCGGCGGCTGGGGTTTGCTGTAACGTCCGGGTGTCGTGACTGCTCTCTGGGGTATGACCCACCGGGTTGCCGTCGCCGAGCTCGAGGACCGAGACATCATCGCGCGCGTGCTCGCCGGCGATCATGCCGCGTTCGAGGTCCTGGTCCGCCGCTACAACCAGCGCCTGTTCCGCGCCGCACGCGCGATCACGCGCAGCGATGCCGACGCCGAGGATGTGCTGCAGCAGGCCTGGCTGGGTGTGTTCCGCAACCTGTCGCAGTTCCGCGGCGACGCGGCGTTCGCGACCTGGGCGACGCGGATCGCGGTGCACGAGGCGATCGCGCTGACCCGCAAGCGGCCGATCATCGCCGATGTCGTCGACGCCGCGAGCGATGTCGCGCCCGACGCCGACCTGGCGCGCGCCCGGGTCGGCGCGCTGCTCGAGACCTGCCTGGCCAACATCCCGCAGGGCAACCGCGAGGTGATGGTGCTGCGCGACGTGCTGGAGCTCGACACCGCCGAGACCGCGGCGTGCCTCGGCCTGACCGAGGAGGCGGTCCGGGTCCGGCTCCACCGCGCCCGCGCCGCGATCGCCGCCGTGCTCACCGAGCAGCTCGCCGATCACGCGCGCGAGCTCTACCGGTTCGACGGCGAGCGCTGCGATCGAGTGACCGCCCACGTGATGAGTCACATCTCGCGCGCCGCTGCCCTCTAGCTAGCTAGTCCCGCCCGCAGCGTGTTCCCGACGAGGTTCGTGATCGCCAGGTCGTCGAGGCACGCCATCGCCCGTCGAGGATGGCCTAACCGCTGTGATTTCGGGCAGTCACGTGTGGGCGTGGGAAGAAAGGTTCACCCGGCCGGGCCCGTATCATGGGGCGAAATGGGACATCTCTACTGCCTCGAGCCGATGTCCGAAGACGCCGGCCCCGCGCCGACGGCGCCGCCAGCCTGGTCGGACTACGAGGAGGAGGCACCCCCGCCGCCCGCTCATCACGAGCACGCCGCGCATCACACGCCCGAGACCGAGGTGCTGCGCGCCGCCGAGATCGGGCGCGCCGCGCACTCGCTCGCGCACGCCGGCTACATCGATCCCGCAGATATCGATCCGGTCGTGACCAGCGCGCCGGCGACCGGGCAGGATCTGCACGACATCCAGGCCGCGGTGATCGAGGAGCGCGCCGCGGCGCGTCCGCCGATCGGCACGCCGGTGCCGGAGTGCGAACCGATCTCGCCCGACATGGCACAGATGGTCGATGACATGACACGCGCCGGCGGCATCCGGCCCGAGGTCGGATCGCGCGGCGTGCCGTTCCGCGAGGACGACGTGCCGGCACCGGGCGAGACCCCGAACTATCCGCCGCGCGACGGTGCGGCCGGCGCGATCGAGACGACGCAGCCCGAGCAAAGCGCCGCGCTCAGCCGCGTCGGGAGCGAGCGCGGCGACTTCTTCGCGGCCGGGTCGCCGTCGCTGCCCGAGAGCGCGCTCGCGCCGACCTACGACGAGACCGGCGCGTGCGTCGACCCGAGCGAATACCGCGAGTACTCGGTGACCGGCGACTTCCCGGCGGAGCTGAGTACGGCGCGCCCCGCGTTCGCCCAGCCCGGCGGCGCGACGCAGCTGCGCACGGCGCTCAGCGCCGAGGAGATGCGGCAGGCCGGGCTGATCACGCTCGACTACGAGCAGCGGCCGGCGACGCCGGAGGAGGCGGCCGAGATCGACGCCGCGGTGTGCGAGGCCGAAGGCCCACCCGCGCCGCCATCGCTGCGCGAGCCGATCTCGCCGGACATGGCGCAGATGGTCGACGACATGGAGCGCGCGAGAGAGGCCGAGGCCGCTGCCCGCGCCGCGAGGCCGCCGGCGCCGGCGGCCTGCGAGCTGCCGCCCGCACCGGTGCCACCGGCGACCGCCGGCGACGCCAGCACGATGGCCGACATCAGCGCGGTCGGCGGCGAGCTCGGCGGGGTGACGCGTCTGAGCCAGGGGCTCGGCACGCTCGGCGCCGTCGGCGGCATCGTGCAGACCGTCGACGGAGTCTCCGAGCTCCACGACGGCGACATCGACAACGGCGTCGTCGACACGGGTGCCGGGCTCCTCGGCACCGGCACCGGCGTCGCCGCGACCGGCCTGCTCGGTCCGGAAGCCGCGGCCACCGTGGCCGCACCGCCGGTCGCGGTCGGCGTCGCTGCGGTCGGGCTGGCGAGCGCCGGACATCACTACCAGGCCGAGCACGACACCTGGGGTCCGCCGCAGGTCGATCGTCACGGTCACGTCCACCATCAGACTTCGGTCGACTTCACGGTCGAGAACGCGCACGAGGCCTACGACCAGGCCCACGACGCCGTCGCGCACCTGTGCGCCGATCGCCAGGGCCACGTCGGCATGGCCGGAGAGGTCGCCGCGAGGTCAGCGGGCCTCGGGTTCGGCGGCCTGATGGGGCTCGGCGCCGGACTCGTCGGGTTCGGCGGCGATCTGGTCGGCGGCCTCGAGGCGACGGCCGACGCGGGCTACCACCTGTGGCGGCACCTCACCGAGTGAGCGCTCACAGCGCCGCTTCTTGTTCGTCGATCCGCCAGGTCGCGCCGCTGCGGGTGCGGTGAACCGACGACGTGCACGGCACGAGCAGGTCGAGACGGACGATCACGCGCCGCGCGACGCACGGGTCGCGTCGCGCGCGCGGACCAGCCAGTGCGGCGGGCGTCGCGGCAGGTCGATATCGCGGCCGAATGCGCCGACGAGCTCGGGCACGCCGCCTCGAGGCCGAAGCCGGTGGCATCGTGGACCATCAGCGGAACAGCCGGCCGCGCAGCTCGGGCGCCGGCTGGGCGATCAGCTCGGCCCCGACCAGCCGGTCGCCGGCGGCGCGCCGGGCGGCGTCGGCCGAGGCCTCGATCGCGTCGAGCCGCCCGGTCAGCGTGAAGTAGGCCTTGCCGGCGAGGTCGACCGCGAACCGGACGTCGCGCACGGCGACCTCGGCGGCCTTGCACGCCGCGTCGGCGGCGGCGATCGCAGCGCACACCGTGCGGGTCTCGAGGATCGCGACCGCCTCGGCGCCGCGCTCGGCGGTCCAGTCCGGCGGCGCCACCGGCGCGCCGAGCATCGGCCAGACCTGGTCGTCGGCGGCGGCGAGCTCGACGCGATCGAGCAGCAGGTCGCCCGCGGCATGGGCGCCCGCCGCCATCGCCTCCTCGACCTCGGCGACCCCACCCTCGAGCATGACCAGGTGCTTGCCGCCCGACACCGCGCGCGACGACAGCAGCACGGCCGGGGCGCGCTTGAGCGCGGCGTCGGCGACGACCACGCCGCGCGCGATCGTGGCGATCTCGAGCACGCCGAGCGCCGGCCCGCGGAGGTCCGCAACGGTCATACGAACCGGAACGCGTCCTTGAGCGTGCAGCGGCGCTCGCGCGTGAAGTGCACCGCGGTGGTCAGGCCCTCGCCGGTCGGGCTCGCGATCGTGAACGACGTGTAGCCCTCGCCGCCCAGGCCGAGGCCGGCGTACGACGCGTCGTTCTTGACGAAGATGCTGCAGTTGCACATCCGGGCCATCGCGGCCATGTGGTCGACGTTGCGCGAGTGCATGGTCGCGGTGTGGTGGAACCCGTGCTCGACCCGCAGCGCGGCGGCGACCGCGTCGGCGGCGCCCGAGACCCGGAACAGCGGCAGCACCGGCATCAGCAGCTCGTGCTGGACGAACGGGTGGCCCTCCTCGACCTCGCACAGCAGCAGCCGGAGGTCGTGGCCGGCACCCGAGATACCGATCTGCTGGGCGATCAGCCCGGCGTCCTTGCCGACCCACGCCTTGTTGACGTGATCGCCCTCGAGGATCACGCCCTCGAGCGCGCGGACCTGGCGGGCGTCGAGCCGCAGCACCGGGCGGCTCTCGAGCCGGCGGATCAGCTCGCTCGCGATCGAGTCGACCGCGATGATCTCCTTCTCGGCGATGCACACGATGTTGTTGTCGAGCGACGCGCCGCGCACGATCGCGTCGGCCGCCTTGTCGAGGTTGGCGGTGTCGTCGACCACCGCCGGTGGGTTGCCCGGCCCGGCGGCGATGACCTTCTTGCCCGAGTTCATCGCCTGCTTGACCACGACCGGCCCGCCGGTGACCACGACCAGCCGGACCAGCGGGTGCTTCATCAACAGCTGGGCGGTCTCGACCGTCGGGCGCTCGACCGACACCACGACGTCGCGCGGCCCGCCCGCGGCCTGGATCGCCTCGTTGAGCAGGTGGACGCACCAGTTGCAGGTCTGCGCCGCCGACGGGTGGACGTTGAACACCACGGCGTTGCCGGCCGCGACCATGCCGATCGCGTTGCACACGATGGTCTCGGTCGGGTTGGTCGTCGGGGTCACCGCGAGCAGCACGCCGTACGGCGCGCGCTCGGTCAGCATCAGCCCGTCGTCGCCGGTGTACGCGACCGCGCGCAGGATCTCGCAGCCCGGCGTCTTCTCGGCGACCAGCCGGTTCTTGGCGAGCTTGTCCTCGTAGCGGCCCAGGCCGGTCTCCTCGACCGCGTGGCGCGACAGCGCCTCGTTGCTGGCGAGCACCGCCCGCCGCATCGCCTCGACCATCTTGATCCGGACCGCGACCGGCGTGCGCTCGTTGGCCTCGAACGCGCGGCGCGCGGCCTGGGCCGCCTGGTCGGCGTCGGCGTACACCCCGTTGGTCCCGCGCGGCACGCTGGACTTGCCGGCCGCCGGCGCCGGCTCCATCGGGGCCGCGGCGCTGCGCGGCGCCGGGGCGCGGGTCGGTCCGCCACCGAGCCGGTCGAGCACGCGCGCGACGATCTCTTCGATCTTCTTCTCGTCGATCCCGAGCCCCGTGGCCATCCTAGTCCTTCACGTAGCGGCGGTCGCCGTCGACCGCGATCTGGTCGACGATCGCCATGATCGTCGCGTCGACCGGCCGGTTCTGGGTCACCTGGGTCTGGCGCGCCGACGAGCCGGCGCAGTACAGCACGACCTCGCCGATCCCGGCGCCGACCGCGTCGACCGCGATC
>DATAPF010000237.1:0-25650 GCA_036265355.1 Kofleriaceae bacterium | reverse complement strand
GCGCGCGCGCCTGGTCCAGCCGCTCGGCGCGCGGGCCGCGCAGGCCGAACGCGACGTTCTGGACCGCGGTCAGGTGAGGGAACAGCGCGTAGCTCTGCGGCAGGTACGCGAGCCCGCGCTCCTCGGTCGGCCGGTCGATGCCGCCGGCGCTGTCGAACACCACGTCGCCGGCGATCGCGATCCGGCCGCGCGCGGGACGGCGCGCGCCGACCAGCGCCAGCAGCACGGTGGTCTTGCCGGCGCCGTTCGGCCCGACCAGGACCAGGCCGCGCTCGTCGATCTCGAGCGCGACCTCGAGATCGAGCGCGCCGGCGCGCAGGGCGATGCTGGCGGCCAGCGCGGTCATCGCCGGTGCCGCCCGCGCCGGGGCCGGAGGAAGATGATGATCGCCAGCGCGATCACCACCAGGATGACGGCGAGCGCCTGGGCGGCGCGCACGTCGCTCTCGAGCGCGGTGTAGACCGCGAGCGGCAGGGTCTGGGTGCGGCCCTGCAGGTTGCCGGCGAACATCAGCGTGGCGCCGAACTCGCCGAGCGCGCGCGCCCACGCCAGCGCAGCACCGGCGACCAGGCCGCGGCGCGCGAGCGGCAGCGCGACGCGGAACAGCACGGTCACCGGCCGCGCGCCCAGCGTCCGGGCGACCACCAGCAGGTTCTCGTCGATGCCGGCGAACGCCGCGGTCGCCGCCTGGATGTAGAACGGCGCCGCGACGAACACCTGGGCGAGCACGACCGCGGTGGTCGAGAACGCGATGTCGATGCCCGCGCCCTGGAGCAGCGGCCCGAGCAGGCCGCGGCGGCCGAACGCGAGCAGCAGCGCGAGCCCGGCGACCGCCGGGGGCACGACGATCGGCAACTGGATCGCGGTCTCGACCAGCCGCGCGGCCCGGGCCTCGCTGCGGCCCAGCCACCACGCCAGCGGCGTCCCGAGCACGACGAGCACCCCGAGGCTGAACGCGGTGGTCACGACGCTCAGCAGCAGCGCGGGCACGGTGATCGGATGGCGCAGCCCGGCGAGCCAGTCGGCCGGCGATCCGGTGACGAACAGCGCCAGGACCGGGACGGCGAGGAACGCGAGCAGCCCACCGCCGAGCACGAACGCGGCGGTGCGCCACGCCCGGTGCACGAGGTTACGGCGCAACGAACCCGGCGGCGGCGAGCCGCTTCTGCCCATCGGCCGAGAGGAGGAGGTCGACGAACGCGCGCGCCGCGGCCGCCTCGGGCGCCCTGGCCAGCACCGCCACCGGGTACTCCGCGACCACGTTGACCTTGGCCGGGATCTCGATGATCGCGACCTTGTCCTTGCCGGCCATCGCATCGGTCCGGTAGACGACGGCCGCGTCCGCCTCGCCCAGGGTGACCTTCGCCAGCACCTGGCGCACATTCTGCTCGCGCGACACGACGTTGGCGAGCACCTTGCCCTTGAAGTCGGCGCCGGCCTTGTCGAGGATCTGCAGGGTGTAGTTGCCGATCGGGACCTCGGGCACGCCGATCACGATCTTCTTGGCCTTCGGCAGGTCCTGGAACGACGTGACCTTGGCCGGGTTGTCCCTGGGCACGATGATGACCGGGGTGTTGCGGGCGAACGTGCGGGGCGCGGTCGCCAGCTTGGCCGTGACCAGCGCATCCATGTGCTTCTGGTCGGCCGAGGCGAACACATCGGCGCGCGCGCCGTTCTCGATCTGGGTGCGGAGCTCCTGGCTGCCCGCGAGGTTCAGGCGCACCTTCACGTGGGTCTTCGCCTCGAAGGTCTTGCCGAGGTCCTCGAAGGCCTCGCGCAGCGACGCCGCGGCGAACACGGTGATCTCGCGCGACTCCTCGGCCCGCGCGGGGGCGGCACAGCCGCACACGACAAGCGCTGCGATGACGAATCTGTTCATGAGGCCTACCTGGCTGGGAGTACGCCTGGTTCGCACGTGCGAGCAGGATCCTACCTACAGCGGTCGTGCCCCGCGGGCAATCCTCGCCGCTCGCAGGCGGCGTGAAGTTGCGTGAATGTAACGAGGAGCCGGGTGCCGACGACGAACGCCGCGGCGCTCGACGTGATCGCGGCCGCTTGACGGCGGGCCGATCACAGGGTCAAGGCGAGCTCGGCGGCGAGCGCGGCGCGGCCGCGGCCGGTGAGGCGGAGCGCGCGGCTGTCGCGGACCCGGACGACCCACTGGCGGGCCAGCGCGAGGTCGGCGATCGCGGCGCCGACCCGGCCGGCGACGTGCGGGGTGCGCTCGCTCCAGTCGAGGCAGGCGCGGACCAGCGGCCGGCGCGATCGCGGCTCGTCGGCGAGCCCGCGGCCGTGGTCGGCGAGCCAGCCGAGCAGGGCGGGGGCGGCGGTGAAGCCGTCGCCGGCGGTGCGCAGCCAGCGGCGGGCCAGCAGGGCGCGGGTGACGCCGACGCCGACCACACCGGCGAGGTGGTCGTAGCAGGTGCGAGCGAACCGCAGCTCGCGGGCGGCGGTCGTGGCGGCGGCGGTCCGCGGCGGGGCGCCCGGCGCCGCCGAGGCGGCCGGGACGGCGTGCGCGTGGGCGGCGATCGACTCGAGCAGCTCGGCGACGGCCGGGCCGGCGAGCCGGACGCGGCGCGTCGGGCCGTCGCGGTCGACCACGACCAGCTGGTGGTCGACCAGCCGGCGCAGGTGGCCGCTCGCGGTCGCGGCGGAGATCCCGGCGCGGCGGGCGAGCGCGCCGATCGGCCGCGCGCTGCCGTCGAGCAGGGCGTCGAGCATCGCGATCCGCGAGGGGTCGGCGAGCGCGCCGGCGAGCTGGGCGATGTCGGGGTCGAGCCGGGGGGCGGGGTGCGTGCGGCGCGTCATGACGTCCTGGGTAGCGTGGGAGCTGGCAGGTGTCGGGGCACGTCACCAGGGTGCTCCGGCGGGGCTTCGGTTTGCACCAAAGTGGAGCCGGGCGCCCGACGGTGCTAGGTAGAGAGACGGTGTCGCGACGACTCGTGATCCTGGCCGCATCGGTGGTGGCCTGCGGCGCCTGCCGTGGCGAGCCGCATCGCACGGCGGGCGGACGCGAGCCGGCGACGGCGGCGACGGTCCCCCGGCCGGTCGCGGCGGTCCCGGCGGCGCCCGTGGCGGTGCCGGCGGCGCCTGCGGCGGTGCCCCGCGACGCAGCGATCGACGCGGCGCGGGCGGTGGCGGCCCGGGCGCCTGCCGCGGCCAGCCCCCCCGGCGGCGGGGGCCGCAGCGAGCACGCGGTGTTCCAGCTGGTCGACAACCGGCATGCGGCGCATCGCTACACCGGCGGCCAGCTGGTGCTCGACGCCGGGGACGTCGGGTTCGCGCGCTACACCCGGTTCAGCATGCCGGCGCCGCGCTGGCGGCTCGGCCAGGACGTCGACGGGGTGCGCGCGGCGGTCGCCGACCGGCTGGCGTCGCTCGAGGTGCCGCTGTCGGCCGAGCAGGCCCAGGCGATCACGTTCGTCACCGCGCGGGTCCACGGCTCGGACAGGCAGCGGCTGACGCTCAAGGTCAACGGGCGCCGGGCGGGCAAGGACGCCAGCGTCGAGCTGGTCGGCGGCTGGATCACGGTCGCGATCCCGATCGCGCGCGGCCACTTCACGGCGGGCGAGAACCAGCTGGTGCTCGAGACCTCGGGTGGCAAGGGCAACCCGGCGTTCGCCTGGCTGCGGCTCGGCACGTCGATCGACAGCCGCGACCCGCGCAGCGACGCGGTGTTCGACGGCGACGCCGACACGATCGCGCTGGCGCGCAACGCGTCGCTGGTGTGGTACGTGACCGTGCCCGACGGCGCGCACTTCGTGGCCTCGGTCAAGCCGCCGTGCCGGGTCGAGCTCAAGGCGCGCGCGAGCGACGGCAGCTTCGCGGGCGGGCTGCTCACCGCCGACGCCGCGCGGGTCGATCTCGCGGCGATGGCGGGGCGCGTGGTCGCGCTCGGCCTGACCGCGCGCGACTGCCCGCGAGCGATCCTGCGGGTGCCGCGGATCACGCTGCACGGCCCGGCGCCGTCCGCGCTGCCGCCCGCCGATCCGCCGCGCTACGTCGTGCTGTGGGTGATGGACGCGCTGCGGGCGGACAAGGTGCCGATCTTCGCGCCCGGCGCGCGGGCCCAGACCCCGAACCTGGTCGAGCTCGCCAGGACCAGCACGGTGTTCCGCCAGTACTACGTCCAGGGCAACGAGTCGCAGACCAGCCACTCCAGCATGTGGACCGGGCTGTACCCGGCGGTCCACAACGTGCGGCTGGCCGGGGTCGGCGGCGCGTGGCGGATCGGGCCGCAGTTCGAGGTGCTGGCGCAGGACGTCGCGGCGGCGCACTACACGACGCTGGCGGTGACCGGCAACGGCTACGTCAACGAGGACGGCGGCTACGCGCGCGGGTTCGCGGAGTTCCGCAACATGATGCACGAGACCGGCGTCGAGAACGGTGTGATCTTCGGCCAGCAGATCGTCGACGCCGCGCTGGGCAAGCTCGACCGCCACCGGACCGATCCGGCCTACCTGTTCCTCGGCACGATCGACACCCACGGCCCATGGATCGCGCGCAAGCCGTGGATCGACCTCTACTCGCCGGGGCCGTACCACGGGCCGTTCCAGGAGTACGGCACCGCCAAGGACCTCGGGTTCAAGGCCGGCTCGATGGGCTGCAGCATCATCCCGCCGCCGGCGGACGTCGAGCGGCTGCGCGCGATCTACGACTCGGCGGTCAGCTACCACGACGTGCAGGTCGGCCGGCTGGTCCAGCAGCTGCAGTCGTGGGGGATCTGGGACCAGACGCTGTTGATCCTCACCGCGGACCACGGCGAGGAGCTGTTCGAGGACGGCCGGTGCGGCCACGGCGGCTCGCTGCGCGACTCGCTGGTCCGGGTGCCGCTGCTGATCCACGACCCGGCGCGGTTCCCGCCCGACGTGGTGGTCGACGAGGGCGCCGAGGGCGTCGACCTGATGCCGACCGTGCTGCAGGCGATCGGCGCACCGGCGTCGGCGGCGCCGCAGGGCGAGCCGCTCGAGCCGCTGGCCCAGGGCATCGGGCGCGGCTGGGTCCGGCCGTCGTACGCCTCGCAGTACGAGTACGCGCACGCGATGCGGATCGGGCGCTGGAAGATCCGGGTCGGTCCGCGCGGCATTCCGCTGATCGGCGACATGGCGAGCGATCCGGGCGAGACCCGCGATGTCGCTCCGGGGCATCCGGTGGAGCGCCGGATGCTGACCGACAACCTCGGCCTGTTCCTCGCGCTCCGCACCCAGTGGCGCAAGGCCGAGTGGGGCGTGGTGACCAGCGTCAGCCCCGCCGGGGCGCGCGCGCTCGATGGAGCGTCCACGCCATGACCGGCGTTGCAAGGCCGGAACAGCTGCTGGCGTGCGCGATCGGCGCAGCGTGCGCGGCGTGCGCGGCGTGCGCGACTCAGGACGTCTCGCCGGTCGCGTCGACCTCGCCGCGGATCGCCGACGGGCCGAGCTCCAGCCCGGGCGACGAGCCCGTCGACGAGCTGGAGCCCCGCGAGTCGCTCGAGCCGGGGGTGTCGGTCGAGTCGGTCGAGCCGATCCCGCTCGGCCCCGCCGACCTGCTGTCGCCGGAGGCCGAGGTCTGGCTCAAGGGCGCGACCCACGTCCACGCCCGCGCGTCGGGCGACTCGAGCGAGCCGCCGGGCAACGTGATCGGCTGGTACGAGCAGCACGGCTACGACTTCATCGCGCTGACCGACCACAACCGGGTCAGCGAGCTCGACCGCGGCAACGACACCCATGGCCAGGTCACGCTGCGCGATCCGCACGCCGGGCTGATCGTGTTCTCCGGGATCGAGCTCACCCACAACCCGATCGGTTGCCTGCCGATCGGCGATCCCAGCCGCAACTGCCGGATCCACGTCAACCTGATCGGTCCGACCGCGCGCCCGGCCGGGCGGATCGAGTGGGCGGAGCGGCACAGTCACCTCCGGATCGACATGTACCAGGCCGCGGTCGTGGCCCAGGCCGCGCTCGGCGGTATCGCCCAGATCAACCACCCCCAGTGGCTGTGGGGCATGACCCCCGAGCTCCTGGTCGAGCTGGCGCAGCGCGGGATGCCGCTGATCGAGATCGCGAACGCGGCGTTCTCGAAGTGGAACGCCGGCGACCCGGCGCACCCCTCGACCGAGGCGCTGTGGGACGCGGCGCTGGCGCGCGGCGCCACGCTGTGGGGGGTGGCGTCCGATGATGCGCACCACTACGACGGCCACGGGCGCTGGCCACCGGGTGGCGGCTGGGTGATGGTCCGCGCGCGCCGCGACCCCCGGGCGATCCTCGACGCGCTGGCCGCCGGGCGGTTCTACGCGTCGAACGGCGTGGTGCTGGAGCGCGCCGAGGTCGAGGGCGACGAGCTTGCGGTCGCGGTCGATCCGGCCGCTCCTGGCAGCTACACGATCGACTTCATCGAGAATGGCAGGCGGGTCGAGTCGGTCCACGGCCGGTTCGCACGGCGCCGCGTGCCGGCGGCCGGCTATGTCCGTGCTGTCGTGACCCGCAGTGATGGCAAGCGCGCCTGGGTTCAGCCCGCCCGGCGGTGAGCGCCGGGCGTCCTACAGCGCCGTGTAGCCGTGCTTGACGGCGAACCGGGTGAGCTCCGAGTTGTTGCGCAACCCGAGCTTCTTCAGCACGTGACCGCGATGGGTATCGACGGTCTTGATGCTGATCTCCAGGTGCTCCGCGATCTCGCGGTTGGTCATGCCGCGCGCCAGCATCTCCATGACCTGCTGCTCACGGGCCGTGAGCGCGCTGGCGGGGTGCCCGTCACCCGTCCTGAGTAGTTCTTCTACCCCGGGGGGGATGACCTGCTCCCCGCGGCTGACCGCGCGGATCGCGGCCAGGAGCTCGTCGGGTTCCACGGCCTTGTTGACATAGCCGTGCGCGCCGGCCGCAATGGCCCTCGCCGCGTAACTGAGCTCGGTGTGCCAGGTGAGCACGACGACCAGGGGCGCCGTGTCCATCGGACGCATCTCGGTCAGCACGTCGAAGCCGGAGCGATCCGGCAGGCTGATGTCGAGAATCAGCACATCCGGGCGTTCGCGCTTGACCATGTCGAGCGTTTCCGCGGCTGTGCCCGCTTCTCCGACGACTTCGATGTCGTCTGCCTTGCTGAGCGCCTCTCGTAGCGCCCAGCGAACAATGGTGTGATCTTCTGCGATCGCAAGTCTTATCATCGGGACCTCCGCGGCCTGTGTCCGAAAATTAAGCAACCCCCGCGCCGACCTGGGGTACGCCTGGGTGAGGCCGATCTGTCCACGCGTTGCACGAAAGCTGCATTGTCCAATCTCTTCGTCCCTTCATCCCAAATCATCGGGTGACGCTCCGAGCGGCGCGGCGAGGGTCCGAGGTGGCGACGTGGCGAACTCCCAGGGGCGATCCGCACTGCCGGCCCTCGGCCGTCGAGCAACTCCTTCTCACAGCTTAGTGGTATCCGGTGGCAGGCGCACGTAGTTCCTCGGGGTTGATGCAATGCGCGTACGCGGATCCTGGTACACCGGGATCGCACACTGGGCGCTCCCTGTAGCGTGTCCGGGACCCGTACAGATGGGCAGGCGGCGTGGCGCAGCTCGACGGCGGGTCGCGCACCGGCGCGCGAGAAATTCGGGGGCGCAGCGCGTGGGGGGTGCAGCGCGTGGCGATAGGATGGCCGCGATGTTGCGCCGCCCCTACGTCGTCGGGATCGCCGGAGGCACCGGCTCGGGCAAGACCACCGTTGCCGAGAAGCTCGCCAGTGCGATGCCGCCGGGGCGCTGCGTCACGATCGAGCACGACGCGTACTACCGCGATCAGGGGCACCTGCCGCCGGCGGACCGCGAGGCGATCAACTACGACCACCCGTCGGTGCTCGACAGCGCGCTGCTGGCGTTCCACCTGCGCGAGTTGCGGGACGGCCGCCCCGTCGAGGTGCCGATCTACGACTTCGCGACCCACACCCGGCGCCGCGACACCCGTCCCGTGGCCCCGGCGCGGGTGATCCTCGTCGAGGGCATCCTGGTGTTCGCCGAGCCCGCGCTGCGCGAGCAGATGGACATCAAGATCTTCGTCGACACCGATGCCGACATCCGGCTGATGCGGCGGATCCGCCGCGACCTGGAGGAGCGCGGCCGGACGTTCCAGTCGGTGCGCGACCAGTACCATGCGACGGTGCGACCGATGCACCTCGAGTACGTCGAGCCGAGCAAGCGGTGGGCGGACCTGATCGTCCCCGAGGGCGGCGACAACCAGGTCGCGCTCGACGTGCTGCTCGGCCGGCTGTGGCACGTCGTGGCGGCTCCGTAGGGCGTCAGGGCACGAGCACGCCGACGCCGGTCGTGCCGCGGCCCTCGAGGTCGCGGTGGGCCTGGGCCGCCTCGGCGAGCGGGTAGCGCCGTTCGACCGGGATCTTGACCTTGCCGCTGGCGACCATCTCGAACAGCTCGTCGGCCATCTGCTGCGCCGCCTCGCGGGTCGCCAGGTGAGTGCCCAGCGTCGGCCGCTGGACGTACAGCGAGCCCTTGAGCGACAGGATGCCGAGGTTGACCGGCGGGATCGGCCCCGAGGCGTTGCCGAACGCGACCAGCACACCGAGCGGCGCCAGGCAGTCCAGCGAGCGCTCCCAGGTGTCCTTGCCGACCGGGTCGTAAACCACGTTCACGCCCTTGCCGCCGGTGATCTCGCGGACCCGGGCGACCACGTCCTCGCGGCGGTAGTTGATGGTGTAGGCCGCGCCGTGCTGCTCGGCGAGCCGGCACTTCTCGTCGCTGCCCGCCGTGCCGATCAGGCGCAGTCCGAGCGCTTTCGCCCACTGGCATGCGATCAGTCCGACGCCACCGGCCGCGGCGTGCCACAGGATCAGCTCGCCGGGGGCCAGCTGAATCCGGGTCCGGCGCAGCAGGTACTGCACCGTGAGCCCCTTGAGCATCATCGCCGCGCCGGTCTCGAAGTCGATCGTCTCCGGCAGCTTGACGACGGGGATCGCGGGCAGGACGCGGGCCTCGGCGTAGCTGCCCGGGGTCCGCGCGGCATAAGCGACCCGGTCGCCGACCGCGAGGTGGGTGACGCCGCTGCCGACCGCCTCGACCACGCCGGCGCCCTCGGCGCCGAGCACGAGCGGAAGCTGGTTCGGATACAGCCCGGTGCGGTGGTAGATGTCGATGAAATTGATTCCGCACGCCCGGTGCCTCACGCGGACCTCCCCGGGGCCGGGGTCGCCGACGGGCACGTCGGCCAGGTGCATCTCTTCCGCGCCGCCGAATCGGTCGATCTGGATCGCTCTCATGGTGGCCGGAACCTACCACCGGCGGGGTATAGTGGATCCATGCATGTGGTCGTTACCGGGGGCGCCGGGTTCATCGGATCGCACACCGTCGACCGGCTGCTCGGCGCGGGTCACCGGGTCGTCGTGCTCGACGACTTCCGCACCGGCAAGCGCGCCAACCTCGCGCACCACGCCGGGAGTGACCGGCTCGACGTGATCGCCTGCGACGTGTCGCATGGCATCTTCGCTGCGCTGGCGCCGATCACCGGGCGCCACGGCCCGGTCGACCGGATCGTCCACCTCGCCGCCCAGGTCTCGGTCGTGCACTCGGTGCAGAACCCACTGGTCGACATGCAGGTCAACTACGGCGGCACGCTGCACGTCCTGGAGTACGCGCGCGCCACCGGGGTCAAGAAGGTCGTGTTCGCGTCGTCGGCCGCGGTCTACGGCGAGGTCGCGACCATGCCGGTCGGCGAGGACGCCCCGACGCGCCCGGTCTCGCCTTACGGGATCGACAAGCTCGCCTCGGAGCACGCGCTCGACTACTACGCCGCCGTCCACGGCGTGCCGGGGACCGCGCTGCGGTTCTTCAACGTCTACGGCCCGCGCCAGGACCCGTCGAGCCCGTACTCCGGCGTCATCTCGATCTTCGCCGATCGCGCCCGCGCCGGGCGGACGCTGACGCTGTTCGGTGACGGCGGCCAGACCCGAGACTTCGTCTACGTCGGCGATGTCGTGCGCGCGATCGTCGCGGCGCTCGGCGATGGCGCCGACCGCGTGGTCGCCAACGTCGGCACCGGCGGCGAGATCACCGTGCTCGAGCTCGCGCGCTCGATCGTCGAGCTGTGCGGCGGGCGGAGCGCGATCGAGCACGCCCCGGCGCGGGCGGGCGAGATCCTCAAGTCGCGCGCGCGGGTCGACCGCCTGCGCGACGCGCTCGGCGTCGTGGCCGAGACCTCGCTGCTCGACGGCCTGCGCGAGACCCTGCGCTAGATCGACGTCGCCGTGGTTCGCTTGCCGGCCTTGACCCAGCCGGCGATGCCGTCGGGCAGCACGCGGACGTGCGTGTAGCCCGCGGCGATCGCCTTCTCGGCGGCCTCGTGCGAGGCCCCGCAGGCCGGGTTGGCGCAGTAGAACACCAGGCCTGTCGCCTTGTCGGGGGGGAGCTGGTCGGTCGCGTCGAGATCGCGGAGCAGCACGGCGCCGGGGATCACGCCCATCTGGCGCCGGGTCGAGTCGCCGTTGGCGTCGACCGCAATGCACTGGTGGCTCGCCAGCAGGCGGTCGAGCTCGTCGACCGAGACCGCTGACACCGCGGTCACCGCCCCGATCGCGGCGGGGCGCTGGTCGGGGGCGTCGGCGCGCCGGGAGCAGCCCGCCGGCCCGAGTGCGAAGACCGCGAGACCCAGCCCGAGCAGAGATCTCGCCAGCGCGCGCATGCGGCGACCGTACCCGAGCGCCCATGTCGCGGCAATGCCACACTGCGCCGGCGCCTCGCGCCGTGGTCGCTGCTTACCTCGCGTGCGCGCTGATCCAGGAGGCGCGATCGCGAGACGCCAACGCGAGGCCGCCGGGGGCGACCGCGAGCAGGATGGGGTCGGACGCCGCGGCCGTGATTTGGATAGGCCGGGCCTTGCCCCGCACATACCTCGCGGGGATCGCGCAGGACGGGTGGTGATTCGGCGGACGCGGCTCCGACACCCATCCGCGCAGCAGCCCCCGGCGAGCCGAGCGTGTTCGCGTTCTCCCGGTCGTTGCGCGCAACCAAGCGTCAGGGCGAGGCGCCGAACGCGAGCGTGGTGAGCGTGGTGTTGATCGTGAAGCCGCAGTAGATCTCGAACAGCACGTGCATGCCCGCGCACGGCGGGGCGGCGCTGAACGCGCTGGCGAGCTCCGGCAGGCGGCCGGTGGCCTCGGCGTAGAGCTTGCGGCCGCCGCAGTGGAACATCAGGGCGGCGCGCGGCGACGGGACCCGCGACGGCAGCTCGGACTCGAAGAACCGCCGCGTGGACTCGACGACGTCGGCGATCTTGACGATCTCGAGCTCGGAGCCCTCCTCGAGCATGTTGGCGAACAGGATCGAGCCGTCGTCGAGCGGCTTCCACGGCGCCCGGATGAAGTACTCGCGGCCGACCCGGAGCGCGGTCGGGCGGACCGCGAAGCCGCGGGGCTTGCCGAACTCCAGGTCGTCGACCCCGACGCCGAGCAGGTCGGCGTAGCGCCGGGCCGCAGGCTGGCCGTCGATCTCGAGCGCGCGCCTGGCGGTCTCGTCGATCTTGGTGATCCGCACGGTCTGGCCGGTCGGGACGTACCAGTGCGAGCGCAGCGCGGCCCACGGCGCGTCGGTGCGGAACAGCGCGACCGCCACCGCGTCGGTCGCGACCTCGCCGTCGACGTGGAGGATCGCCGAGCCCTTGGCGGGGTCGTACTCGGTGTCGTAAGCGCCGCCGCCGACCGCGACCAGCGCCTGGTTCAGCGCCATCGTGCCGAGCAGCAGCTCCTCCTTGCGGAACCGGAACCCGTCGTCGATCACCAGCGCGACGTACTTCTTCGAGCCGAGGTCGGCCGGGCGCGCGCCGAGCTGGCGGGCCGCCTCGCGGATCGCGGCCTCGCCGGCGGCCGGCGCGTTGCGCGTGAGATCGCGGCCGAGGCCGAGCCCGACCTCGAGGTCGCCGTTCAGCGCCGAGATCACGACGCTGCCCGAGTGCATGCCGTCGCGATCGATCTCGCCGCCGGTGGTCGCGCCGATCAGCCGGGTCCCCCGGGGCAGGCGCTCGCGTAGCGCGCGATTGAGCGCGATGTGATCGCGATCGCGCGACGCGAACATCACGACCAGCTTGGGCACGGCCGTTCCCAGTCGGGCGCACAGCTCGTCGGCCGCGAGCGCGGGCGAGCGCGCCAGCGTGCGCGCGTGCAACATGTTGACGCTAGGCATTTCGAGTCTCCTTGGCGCGTGGGCGAGGCCACGCGCGAGGGCAGAGTGCGGCGGCCACAACCCAGGCGCACAGCGACCGACGCGGTGACGCCACGATATCACCCGCGACCGCAGCGGTCACACCAGGAGCGAAAAACTGCGCGATTCAGAGTGCCAGTTCATGACACCGGTATGTCAAGCCGGTTTCGCGGCCAGCCACAGCGCAATGCTGAACACGCCCGCCCGGCGCGCGTCGGCGAGGGCCTCCTCACCTCGGCGGAACATCTGCTGCTCCGGGCCCTGGTAGCTCGTCCAGGCGGGAGTCTCGTCGTCCTGCACGGTACTCCAGCAGAGTATGCCGTCGTACAGATCGCGCGCGATCGCGACGCGCAAGCCCGCGTCCTCCAGGTGCGCACTGTAACTTGCCACCGTGCCGTGCGCCGGGATCGAGGTCGCACCATTGACCGGCTGCATGAACCGGGCGATCTGGGCGTCGGTCTGGTACATGCCGAACGGGCGCTGGATCCAGTCCATGCCGCCGAGCCGGCCGCCCGGAGCCAGCACGCGGGCAAGCTCGCGGAACAGCGCGGGCTTGTCCGGTACGTGGCACACCGACTCGAAGAACGTCACGGCCTGGAAGCTGCCGTCGGCGAACGGCAGCGCCTTGTACCCGAGGTCGTCGAGCGTGTGGAACGCGACCCGCCCGGTGAGCCCGGCGCGCGCGGCCCGGGCCCGGGCCTGTGCGTTCAGCCGCTCGTTGTTCGACACGCCGATGAAGCGCGCCCCGGTGACGCGCGCCATGTGGACGGTCGGCCCGCCGATGCCGGAGCCGAAGTCCAGCGCCCGCCCGCCGGCACCCAGGCCGCACAGCGCGACGATCCGCTCCTCGAGGATCTCGCAGCCGCGCAGCCGCGGCAGGCCGGCGGCCAGGGCGTCGGGGTCCGCGTGGTGCCAGCGGTCGCCCATGATCTTCTCGTAGCAGGGCAGGGCGCTGTCGTAGAACTCCTGCACGCGGTGCTCGAAGGGGGCGAGCTCGGTCACAGGCCGCTCGCGGGATGGTCGGTATGGCAGGCGGTGGAGCACTGCTGGAACGAATCGTCGGGCGTTCCGCCGATGTACATGTCGACGACCGGCCCGTAGCGCACCACGTGATCTGCGGGATAGCGCTTGTGGCACGACAGGCACGCCGACTTGCTGGTGCGCTGGATCCCGGCGCGGTCGCGGTGGCAGCTGGCACACCGGATCAACGGCGCGTCGAGCCGCTCCGTGCGCGAGTGCACGAAGTGCGTGCGGACGTAGAGCGGGCCCTCGGGCTCGAACGGCAGCGGCACGTGGCAGGTCGTGCACGTGTCGCGCTCGCCGGCCGACAGGCCATGGCCGATCCGCGTGAGATCCGACCCACGTTGATGGCAGTCGCGGCAGGTCCCGGTGTCGAGGTGCGCGGCGGTATGCGTGGCAGTCCCGACCTGGATCTCGATGACCTTTGCGATCGCGAGCTCCTGTCCGAGATACGACCGCCGGGCCTTCATTGTAATTTTGTAGGTCCCGGGGAGAGCGTTTGCAGGCAGGGTGAACTGCGCGGTATCGCCGACCGGCGAATCGGCCGGCTGGAGCCCGATCAGCGTGCTCCACGCCGGCACCGCCGCGGCCTCGCCGAAGAAGCCGTCGTGCTCGGGCGTCGCCGTGGTCACCGCGCCATCGCGCGACGCCACGATGCCGCCGATGAAGTCCAGCGTGTCGCGGATCGGCGCGGAATCCTGCAGTGGACCGTCGAGCGCGATCACCATCTGCTTCTCCTTGTGCTTGCGGCGGTAGTACGTCATCACCTTCTCGTTGACATTCCAGTAGTCGATGCCGGGTGGATCATGACCGCTCAGGTAATCGAGGAATGTCGGCAGGACGCCGGGAGGGTGAAGCGGCTTACCGGCGCCATCGCGGAGTGTAAATTTTACGTTCAGTGTCTGACCGGGAGTGTAGACACCGTGCGGTCCGGGCGGCGTCGCGACTGCGAGGTCGATCACAAACCCATAGTCCCATGCCGGATTGGCGACTTGCTCGACCGGGATCGTGTAAGCGTGGTCATGCTGGGCGGTCCAGGTGACCCGTAAGCCGGTGGTCGCGGCGTCGAGCGTCACGCTCGGCTCGGGGCCGCTGGCGTCGCGCAGCTCGACCAGCGCTTCCTCCAGGAAGCTCGCCGCGCCGGTGCAGTCCGAGCGCGACGCGCAGTCGTTGGCCCACTGGATCGCGCGCAGCCGGCGCACGAAGAAGCTGTCGGTCGGGCTGCGCCGGAACTCGTCGCCGGTGTCGACGGCGAGCGGCCGGCCGACCCGGTGGCCGGCGGCGTCGAGCTGCTCGATCACGAACCGGCTGCGCTCGTTCATCCAGCGCGCCTCGCGGAACATCCGCCGGCGGGTGAACGTGCCGTCGGCGTTGGCCACCGACACGAACGACTCGTCGACCGGCCGTGCGCCGGTCCAGTCGAGCGCGGCGAAGTCGCCGGCCGTGGCCAGCCCGGCGACGCCCTCCTCGACGCCGCGGTCGACGTGCGCGCGCAGATCGATCTGCTGGATGTAGAACCGCTGCCGGCTGCGGATCCGCAGCGGGAGCGCGACGCCGTCCTCGACGTCGAGCGCGATCCCGATCGGTGTGTCCGCGGTGGTCGCGCCGGCCGGATCCGGCTGGCCCCGCGACCCGGGCTCGCCGGTGGCGCGGAGCGCGACGCGGCCGTCACGGGAGTCGCCGGAAGCTCCCGAGTCGGCTGCCGAGCCGGCTCCGGAGTCGGCAGGCTCGGCGCAGGCTCCGACGAGGAATGACCAGACCACCCACGCTGCGAATCGCTTGTGCATGATTCGACACCTCACAATCGTGTGGACACGGCTGCGCCCGGACGGAGCGCGCGTCGGGGACACCACGAGCTACGCCTTCCCCACCGACATTCATACTCTATGCGGAATAGGAATCAAGATGCAGCTCGCATCGTGTGCGTGATACACTAATCCGGAATTCCTCGGCACTGCATGGGAAACATGCAGTGTGGCTGACACAGCGCCCGGGGGGTGCAGCCCCCGGATGCACTACCGGTACAGGTGCGACGCGGGCCGCTCGAGGGAAATCCGACAGCACGAGCACTGCTCTGCTGGGAAATCCGACGCCGCGAACGCTGCTCCACTGGAATCGTCCAATACGGAGACATCACATCAACCATTGCTGACAACGTCCGGTACCGGTACGCGCACGGGGTGTTCCGCGACGTCGCACGCGTCGTCGTCCGAGCGCAGTCCGAGCGCAAGCCGTGCACGGCGGGAGTGCCAACTGTGAAGCTCGCCCGCGTGCGAGTGTGACCTCACTTGCCTGTTCCGGACATGCTGCTAGGTTGATTTTCGATCGCGAATCAATATGATTCGGTTGGTGTGGATCAGCTAACCAAGGAGTTAGTGATGGTGGAGGCGTCTGCTTGCGCGGAACCATGCGTGTCCGGTGGGCCATCGCCGACGTTGCGTGAGCTGGGGCTGCGGCAGCTCGGGGCGCTGGCGACGGTGAGCGAGGCCCTCGGGCGGTCGATCTTTGCTTCCGGGCCGCGGATCGCGGAGGTGTTCGGCGAGCTGCTCGGCGGATCGGCGGCGCGCCAGGCGCACCAGGCCCCGGCGTATGCCTCGGACATCGTCGACGATCACACGCCGTTCGAGCTGTCGCTCGCGATCGGCGGAGCGGCGCCGGAGCTCCGCATCCTGGTCGAGACCGTGGGCGGTGACAGCTCGCTCACCGCGCGCTGGCAAGCGGCGCGCGCGCTCGGCGAGCGGCTGCGCGATCGCCACGGCGCGGACTTGCGCCGGCTCGATCAGATCGCGGATCTGTTCGAGCCGCGCGGCGACCACGGCCTGCTCGCGATGTGGTACGCGGTGAGCTTCCGGCCGGATCGCGACCCGGAATGGAAGGCCTACGTCGATCTGCGGGCGCAGGGCAGCGAACGCGCGCGGGCGGTGCTGGAGCAGGCGCTCGACCGGCTCGGCCTGGCCGCGGCGTATCCCCGGCTGATGCGCGCGGCCGGGTCGCGCGATCTGCTCGACGAGCTGGTGTACTTCTCGCTCGATCTCGCCGAGCACGGGGGCGCGCGCGTCAAGGTGTATTTCCGGCACCATCAGGCGGCGATCGGCGATCTCGAGCGCGTGATCGACCGCGCCGGCGGTGCGGAGGCCGGCGAGGTCGGCGCGTTCTGCGCCACCGTGCTGGGCCATACCGGCCCGTACCGCGCGCGTCCGGTGGTCAGCTGCTGGGCGTTCACCGGCGCCAGCGAGCCGTCCGGCGCGACGCTGTACGCGCCGATCGCGTACTACGTGCGCGACGACGCCGAGGCGCGGGCCCGGATCCTGCGCTGGATGGATCGCGTCGAGATCGAGCCCGGCGGGTACGAGCGCGCGCTCGCGGCGTTCGCGCGCCGGCCGCTGGAGTCCGGGGTCGGCATGCACAGCTACGTGGCGTTCAAGCGCGACCGCGGGCTGCCCCGGGTCACCGCGTACCTCGCGCCCGAGGCGTACCGCACGTTCCCGCCCGGCTCGCTGGCGCGGCGCGAGATCCAGGTGCCGCGGCGGCCGCGCAGCCCCGAGCCGCTGATCCACCGCTACGAGACCGTCGAGCGGCTCGCCGATCACCCGCTGTTCCAGCGGCTCGCCCGCGAGCCGGCGGCGGTCGGCCCGCTGTGGGCGATCCTCGCCAACAACTGGGTCGCGGTCGGCGATCAGTTCCCGCGCTGGCTGGCCCACCTGGTCGCGCGGGTCGAGCACGACGGCATGCGCAGCATCCTGGCCAGGCAGCTCAACGACGAGCTCGGCGACGGCGATCCCGCCCGGGCGCACCGCCGGCTGTTCCAGACCATGCTCGCGGACCTCGATCCGTACGCGCTGCCCGGCGACCGCGAGGCGCTGCTCGCGCCGGGCCGCCGGTTCGCCCACGGCCTCGCGCACAGCTACCTCGAGCGGCCGTGGCTGGAGGCGGTCGGCGGCTCGCTGGTCGCCGAGGTCTACGGCAAGCAGGTCGACCAGCTGATCGGCGCGCTGCTCCGCCGCCAGCGCGAGCTCGATCCGGCGTCGCTGACCTGGCTGGTGCTCCACGAGACCCTCGAGGAGGACCACGCCAGCGAGTCGGTGGATCTCGCGCGGATGACCCCGCCGACCGCCGAGGCGCGCGCGGCGGTGTGCCGGGGCGCCGAGGCGCTGGCCGCGCTCGGGATCCGCTACTTCGACGAGCTCTACGAGGTGGTGTTCCGATGATCGCGGCGTGCGCCCCGGCGCCGAACTTCGCCGCGCTCCGGTCGCGGTTCCCCACGCTGGTCGAGCGGACCTACTTCGCGACCCACTGCCTGGGCCCGGTGCTCGACACCACCCTGGCCGACCTCGAGGACTACCGGCGCACGATCCTGCTGCGCAACCGGGCGATCGAGATCTGGCTCGCGCGGATCGACGAGATCCGCAGGCTGTTCGCGGAGCTCGTGCACGCCGAACCCGACGAGATCGCGCTGGGCGGCAACGCGACCGCGTGCCACGCCAGCCTCGCCGCCGCGATCGATCCAGACCTGGGCACGGAGCCGGGCGGCAGGCCGGGGGGCGGACGGACGCGGATCCTCACCACGAGCCTCGACTTCCCGTCGACCCGCTATCTGTGGCACGCCCAGGCCCGGCGCGGCTTCGAGGTCCTCGAGGTCGCCTCGCCCGACGGCATCGCCATGCCGGCGGACGCGCTGGTCGCCGCGATCGACGAGCGCGTCGCGATCGTCGGGATCTCGCTGGTCGCGTACAGCAACGGCGCCCTGCTGCGCGCCCGCCGCGTGATCGACGCCGCGCACGCCGCCGGCGCGATCGTCGTCCTCGACGCGTACCAGGCGATCGGCATCGTCCCGATCGACGTGCGCGCGCTCGGCGCCGATGCCGTGATCGCCGGCACCCACAAGTGGCTGCACGGCGCGAGCAACGGCCTGGCGTTCGCGTACGTCCGGCGCGCGCTCGCCGAGCGGCTGACCCCGGCGTACCCGGGCTGGTTCAGCCATGCCCGCACGCTCGACTTCGACCCGGTGTACACGCCCGCGCCCGGGGCGCGCCGGTTCGAGCAGGGCTCGACCTCGGTCGAGGCGGTGTACGCCGCGCGCGCCGGCGTGCGGTTCGCGCTCGACGCCGGCGTCGAGGCGATCCGCGCGCGCAGCCTGGCGCTGTCCGATCAGCTGATCGCCGGCGCCGACGCGCTCGGGATCCCGCTCGGCACGCCGCGCGATCACGCCGAGCGCGCCGGGGTCGTCTGCCTCGGCGTCCGCGACCCCGGCCGGGTCGCCGAGCAGCTGCGCGCGCGCGGGATCGACGTCGACACCCGGCCGGGAACGGGGATCCGGCTGTCGCTCCATCCGTGCAACCTGCGCGACGAGGTCGACCGCGTGCTGGCCGAGCTCCGCCGCTGCATCTAGGCCAGCCGGGGCCAGCCGGGGCCAGCCAGGCCCGCCGATTTCGGGTCTGCGGGCGCGGATCGCGCTACGAGGCGGCGGCGAGCTCGGCCTCGAGCGCCCACACCCGGGCCTCGAGCACCCGGATCCGGGCGCGCAGCGCGGCCTGCAGCAGCTCGTGATCGCGGTCGTGCGCGTCGCGGCCACAGTGCGTGCAGCGGGTCGGCACGACCTCGCGCTGCGAATCCAGGAGCTCTCGGATCGACACCAGTCGTTCGCGGCGTTGCTGCGCAGCCATCGTTGTATCGCTCCCCGTCGTCGCGCTGACCGGTACCCGTCGGCAATACAGCCACCTTCGAGGCCCACCGTTTCACCACGACCGTCGTTTGCTCGTTCGTCGACCACGGTAAAACACCATGTGGGTGTTCCGGGGTACGTCTGGGGTACCCGCCGCCTCGCCGGGCACAGGGGGGCGCTCGCCCCCAGACCCGGCCGGACGCCCGGTCGGCCGGCAAACTCCGCTTGTCGTCGCCGGGAGTTCCGCTTAGATTTCGCACCCTCCATGGGGATTGCAGACCTGTTTCGCCCCAAGCATCGCCACAGCGACGTTCGCGTGCGCACCGAGGCCGTCCGGGCCTTGACCGCGGACGACGCTGCCCTCCTCATCCAGATCGCCCGGACCGATCGCGACGCTGGCGTGCGCCGGCTCGCGATCGAACGGATCACCACCGCCGACGTGCTCGCCGAGATCGCAGCGGCCGAGTCGGAGCGCAGCCTGCGCGACCTCGCGGGAGAGCGCGCCGCCCAGCTATGGGTGTCGCAGGCGTGCAGCGCCGACCCCGAAGCCGCCGGCGCCGCGCTCACCAAGATGGTCAAGCTCGGCGATCAGCACGCGCTGGTCTCGGTGGCCGCGCGCGCCGAGGTCGCCGCGATCCGCAAGCGCGCGTTCGGCGAGCTGCGCGATCCGCGCGCGCTCGGCGAGCTCGCCCGGGCCGACGCGCCGCAGGACCTGCGGACCGCGGCGGTCGCCCGGATCGACGACGGCGACGTGCTGCGCGCGCTGGCGATCGACACGCCGCAGAAGGAGGTCGGGCTGGCTGCGGTCGAGAAGCTCGACGACGTCGAGCGGCTGGAGCAGGTCGCGCAGAAGGCCAAGTCCAAGGCGGTCCGCCAGCGGGCGCGCAAGATCGTCAGCGAGATCGAGGAGGCCGAGCGCGCCAAGAAGCCGGGCGTCCCGGACGACGTCAAGCGCCGGCGCGCCGAGAAGGCCCAGCTCTTGCGCGAGCTCGAGGCGGTCGCCGACAGCTTCGAGTTCGCCCGGGCCGCCGAGGTGGTCCGGTCCGCCGAGGCCGCCTGGGCGCGGCTCGGCGGCGACGACGGCGATGACCGGTTCGCCAGGACGGCCGAGCGGTTCTGGCGCCGCAAGGAGATCCACGACCAGCAGTCGCGCACCACCGGCGAGCTGCGCGCGGTCGAGCGCGAGGCCCAGGCCGAGAAGGACCGCGCGGCGGCCGAGCGCGTCGCCGCGGCCGCCGAGGCCGCCGCCGCGCCGGACCGGGCCGCCGCCGGCGCCGAGCCCGCGGTCGACCCCAGGCGCGCCGCTCGCGAGGCCGAGGCCCGGGCCCGGCGCGAGGAGCGCGACCGGCTGCGCGCCGAGGACGACGCCCGCCGCCAGGCCGCGTCGGCCGAGCGCGCCGCCAAGCAGAAGGAGGACGCCGAGCGCGGCGCGGCGATCGCGGCGAGCCTGGCCGCGCTGTGCGACGACATGGAGGGCCTCGCCGCCCGGCCGACCCAGGACCTGCGGGCGATCGACCGGCTGCTCGGCCAGGCCAGCAAGGCGTTCGAGCAGATCGGCAAGGTGCTGGGGGCCGAGCGCGACGCGATCGCCGATCGCTACCGGGTCGCCCGCGGCAAGCTGGTGACCCGTGCCGGCGAGCTGCGCGAGGCCGACGACTGGCAGCGCTGGACCAACGTCCCCAAGGCCGAGGCGCTGATCGAGACCGCCCGGCAGATGCTCGAGGCCCCGGCCACGCCCGACCTCGGCAACCGGCTGCGCGCGCTGCAGGCGCTGTGGAAGGAGGTCGGCGCGATGCCGCAGCGCCGGTCCAAGGAGCTGTGGGACCAGTTCAAGGCGACCTGCGATCAGGTCTACGACAAGGTGCGCGGCCAGCGCGCGATCGAGCACGAGAAGTTCGCCGACGTCGCCCGGGCCAAGGAGACGCTGATCGCCGAGGCCGAGGCGCTGCAGGACTCGACCGACTGGGCCTCGACCGCCGACCAGCTCAAGGCGCTGCAGCAGCACTGGAAGCAGTCGGGCTACCTGCCGCGCAAGCAGGGCGACGAGCTGTGGAAGCGGTTCCGCGCGGCGTGCGACCGGTTCTTCGAGCGCAGAAAGCCCGAGCTGGACGCCCGCCACGGCGAGGAGCTCGCCAACCTCACCGCCAGGCAAGAGCTGATCGCGCGCGCCCAGGCGGTGGTCGCCGCGGCGCCCGCCGAGCGCGGCTGGGGCCAGTCGATCGCCGAGATCAAGGAGCTGCAGCGCCAGTGGAAGGACATCGGGTTCGTGCCGCGGCGCGAGGCCGACGCGGTCTATCGATCGTTCCGCGCCGCGTGCGACGCGCTGTTCCACAAGCGCGATGACGCGCGCGACGCCGAGGCCAACGCGCACCGCGCCGAGATCGACGCGGTCCGCGCCGAGATCGAGGCCGTGATCGCGGGCGGCGACGACCCGGTGGCGCGCGCGATCGCGGCGCGCACCCGGGCGCGCGAGCTCGGCGTGCTCGCGGCCGAGGTCGACGCGATGGTGCGCCACGTGCTCGAGGCCCACGCGGAGGAGATCCGCGGCACCGAGCTCGATCCGGCGCAGCTGCGCGCGCGGCGCGATCGGCTGATCGTGCGCGCCGTCGAGCTGCTGCCCAAGCAGCCCGCGGCGCCCGAGGCCGGCGCCGACCTCGCCGCCCAGCTCAAGAACGCGATGCGCCAGAACGCGTTCGGCGCCCTGCGGTTCTCCGGCCGCGATCCGGTCGAGGTGATCGACGAGCTGCGCGCGAGCTGGGTCGAGGTCGGGCCGTTGATCAGCGACGAGGATCGCGCGCAGCAGGCGCGGTTCGACGACACCGTGCAGCGCGTGCTCGACGCCGCCGGGGCCCGGACGCGGCCGCCGCGCGACGAGCGAGGGCGCGACGCCGACGACGACAGCCGCGGTGGCCGGCGCCGCCGCGATCGCCGCGGGGGCGAGCCCGCCGCGCGCGACGCGGCGAGCGAGGCTGCCGGAGAGCTCGGCTCCGCCGCGGTGGTTGCGATCTCGCCGCACGACGCGGTCACGCGTCCGGTGGCGGTCGCGCCGCACGAGCCGGCGGCCGCGGAGACCGGCGAGGCCGGCGAGCCGCAGGGTGTCCCCGACGAGGCTGAGCCCGGCTGGGACCTCGGCGACGAGGATCCGACCGCCGCCGCCGAGCCGGCCGACAAGCCCGGGGTCTCGACGCCGTCGTCGACCGAGATGGCCGGCGACGGCGCGGTCGAGGGCGAGGGCCTCGACACCGGCTGGGACTGAACAGCGTCGTTGAAAGGCCGGGACGTCCTTGCGAGGACGTCCACCGGACGCTGGCCCACCTGAGGCACGGCCTGGGATCTAACGGCGGCCGGCGCGATTCTTCCGACGCCGCGGCGATTTTTCTTCGCGCCCTGGCGGCTCGTCGGCCGCGCGCGATCGGCTGTCACATCGTTGCCCGGCCGACTCTATCCCCCAAACGGGCCAGACATGGTCATGGCCGAAGGGGATGCGAGAAATGCATACGTCTGATCAGGGATACGGGACAGGTTCGATCCGGCGGTCGCGCGGTCGCGCGATCGTCGGCTGGCTCGCCGCGCTCGCGGTGGCGCTCGCGGCGTGTGGTGATCTGACGCCGGCCGAGGAGCTCGGCCAGCAGGAGCAGCCGGCGCTCGCCGAGTCGCTCAACACCACGCCGACCGGCTGGTGGTGGTACTACGGCGTCACGCCGGCCCAGCTGTCGTCGCTGGTCTCGAGCAACGGCGCACGGATCGTCAGCCTCCAGGTCGAGCAGGTGTCGCCGCTGCTGTTCACCGTGGCGATGGTCAGCAACACCGGCAGCTACGGCAAGGCGTGGTGGTACTACTTCGGCGTCACCGCCGCGCAGCTGTCGGCCAACCTCAGCGCCAACAACGCACGGCTGGTCAGCCTCGACGCGTACGACTCGGGCGGCACCACGCTGTTCGCGGCGGTGATGATCAGCAACACCGGCGCCGACGCCAAGGGCTGGTGGTGGTACTACGGCGTCACCACGTCGCAGATCGCCACGCTGGTCCAGCAGAACAACGCGCGGCTGGTCGATTTCCGGTCGTACGTCACCGGCGGCGTGACCCGCTACGCGGTGGTCATGATCCCCAACACCGGCGCCGACGCGCGGGCGTGGTGGTGGTACTTCGGCGTGTCCGGCGCGCAGGTCGCCAGCCTGGTGTCGCAGAACAGCGCGTTCCTGATCTCGATCCAGCCGGCCGACGCCAGCGGCTCGACGTTCAACGTCGTCATGCAGCAGGAACCGGGTGGTTTCTTGTGGTGGTGGTACTACGGCATGGACGCCGCGGGCCTGGGCGACCGGCTGGCGCAGAACGGCGCGCGCCTGCTCGACGTCAAGACCTACTTCGTCAACGGCGCGCGCCGGTTCGCCGCGATCATGGTCAACAACTCGAACGCCGCGACCTCCCGGGTCGGCCAGATCCTGCGCAGCGGCACCGACGGCGAGACCGGCCTGTACCTCAAGCAGGTCGGCGGCGGTGTCCAGGCCGCGCTGCAGGAGACCCGGATCTTCGAGCCCGCGAGCTCGATCAAGATCCTGATCGGCCTCCACGCGATGCGCCAGGTCGATGCGGGCGCGAGCCTGAGCCAGAGCGTCGTGGTGTACGCGCCGCCGGCCTCGGGCAGCTGCCCGACCAGCACGATCACCGGCACCGAGCCGATGGGCAACGCGATCCTCGCGATGCTGGAGAACTCCGACAACCAGCGCACCAAGGCGATGATCAACACCTACGGGATGGCCGCCATCAACAGCACGGCGGCGGCCATCGGCCTGACCGGCACGCACCTCAACCACTACCCGGGCTGCGGCGGGCCGCCCGCCAACCAGCTCACGCTCACCGACGCCGGCGTGATCTACGAGGGCATCGCCAACGGCTCGCTGCTGTCGTCGACCAACCGGCCGCAGCTATACGCGCGGATGCCCGCCCAGGCCGGTGACTTCACGGGGATCCAGAGCGCGGTCAACTCGATCATCGACGCCGAGGCCCCGGCGTTCGGGCTGTCCGCCACCGAGATCAGCCAGTTCAAGACCCGGCTGCTCACCCACTACAAGGCGGGCGGCTACACGCTGTGCCCGTCGAGCCCGTGCCTGGAGTACCGCTCGGTGGCCGGCTCGGCCGAGATCCCGGTGTGCCTGCGCGGCACGATCAGCAGCCGCACCTACACCTGGGGCATCTTCATCGACGGTTCGACCAGCGGCACCGCGGCCGACAACACGTTCAACGCCGCGAAGGCCGAGCCGCTGCGCGAGCCGATCCGGTCGGCGCTGGCGGCCTGGGGCGCCTGCATCTGATCACGCCGGCCGCGCGGCCCGGCCCCGCGCGCTGAGCAGCAAGCCGCGCGCGGTGACCGCACCGACGACGATCGCGCCGCCGAGCACGGCCCACGGGCCGGGGCGCTCGCCGAACGCGATCGCGACCCAGACCGGCGACAGGATCGGCTCGATCACGGAGATCAGCGTAGCCTCGATCGCGGTGGTGTGGCGGATCGCCCGCGCGTAGCACAGGTAGGCGGCGCCCTGCTGGAACAGGCCGAGCGCGATCAGCGCGCCCCAGCCGGTGGCGTCGGGCGGCGACGACGCGAACAGGAACGGCGCGCCGAGGACGGCACCGATCACGTTGCCGAGCAGCATCGGGCGCAGCGGGTCCGAGGGCCCGGTGGAGCCCGGGGTGAGCGCAACCTGGCGGAATGACACGACGTTGATGGCGAACGCGACGCCGGCGCCGAGCGCGACCAGGTTGCCGGCGACGTGATCGAAGCTGAGCTGCTCGAAGAAGAACAGCACGATGCCGCCGATCACCGTGACGATGGTGAGCCAGTCGAGCCGGCTCGCGCGCTCGCCGAGCAGCCACGCGCCGAGCAGCGCGACCCAGATCGGCGCCGAGAACTGGATCAGGATCGCGTTGGCCGCGGTGGTCAGCTTGTTGGCGAGGATGAACAGCCCGGTGGTTGCGGCCAGCGAGACGGCGCCGCGCCACTCGGCCGCCGAGATCCGCGCGAACGACGGCCGGCGCCACAGCCACAGCACGGTCGCGGCGATCGCGCTGCGGGTCGACCAGATCGCGCCGGCGTTCCAGTGGACGAGCTTGATCAGCACGCCGGCGCTGCTCCACAGCACGGCGCACAGCGCGAGCAGGGCGACCGCCTCGCGATGATCGCGCGCGGCGTCGCGGACGGCAGGAGCGCGCTCGGCGATCACGGCGCACGAAACATACCGCGGCGCGGCTGGACACCGGTCGCACGCGGCGCTGATCGCCCTGCGCGCACGCCACGTGTGCTCGTGCCCGAGAGGCGCGATCGCCGCCGGCCCGCGGATCAGGTCCCGGTGTCGATCACCTCGCCGAACGGTTCGAAGTTGTTGCCGTTGAACTTGGCGAACTGGAGCTGCTGGAACGGGTGGAAGTCGGTCGGGCTGGTGTTGATCACGACCCCCGGGCCGGCGACCCCGAGCTGCAGGTTCTTGATGTTCGCCGCCTGCTTCATGATGTTCGCGCGCGACAGGTCGTTGCCGCACTGGGTGAGCACCTGGACCAGGGCCTGGGCGACGCCGTAGGCGTACTCCAGCGTGCCGTCGGTCAGGTCGAGGCCCTGCAGGTACTGCTTGGCGAACGCGCGGTACTCGTTGAGGCCGGGGTCGTTGGCCAGGGCGGGGTCGTTGATGTCCTTGATGTAGCCGGCGCTGATCAGGCCGGTGCTCTTGTCGAGGCCCGCCGGGGCGAGCGTCGCCGTGCGCGAGATCGCGACGTTGGTCATCAGGTGGAGCGGCTTCCACCCGAGGTCGGCGACCTTGCGGAT
>DATAPF010000236.1:0-11718 GCA_036265355.1 Kofleriaceae bacterium | reverse complement strand
GGCGAGCCTGCGAAACACCCGCATGTGGGCGCGAACATTCTCCATCATTCCCGACCGCACGAACCACGCGCCGATCAGGAACATCCCGATCACGATCGCGGCATTGGAGGCTTCACGTGGAATCCTCGACGGGAAGTCGCGAGCGCGCATCTCGACCGCGGCGGCGTACGTGCTCGAGGACAGGATGCGTTCCTCGTTGCGCTTCCGCTCGTCGCGCTCCGCGAGGCGCTTCGCTCGCTCGGCGCGTCTGGTCGCGGCCTCGCTGGCGGCGGCCGCGCGCTCGCCGGAGGCCGAAGGATGGCCGACCTCGGCCTGGGTGGCGGCCGCGGGCACAGTGATGGGACCGTCGGGATCCGGCGGCGACAGGTATTGAATCGTTCCCACGACGATCACCGCCAGCATCGGCAGCACGTAGAGGCTGACGCCGACCCGCAGACTCCGGAGCTCGACGGGCTGGTGGTACCTCGCCGACAGGAACGCGGTGACCAGCAGGAACGCGCCGAGCAAGGTCACCGCAATGCGGAGTTCCTTCGGGAGCCCCGGCACCAGCCACAGCACGATCGACAGGATCGCGCCCACCACGCCGAGGATCCACAAGATGAGCGAGGCCAGTGGAAGTCGAGTGAAGCGAAGATTCACCAGCTGCTCGCGGCGCATGTAGATCGCCAGCAGCGCGATGAAGGCGAGACCGCCGGCAACCAGCGCGCTCGCACCCAGTCCAGGGATGAACGCCAGGCCGACGAGGATTGCCAGCGCGATCAGGACGGGTAGCCATCTGCCGTACAGCACGACGAGCAACCCGCCGGCGGCAACGGCGTAGCTGAACAGGATGTCGCCCGCCCACAGGAAGATGAAGTGCAGCGCACCGAACACCGCCAGCGCGAGGAGGCGGCGCAGGTACGGGATCAGGAACGCTCGATCGGCCCGCTCCGCGCGCGTGAGCATCACGGCGAAGCCCATGCCGAACAGCAGCGAGAAGATCGTCCAGAACTTTCCCTGAACGAAATAGGCGATGAACCAGCTGGCGATCCAGTCGAGACCGGTCAGTCCGACTGGCATTCCCTCGTCAGCTCCGTAGATAGGACGACTGAAGAACTCGACATTCACCAGGAAGATGCCCAGGAGTGCAAACCCTCGCACCACATCGAGCTCCTGGATTCGATCGCCCGCCGCCACCGGGCTCAACGGCTCGCCCGCGGATGACCTCATGTCGACCTCGCCTGCCGCTCCCGCCGCAGCGATCGAGCGTCGCAGCGACAGCGCTGCGACGGCCGCGACAGGACGCAGGAGCGCCCTGAAGCTGCCAAGTACCGCAATACCTGCCAACCCGGTGCGTAGCTTTGGGGCATTCGTCCGGTGGACAGCAATCGCCATGCCACGCGAATTGCGGCCATCGTCCGCCGTCGAGCGTCGACCAGGTCAACGCCGTCGATTCCGGCGATCTCCGCGCCGGCGTCACGGCCCACGGCCCGGCTCACTCGGTGCGCTGGGCCTCGGCGGCGGCCTCGGCGAGCGTGACCAGCCGCCAGCGGGTGGCGATCTGGTCGAGCAGCTGCTCGAGGCGGGCGAGCTTGTCGGCGATCGGGACCCGCAGATCGGGCTGGCGGGCGACCAGCTCGCCGGGGATGCCATCCTGCTCGGCGTCGGCGAAGTCGATGCCGTGGAGCTCGAAGTTCCAGAACCGGCGGCGGGCCATGGCGCCCACGATGGCGCGGCGGAGCGCGGCCGGCGCCAGGATCAGCGAGGTCCCGATCGCGGGCAGCCGCAGCCACGGAGTGACCGCGACCGGCAGCTCGACGAGCGGCGCCTGGCCGCGGCGCCACGGGGCGGTCATCGCAGGCCGGTACGGCTCGGGCGGCGCGGCGAGCGCGCGCGGGTTGGTCATCACGGCGCCGCTCGGCCGGCGCGCGGCGGCGAGCGCGGCCATCACGACCGCCTTGGCGGCGTAGTAGCCGGGGGCGGGGAACAGCGACGAGTCGTAGCGGTAGCCGCGGTGCGCGAGGTGATCGAGCATCGCCGGCGACAGGTCGTAGCCCGGGGCGCGGAAGCCGTGCGGCGGGCGGCCGGTGATCGCGCGCAGCACGCGATCGCAGCCGTCGAGCTCGGCAGCGACGTCGGCCGCGGGCAGGCGGGCGAGCTCGTAGGGGTGCGAGTACGAGTGGTTGCCGAGCTCGTCGCCGGCCTCGGCCAGGGCGCGCAGCCGCGCGGCGCTGGCCCGCCGGGCGGCGTGATCGCTGGCGGCGAGCTCGCTGTCGGCGTCGCGGCCGACCACGAACCAGGTGACGCGGACGCCGCGGGCGGCGAACAGCTGGGCGGCGCGGGGCAGCGCGCGCTCGAGGACGACGTGCTCGAGCTCGGCGGGCGGCGCGCCCAGCCCGTGGATCCGGTAGTAGCAGGCCAGGCCGTCGAGATCGATCGAGATCGCGCAGGTCCGCGCATCGCGCTGCTCCGTCATGGCTTGCCGCCGAACCGGATGACGTAGGTCAGCTTGGCCATGCCGCGCAGCACGTGGGGCACGCGCCGCACCAGGTTGATCGCCGGCGGGCGCTTCTCGTGGAGGCGGATCGGGATCTCCAGCACGCGCTGGCCGGCGCGGCTGGCGCGGATCACCAGCTCGCTGGCGAACAGGTCGCGATCGATCACGCAGGCCTCGACGACCGGCAGCAGCGCGCGGCGGTCGAACGCCTTGAGGCCGTGGGTGTCGGTGCCGTGGAAGTCGAGCGCGACCCGCAGCATGCCGTTGATCACGCGGGTCGCCACGCGCCGGACCAGCGGGCGCTGATCGCTGGCGCCCTTCATCGCCTTGCTGCCGACCACCATCTCGCAGTCGCGGTGGCGCAGGTGCTCGAGCGCGCGGCGGTGGAAGTCGAGATCGCACAGGTCGATCTCCTCGCAGATCACGATCGCGCCCCGCGCCTCGAGGATGCCGCGGCGCAGCGCCTTGCCATAGTTGGGCTCGCCGAGCGAGAACGCGCGGACCTCGGGACGCTCGTCGGACAGGTGGGCGGCGAGCTCGGCGGTGCGATCGCGCGAGCCGTTCTCGGCCAGGACGATCTCGAACCGGAGCTCGGGGGCGTGGAGCGCCGCGCGCACGGTGTCGAACCCGTCGAGCAGCTCGGTGACCGCCTCGCGCAGGATGCCCTCCTCGTTGTAGACCGGGATGACGATCGACACGTCGGGCGAGGCCTCGGGCGCGGACATCGCCCGCTGTGTATCACGCTCGGTCGGCGCGGGGCGGCGCGCCGGGGTCCGCCGGAGCGACAAATCGCTCGGTCTGGCCGGGCGCCATCACCAGGACGTGATCGCGCAGGCCCCGCTGGCGCGCGAGCTCGGTCAGCCAGCGCGCGGGCTCGTCGAGCCGCTCGTACGACAGCGCGAACGCACCGTGGTGGATCGGGATCAGGATCCGGGCCCGCAGGTCCTCGAACGCGTACAGCGCATCGAGCGGCGACATGTGGCGCGCGCGAAACGAGGTCGGCAAGAACCCGCCGATCGGCAGGATCGCGACGTCGGGCGCGAACCGCTCACCGAGGTCGGCGAACCCGGAGAAGTAGCCGCTGTCGCCGCACAGATAGGCGCTCGGGCCGTCGCCGCGCACCACGTAGGACAGGCCGTGTGCGAGCTCGCCGGCGCCATGGGCGGTGGCCTCGGCCGCGACCTGCACGCCGCGCAGCTCGAGATCGGCGCCGGGCGACAGCTCGATCACGCGCGCGAACCCCAGGCCGGACAGCGCCGCGGCGACGCCGGTCGGGACGACCACCGTCGCGGTGCGCGGCAGGCGGCGCAGCGTCGCGACGTGGAGGTGATCGGCGTGGCGATGCGAGATCAGGATCAGCCCGACCTCCGCGAGATCGGTCGCCGCGAGACCGGGCGCCACCGCCCGCCGCACCCCGCCGATCCAGTGGCCGAGCATCGGATCGAAGGCGACGGTGAGGCCGGCATAGCGCGCGATCACCGTGGCGTGGCCGCCGAACGTGACGGCGAGCTGGCCGGGCGCGACCTCCGGCACCGGCTCGAGCGGCGCCGGGCGCGGGGTGCGGAACCACCGGGCCAGCCAGTGGCCGACGAGGCTCGCGTAGCGCCGCACCGGCACCTCGCGGTGCAGCTGGCCGAGCTCCTGGGCGCGGGTCACGTCCCCCAACGATCTCCACTGTCGCCGGGCTGGTCGGATGGCGCAAGTCGACGTACGTTCGCAGCCGGTGTGGATCGCCCGCCTCCTCGCGACCTGGCTCGGCCGCTGGCCGGTCGCGCTGCTCGCGAGCGCCCTGCTCGCCGCCGCCGTGCTGCTGCCCGGGCTCGATCGCCCCGGGCTGTGGGAGCCGCAGGAGCGCCAGCTGTCGGACCGGGTCGCGCCGCTCGTCCGGCCGCCGGCCCCCGGGGACAAGCCGCCCCGGCCGCCGGCGCCCGCGCCCGCGGTCGCGGCCGGCGCAACCGGCAAGGACACCTGCCTGCGCGGTCCCCCGCCCGATGTCGTGGCGCGCAGCCTGACCGCCCGCGCGATCGTGTGGGGCCGCGACGCGATCGGCGACTCCGACGGCGGGCGCCGGCTGCCGCTCGCCCTGCTCGGCCTGCTCACCGTGCTGGCCGCCGCGGGCACCGCGATCCGGCTCGCCGGCGCGCGCGCCGGAGTGGTCAGCGCGGCGGTGCTGCTCGCGATGCCGCTGTGCACGATGCAGTCGCGCATGCTGCTGTCCGAGATCGGCACGGCGTGCGGCGGGTCGCTGCTGGTCTACGGCCTGGTCGCGCTGGGCGAGCTGCGCCGCGGCTCCCGCGCGCTCGCGGTGCTCGATGGCGCGGTGGCGCTACTGGCGCTGGCGGCCGGGGCCGCGCTCGGCTTCGCCGGCGGGGGCGCGCTGCTCGGCTTGGTCGCGCCGATCGGCGGGGTCGCCGTCGCGGGCGGGCTCGGGATCCGCCGGATCGTGCGCCGCCGCGACCCGGGCGAGCGGCTCGGCCCGGCGCTGGTCGCCGCGCTCGCGGGGCTCGCCGCGCTGGCGCTGATCGGGCTGCTCGCCCACCAGCTCTACGATCTCAAGACCCCGTATCCCGGTATGACCCCGCCGGCGGCGCGCGAGCTGCTGGGCAAGGCGGTCGTGCCGAACGGCTGCTACTCGTGGGCGCTCGGCGCGATCTGGCGGCCGGAGGACGACCTCCGCATCATCTGGGACTCGACGTTCGAGCAGATCGCCTACGGCAGCTACCCGTGGGGGCTGCTCGCGCCGCTCGCGATGGCGGCGCTGCTCGGGGCGGCCGACCCGCGGCGCCGCCGGCTCGGCGCGGTCACGCTCGCGTGGGCCGGCGCGGCGTGGGTCGCCAGCGAGGCGTTCCAGCGCAAGGTCGGCTTCACGATCTACGCCGGGTTCCCGGCGATGGCGATCGCGGTCGGCGCGTGGCTCGACGCCGTGTTCGCCGGCCGCGCGCGCGGTGAGCCGGGCGCGGTGCCGCCGGGCGGCAAGCTGGTCGCGCTGTTCGCGGTGCTGGGCACGCTCGAGCTCGGCAAGGACCTGCAGTCGTTCTCCGAGCGGCTGACCTCGCTGGTGGTCGGCAACGACGCCATCCCGTATCCGGCACAGTCGCACGCGGCCTGGGTGCCGACCCGGCTGTGGGTGCTGATCCTCGGCATGGTGATCGCGCTCGGCTTCGCGCTCGCGGTCGGTGCGCCCCAGGGCGAGCCGCCGCGCGCGGCCCGCTACCGCCGGCTCGCCGCGCGCGGCGCGATCACCGCGATCGGCGCGACCGTCGTGCTCGCCGCGTTCTGGACCGCGATCTGGCAGCCCGTGCTCGCGACCCACCTGTCGTCGAAGGCGATGTTCGAGACCTACCAGGCGCTGGCCCGGCCGGGCGACGCGCTGGTCGTGATGGGCGACCTCGGCCAGGCGCCGTTCGCCTACACCCGCCGGCCGCCCGAGATCGTCCCGGATCGCGCGCAGATCATCGCCGCGCTCGGCCGCCCCGGGCGGGTGTTCGCGATCGCCCCGCAGAGCGAGCTGTGCACGCTGCACCGCGAGATCGCCGGCAAGCCCTACTTCGTGCTCGACGACCGCAACCTGCGCAGCCTGCTCCTGTCGAACCGCGTCGACGGCGCCACCGACCAGAACCCGCTGCGCACCGCGATCGTCCACGACGAGCCCAAGGCCATCCCGTACCGCCCGAAGGGCCGCGTGGTGTGGGACAGCCGGATCCAGCTGCTGGGCTGGGACGCCCCGAAGTCGGTGGTCCGCGGCGCGCGGTTCGACGTCACGCTGTACTACAAGATCCTGCAGCCGGTCGGCGGCAGCTGGAAGACCCTGGTCCACATCGACGGCTTTGGCGTGCGCGCCGGGATCGGCGACCACGATCCGATCGGCGGCCGGTGCCCGACGTCGACCTGGCAGCTCGGCGACTACATCATCGATCGGTTCACCACCAGCGCCGGCGGCGGCGCGTTCCCGAGCGGCGTCTACGAGGTCTGGACCGGGTTCTTCACCGGCTCGAACCCGAACTGGCGGAACATGACACTGAGCGAGGCGCCGGGCGACATGCGCGACAGCGTGGATCGCGTGAAGATCACCACGATCACCCTCGAATGACCTCGCGGTGATCTGGGCGTTGACCCCGGTCCGGACTTGAGGCTATGACCGCGGCGATGGGACCGAAGGTCAAGGGCGACGCGGTCGCGGAGGTGCCGGTGCCGGTCGATCCGACCGATGCCGAGCGCCGGGGAACGCCGCGCGTGCTCGTCCACCTCGAGGTCGATTGCGCGAGCGAGGAGAACTACCTGTTCGCGTACATCACCGACATCAGCGGGACCGGGATCTTCGTACGCACGACCACCCCCGAGCAGCCCGGCACCCGCCTCCAGCTGCGGCTATCGGCGGAAGACACCGGGAGCGTCGAGGTCGAGGGCGAGGTGATCTGGGTCAACCCGTATCGTCCGGGGACGCCGGACAACCTGCACCCCGGGATGGGGATCCGGTTCGTCCACCTCGACAGCGACGTGCGCGATCACCTGTTCGAGCTGATCCGGCGGTTCGCGTATCTCTCCTAGACCTGGCGTAGGACGCATGTCGATCATCTGTGGGACCGATCTGTCGGAGGCTTCGGGCGGTGCGCTCGATGTCGCCTGCGCACTGGGCGCCCAGCACAACGACCGCGAGGTCGTGCTGGTGCACGTCGTCGATCCAGACGCTGGCGGGGGCGAGCCGAGCGACGCCGAGCTCGCCGGGCTACAGGCGCGGCTGGACGTCCAGGCCGGCGCGCGCCGGGCCGCGCCGGGGCCGGCCGTTCGCACCGAGCTGCTGACCGGGCCGATCGAGCAGACCCTGGTCGGCGTCGCCGAGCGCGAGGCCAGCGACCTGCTGATCATCGCGGCGCAGTCGCGCGCCGAGCGCCTGCCCCGGCTCGGGGCGACCGCCGCCAAGGTGATCGCGCTGACCCACGTCCCGGTGATCGTCGTCCGCGATCCGGCGCCGTGGATCGCGTTCGCGCGCGGCACGCGACCGCTCAAGATCCTGCTCGGCATCGACGACTCGGCGACCTGCGACCTCGGCGTCCAGTGGACGCTGGCGCTCGGCAAGCGCGGCCCGATCGACGTCGTGCTCGGCGCGATCTACTACCCCGACGACGCCGCGGCGTACTACGGCCTGCCCGCGCGCTCGCTGGTCGAGACCGATCCGGAGATCGAGCGGCTGATCCAGCGCGACCTGCTCCGCCGGTTCGGCGGCCCCGCGCTGCCGATCGCCCGCCAGGTCAGCGCGCGCGCCCTCCGCGGCCTGGGCCGGATCGGCGACCACATGATCGAGCTGGCGCGCGACGAGCAGGTCGACGCGATCGTCGTCGGCACCGGCCAGAAGACCGGGCTGGGTCGGCTCGGCTCGGTGTCGTCGGTGATCGTCGAGGACGCCCCCGAGTCGGTGGTGTGCGTCCCACCCCAGGCGGTGGTGGTCACCCAGGCCGTCCCGGTGCTGCAGCGCGCGGTGGTCGCCACCGACCTGTCGCAGTTCGCCAACCGCGCCGTGCCCTACGCGTTCGCGCTCACGCCGCCGGCCGGCGAGGTCCACGTGCTGCATGTCGTCAAGGACGACGACGAGATCGACGAGGCCGCGCTGATCCGACAGCTCCAGGCGCTCGCCCCCGCCGTCGCCCGCCAGACCGTCCACGCCCACGTCGTGCGCGGAGACGATACCGCCGCTGCGATCGCGCAGTGCGCGGCGCGGTTCGGGGTCGACGTGATCTGCATCGCGTCGCACGGGCGCTCCGGCCTGACCCGCGCCCTGGTCGGATCGGTCGCCGACAGCCTGCTGCGCGCCACGCGCCTGCCGGTACTCGTGCTGCGCCCGGCCTGAGCCGGGACGACGACGGACGATGAGGAACGACGAGGAACGACGAGCGGTGAATCGCGCCGCGGCGCCGAGATCGGCGTCGAGCTGGTCGCGGAGCTCGTCGACGTCGACGAGCTGGAGCGGGTAGAGCGCGACGCCGTCGCCGCCGCCGTCGCGCAGGCTGGCGCCGAACAGCGCGCCGCCCGCGACGAGGAACGGCCGCAGCTGGGTCTTGTACTCGTGCCGGCACCGCGCCGGCCGCTGGTCGAGCTCGATCCGCGGATCACCGTTGGCCACGAAGTGGGTCTTGAGGAAGATCCTGCCGTCGACGAACGCGCACTCCAGCGAGCTGAGATCGCTCGGCCGGGACTCCTTGAACACCTCCTGGAGCACGACCGGGCTGAACGAGTCGACGTTGACGACCACCGCGAGCACCCCGGCCGCCAGGTGATCGCGCACGACCGCGAGCACGCCCGGAACGCGGCTCTCGAAGTCGTCGGGCACGAAGAAGAACCGGACCACGCGGCCGCCGTGCCTGGCCACGAGGTCGCGGTTCGTCGCGAGCAGCCCCGCGCCGCCGCGCCGCCACTCGTCGACGTACGCCGGCGTCGTGCACCCGACGATGCACGTGCGTGCGTTGTCGAATGCCTCGACGACGTTGGCGTCGTGGCCGGGCACCACGAACGCATCATCGCCGTAGCGATAGAACTCGGCCGCGAGCCGCTCGAGCTGGCGGGTCGCGCGGACCAGCCCGACCCGCCGGCGGCGGCGGATCTGTACCAGGCTGTGCAGGAACGTATGCAGCTCGTGGCTGAGCGCGGCCGGCACCTCGGCCGACACGGCAACGATCCCGTCGCCCGGCACGCCGGGCCGGACGCGCTCGAGGATCGGGAAGTCGTCGGTGAGCCCGTTCACGTACAGCGTGGGCAGCTGGCCATTGCGCAGCTTGTCCTTGGCCTCCTGGAACAGCTGCAGGACACTGAGCGGGGCTGCCGTCCGCACGTGCTCGTCGAGCACCTCGATCACCGCCGCGGTGAACACGCCGTTGGGCCGGTTCACGGCGGGATGGCAATCGTAGGCCAGCTGATCGCGGGCGCACGACGAGATCACGACCGCGCCGGCCCCGGCGAGCCGCTCCTCGATCCGCGCGTACAGCGCGCGCTTGCGATCGCGCTCGGGGACGTGGTGCAGCGCGAGCGAGGCGACCACCGCGTCACACGCCGGCAGCGCGTCGTCGAACGAGCCGCGCCACAGCTCGGCGCGCGCGCCGTGCCCCGCGACCCGCGCGCCGGCGACGTCCAGCATCGCGGGGTCGATGTCGAGGAACCGGACCCGCGCCTGCGGCACGCGATCGAGGATCGCACCGCCGAGCGCGCCGGTGCCCGCCCCGAGGTCGATGACGAACGGCGCAGGCAGCGCGGCGATGATCGCGACCACGGTGTCGATCATCTCGTCGTAGCGCGGCGTGTAGCGCCGGATCTGTGCGTCGTAGTCGCTGGCCGCGAGCCCCAGGTGGGCCGCGACGCGGTGCTCGGTGGTCGCCATCCCGCACCGTAGCGCGCGCCGATCCGCGCGACCGGCACAGATCACCGCACGCGCCCGCCGGCACTTTTGCGCGCGGCGCGAGATTCGTGGAAACCGGCCGGCGGCCGCGGTGTCCGAGCCGGTGAGTGCCCGCCTTTGCCGGTGGGCGCCGAAAGGGAGCCCATGAGCGTCGCGATCCGGGCGTGGTCCTGCATGGCCGTGGTCTGCATGCTGTCCGGCGCTGGTCACGCGACGCGGCCCAGGCCGCCCGATCCGGCCGACGCGGTCAGCGAGGGCCGGCTCGTCACCCAGCGCGGCGGCGTCCGGGTCGACGTCCCGCTCCAGCACACCGACGTGAAGATCACCGTCGACGGCTTCCTCGCCGAGGCCACGGTGACCCAGCGGTTCAAGAACCCGTATCCGTCGAAGATCGAGGCGGTCTACCTGTTCCCGCTGCCGACCGGCGCCGCGGTCAGCGCGCTGCAGATCACCAGCGGCGACCGGGTGATCGAGGGGATCATCCAGGAGCGCCGCCAGGCGACGCGGACCTACGAGGCGGCCCGCGCGCAGGGCCAGATCGCCGCGCTGCTCACGCAGGAGCGGCCCAACCTGTTCACCCAGTCGGTCGCCAACCTGGAGCCGAACGCGGCGATCGACGTCACCCTGCACTACGTCCAGCGGCTGAGCTACGACGGCGGCGGCTACGAGGTCGTGTTCCCGATGGTCGCCGGCCCGCGCTACATGCCCGCCGCGGCGGCCGGCAAGCTCGATCCGGCCGCGGTGCAGCCCGCGGTGCTGCCGGCCGGGGTGCGCAGCTCGCACGACATCGGCCTCGCGGTCGAGCTCGACGCGGGCGTGCCGCTCGGCGACATCGCGTCGAGCTCGCACCGGATCGCGATCGAGCGCGTCCCCGGTGCGCCGGGCCGCGCCCGGGTGCAGATCGCGCCGGATGACACGATCCCGAACAAGGACTTCATCCTGCGCTATCAGGTCGCCGGCGCGGCGCCGGCGTTCGGCGCGCTCGCCTACCGCAGCGATCCCGGCAAGGACGGCAGCTTCGTGCTGGTGGCGCAGCCGCCCGCCGCCGCGGCACCGGCGCAGATCGCCCCGCGCGAGATCGTGTTCGTGCTCGACACGTCGTCGTCGATGCGCGGCGCGCCGCTCGCGAAGGCGAAAGAATTGATTCGCCACACGCTGTCGACGCTGCGCGCCGACGACACGTTCCAGATCGTTCGCTTCGACGACCGCGCGAGCGCGCTCGGCCCGGCGCCGATCGCGAACAAGCCGAACAACGTCGCGCTCGTGCTCGATTGGCTCGCGGCTCTCGACGCGGGCGGCACGACCGAGATGACGACCGGCATCGACGCAGCACTCGCGGTGCCGCACGATCCGGCGCGGCTGCGCATCGTCGCGTTCATCACCGACGGGTACGTCGGCAACGAAGATGAAATCTTGAAGCAGGTCGGCGAGCACGCCGGCAGCGCGCGGCTATATGCGTTCGGCGTCGGTTCGGCGGTGAATCGTTATCTGCTCGAAGAAATGGCGCTCGCCGGGCGCGGCACCGCACAGTTCGTGCGGCCCGACGAGGACACCGCCGCGGTCGTACGCGCGTTCGAAAAGCGCATCGACGCGCCGGTCGTGACCGATCTGCGCATCGACTGGGGCGCGCTCGCGGTCACCGACGTGACGCCGGGCGCGATTCCGGATCTGTTCTTGGGCCAGCCGCTCGTCGTCGCCGGCCACTACACGCGCGCCGGCAGCGGCACGGTCACCGTGCACGGCCGGCAAGGCGGGCGCGACGTCAGCTTCGCGGTCGCGGTGAATCTGCCCGAGCACGACGCGACGCGGCCCGCGATCGCGACGGTGTGGGCGCGCCAGAAGATCGCCGAGCTCGAGC
>DATAPF010000235.1:0-34614 GCA_036265355.1 Kofleriaceae bacterium | reverse complement strand
GGGGGCCATGGACGCTCCTTGGTGAGTCGAGGTCCCGACGCTACCGCGGGTTGGTCTCGCGGGGATCGCCCGGCGGTGTCCGAGTCGCCGGGGGCCGCCCGACCCGGTCAGGGCGGCGTGGGCGTCGGCGTCGTCGGCGGGGCCCGGCGCGAGCCCGGGCCGCGCCGCTCGGTCCGGCGCCGCGCGGCCGGCGGCGGCTGGTCGGGTGGCGACGCGCCGGAGCCGTGGCCGCCCCGGATCCGGTCCAGCAGGACGCGCGCCAGACGGTGCTGCTCGTCCAGTCGCTCGGCGGCGTCCGGGATCGCCTCGATGCTCTGGATCAGCAGCAGCCAGTCATTGCCGTACTGCAGATACTTGATCTTGAGCGACTTCTCCTCGCGATAGTAGTCCTCGCGCTTCTGGAACACGCGGACGATGAAGTACATCACGGTCGAGGCCGACGAGGTCACCACGCCCTGGGTGACGGCGCCGAGCAGCACCGCGACCAGCCCCGCCATCAGGATCAGGAAGCCGACCCCGACGCACGCGATCCACAGCCGGTGCGCGCTCTCGATCTGCCGCGACAGCTGGCGGTACTCGTCGTCGAGGTGCTTGCGGTAGAACTCGAAGGTCTGCCGGACCTGCTGGAAGAACTCGCCGCCCTCCTTGAACATGCGCGACCGGCCGAGCTCCGCCTGCCCGAGATCGGCTGCGCGGAAGAACCCGGACGCGACCGTCGCGGACGCCAGGGTGCTGGCGCCTCGCACCTTGGGCGGTCCGGCCGCGCGGTCGCGTGGATCGGGAGTCCGCAGATCGGGAATCCGCTGGACGACGGTCGGTGACTGGTCGGTCGCATCCGTCGGCTCCCACAGGCAGCCGCGGAGATCGTCCTCCAGCACGCGGACGTCGGGGTAGCGGCGCGCCGGGTCGCGCTGCAGGCAGCGCAGGATCACGCCGTCCAGCCCGGGCAGGATGCCGTCGAGCCGCGGCCGGAGGTCGGGCGCGTCGGCCGCGGCCGCCCGCATCCGCTCGCGGACGTCGGGGAACGGCGGGCGGCCGGCGACCAGGTGATACAGCACCGCGCCGATCTGGTAGACGTCGGTCCGGCGATCGCCGTTCTGGCCGCCGCGGAACTGCTCGGGCGCCATGTAGAGCGGAGTCCCGAGCAGCATCTTGCGATCGCCCGGCTCGGCCGGGTCGTCGCCCGCGAGCAGCTTGGCGACGCCGAAGTCGAGCACCTTGACGCGCTCGCCGCCGACGACCTCGGCGTCGCGCACGATGAACAGGTTCTGCGGCTTGATGTCGCGATGGACGATGTCGGCGTCGTGCGCCGCGATCAGCGCGCCGCACACCTGGCGCATCAGCCGCGCCGCCTCGATCGGATCGAGCCGGCCGCGGCGGCGCAGCCGCTCGCCCAGGCTCTCGCCCTGCAGCAGCTCCATCACCAGGTACGCGACGCCGTCGTCGGCCTGGCCGTAGTCGAACACCGTGGCGATGCCGGGATGGCGGATCTGGCTCGCCGCCACCGCCTCGTGGAAGAACCGCTTGACCATGGCCGGCGAGCCGGACCGCCGCAGGACCTTGATCGCGACCTCGCTGCCGATCGACTTGTGGACCCCGCGATAGACAATGCTCGTCCCGCCCTTGCCGAGCACCTCGGCGAGGCGATAGTTCCCGAACTCCTTTCCGACGAGTGACGTGTCGTCCGACGACATCGGCTTCCCCCTCGACAGGATACGGCTCGATCGACGATGCGGCCAGCCCGCGCCCGACGACGTTCGTCGAGCGAGGTGGTCGAGACAACGACATAATCAGCAGTTCAAAAAGCTGTATGCTGGTTAGCCAAATCACCGCGACGAGATGGTGATTCACCAATTTTGGGCAACTGCAGAGCTGCCGCGCAATGCGGCAGTGCGCGCCGGCAAAAGCCGGCTAGGGGGTGTCCCTGTTCAGGGCCACCCCCTGGTCATTGTCTTCCGTCCGTTCCTCGCTCCGCTATTCCACCGAGACGCGCCTCTACGCGTCTCGGGCGCGCCTCGTCGGGCTTCACTCGGCCCGGACTAGGGAACGAGCTCCTGCAGAAAGGCCATGCCGTCCGCCTTGTTGCTGACCAGGCCGACCACGAGCTGCGCGGTCTGTCGCGCCATCGGCGCGCTGTCCTTGGCGAGCTTGCCGAGCGCGGGATCCGCGGCGGCGCGGCTCTTGTCGCCGCGCGCGACCACGACGAACGCCGCGGCGGCGACCAGCCGGCGCATCGCGCGGGTCTCCGAGTCGCCGAGGATGGCGGCGAGCTGGTCGGGGGTGTGGGTCCGGGCGTAACCGGCGGCGATCGCGGGCAACATCGCCGCGCGCACGTCGTGCGAGGGGTCGTCGATCAGCGGGTCGAGCAGCTGGACGCCGGCGGCCGCGTCGCGCTCGACCAGGCCGATCGCCGCGGCGGCGGCCTGCGCGCGCTCGCGCTCGGCCCGCGATCCCAGCGCGCGGTGCAGCCGGGCGATCACGGCGTCCTTGGCGGCGACCCGCGCGATCGTGGTCAGCGCGAGCTGCGCCAGCTCGGGGTCGGGATCGCGCACGGCGAGCGCGAGCGTGCGCTCCAGCACGGCGGGGTCCAGCTTGTCCTTCTGCGCCGCGAGCCGCTCGAGCGCGGCCTTGCGCACGCCGGGGTCGAAGTCGGCGAGCGCGGCCGACAGCGTGGCGGCCGCGCGCTGGCCCGAGGCGAGCGCGGCGTCGACCGCCTCGATCCGGACCCGCGGCGAGCCGTCGGCGATCGCGAGGCCGATCAGCTCCCCGGCGCCGGTCTGGCGCGCCGCGCGGACCAGCGCGAGCTTCTCGGCCTCGTCGCCGCGCTCGAACATCCGCGCCATCGCCGCGCCGGACGCTTTCGGCGCGTCCCCGCCGAGCCCGCCGACCGCGCGGATCGCGATCAACCGGACGTCGCGATCCGGATCATCGAGCAGCTGGACCAGCGCGTCGTTGACCGCGCCCCGGCTGCCCCTGGCCGCGGCCATCGCGAGCACGCGGGCGGCGTCGCTGCGGATCGCGCCGTCCGGATCGCGGGCGAGCTTGACCGCGATCGCCGTGCCGGCCTTGACCGGATCAGGGCCGTTGGCGACGCACGCCATCACCAGGCGGCGGACCTCGGGCGCCGGGTCGTCGGCCGACCGGGCGAGCCGGTTGCGCGCGTCGGTACTGCCGGCGAGCGCGGCGTTGCACAGACCCTCGACGCCGAGCGGGTGCAGCCCGGGGTCCTCGGTCAGGTGCGCGGCCAGGAACAGGTACTCGATCACCGCGGCGGGCTTCTTGCGGGCGAGGTGCGCGAAGATCTTCGCGGCGTCGCGCCGCGGCCGGCCCTTCTCGCGCCACAGCTGGGCGATGCCGTCGACCGCGACGCCGAGGTTGCCGCCGCTCTCGGCGCTCGCCGCCAGGCCCTGCGCCGCGCCGATCCGCACCGCGTAGCTCTCGGCCTTGGCCATCTTGGACAGCCGGTCCTGGTAGACCCGGCCGGCCTTGCCCGCCGCGGCGGCGGCCGCCGCCCGGACCTCGACATCGTCGTCCTTGAGCAGCCGGTCGAGCGCGTTCTGGGCCGCCTCCTTGGCCGACGGCGCGACCTCGCCCCACGCCAGCGCGGCGGCGACGCGCAGCGGCTTGTCGAGCTTCTTGTCGTCGAGCAGCGACGCGAGATCGCCGCCGGCGCGCACCGGATCGACCCGGGCGTAGAGTGGCAGCGCCGCCGCCTTGACCACCGGGGACTTCGAGCCGTAGGCGTCGTGCGCGGCCTCGACCAGGTTGCCGACCCGCGGCAGCGGATCGGCGTCGCGCAAGACGTCGATCGCGAACACCCGCGCATCGACCGGCGCGCGCTCCTGGGCGACCAGCCCGGTCAGCGCGGTCGCCGCGGCCTCCGGATCCTTGGCCAGCGCGGCGCGGGCCTGCGCCTTGGCGCGCTCGCGCTGCGGCGGCGAGGCCTCGGGGTCGGCGAGCACCGACACCGCGGTGCCCGCCGATGGCGCGTCGTCGGCCGCCCCGGTCGAGACCTCGAGCAGCAGCTCGCGGCGCGCCGCCACTTCCGGGCCTTGCGCCAGCGCCTCGCGGAACAGCGCGCGACCACGCTCGCCCAGGCTGCGCACCGACGCGAACGCGATCCGGCGCAGCTCGGCGTCCGGCGAGGTCAGCGCGCGGGCCAGGGTCTCCTGGTAGACGTCGCCCCGGCGCTGCGCGGCGCTGCCGGCGGTCGCGACCGCCGCGCGCTGCACCGCAGGCGCCGGCGTCTTCAGCGCGGCCTCGACCAGCTGGACCTCGGCCGCCGAGCCGCGCGCGATCGGCCGCAGCGCGGTGAGCAGCTCGGCGAGGTCCTCCGGGTCCTTGGCGGCCCTGTGCAGGGCCTCGAGCGTCGCCTCGTTGCCGGTGGTCGCGTAGTCGACGAGGCCGGCCAGCTCGGGCGCCATGACGCGGGGGAGCTCGTCGCGCCAGCCGCCCCGGCTGCTGCCGAGATCGCGCCCGGCGACCCGGTTCCAGGCGTCCGGCGCGACCATCGCGCGGGTCAGCCCGGTGTCGGCGACCTCGTCACCGAACCCGCCGGGCAGCCAGAAGAACGCGTGCAGGCCGGCGCGGCCGCCGCGCACCACGACGTGATCGCCGCCCGGCCCGGGCGCGAGCGCGAAGTACACCCGGCCGTGCATCGCGAACCAGATCAAGATCAGGATCGCGATCGGAACCGCGGCGATCGCGGCGGCGATCGTCATGTAGTAGCGCTTGGAGCGCTCGACGACCGACGCCTCCTCGGGGGTCACCGCGGCGATGCCCTCGCTGCGCAGCTTGCGCAGCTCGCCGAGCGACAGCCGGCCCTTGGTCGCCGTCTTCGAGCCGAGCAGGTCGAACACCTGGCGCGCCGCCGCGCGCGCCGGGGCGGTCAGCTCCTTGACCCGCTGGACCAGCACCTCGTGGCGCAGCATCCAGGTCGCGCCGCCCGGATCGCCGCGGCCGACCACGCCGCGCGCCTCGAGCGCGCCGAACGCATGGTGAGCGAACCCGAGATCGAGGTTGATCCGCCGCACGATCTGCTCGATCGGGTGCGGCCCCGGCCCGCCGGCGGCGAGCTCGGCGCACAGCCGCAGCGCCGAGCGCTCGTTGCCGGTCGCCTTGCACGCGTCGTGCAGCCACACCGACTCGAGCTCACCGGCGCCGCCGATCTTGGCCAGTCCAGCCGCGCTCGAGATCCGCAGATCGCGCATCGCGAGGCCGGCGATCTGGAGGTCCGCCGGCAGCACCGGGCGGCCGCGGCCGATGCCCTGAACGACCGCGTCGGCGAGCGCCGGGTCCGCGGCGACGCCGGAGTACGCGAGCACGCGATCGAGGATCTGGCTCGCCGCCGCGGGAGACAGCCGCGCCAGCTCGTAGCGGGTCGACGGCGGGAACAGCGAGCCGGTGCGCTTCTCCAGCGCACCGAGCACGTTCATCCGCTCGCTCGCGCACACGAACAGGAACCGGGCGCGGCCGGCCGACCGGCTGACCACCCGCGCGAACAGGTCCGACAGCTCGGCGGTCGCGCGCTCGTCGCCGCACAGCAGGTCGACATCGTCGATCACGAACACGAACTGCTGGCCGGCGACCGCGCTCGCCACCGCGCGCGCCGCGAACATCACCGGCGGCTCGTTCGCGGTCGGCTGGATGCCGTATGCCGACAGCCCGGCGGCGAAGCTCGCGGCCGGCTGGGCGAGATCCTCGCAGGCCAGCGCGACCGTGCCGTGATCGCGCAGGTGCGGGATCAGGCCGGCGCGGATCAACGAGGTCTTGCCGGTGCCGGGCTCGCCGAACAGCAGGCCGGCGCGGTAGCCATCGCCGGTGACCAGCCGGGCCAGCTCGTCGCGCTCGTGCTCGCGGCCGTGCCAGACGTCACGTTCGGCCTCGCCGAAAGCGTCGAGGCCTCGCAACGGCGACACCGTGCCTGGGTAGGTCGCGATCGCCACACCCGCACTATACACAAGGATGATGCGCCGTCGCGTCGGAGCGCCGCGTATGCTCGTCGCATGGGGGGCCGCGGTTCGCCGAGCGTCGTCACCACATCGCGCCGGGCATCGCGCCGGGCATCGCGCCGGGGGGTCGCGGTCACGGCCCTCGCCGGTGTCACGGCGATCACAGCCTGCGGCGCGCGGCCGCCCCCCGCTCCGGCGGCGATCGGCGACGAGATCGCGCTGTACCGCGATCGCGCCCTGATCGCTCAGCGCGTCGAGCTGGTCGCGCCGCGCGCCGGCCCCACCGCGATCGCGCTCCGCCTGCCCGCGGGCGTCGATCCCGTCGCGGTGCAGGTGCTCGACGGCGGCGGGCTCGCGGACGCCGCGCTGCGCGCCACCGCGGGCGAGCTCGCCGCCACCGCGCCGCACCCGGGCCGGTTCACGGTGACGCTCGGCTACATCAGCGATCGCCTGGCGTGGGACACCGCGTACACCGTGACCACCACCGCGGCGCGCGATCGCGCGACCGTGCGCGGCGTGATCGCGATCCGCAACACCACCGGCGTCGAGCTGCGCGCCCGGACCTGGGTCGTCGACAGCGAGCTCGGCGCGTGGCGCGATCACACGGCCGAGCAGCTGCGCGTCGCGCTGCACGGCGCGCCGGGCGCCGCCTCCGGCGCGGTGCCACACGACCTCGGCACGATCGCGCTCCGCGACGGCGAGACCCGGATCGAGCTGATCGGCGCCGCCGCGCCGCACCGGCTGCGCTCGGTGCTGGTCTACGACCCGATCGGCCCCGGCCTCGATCATGCCGGGGCGGTCCCGGTCGCCGATCCGTCGATCGGCGTCGCCTCCGGCCCGCCGGGCCAGGTCCGCGAGAGCTTCGAGCTCGCCCGCGCTCCCGGCGCGGCGCGCGGCCTGCCGGCCGGACCGGCGCGCTTGCTCGAGCGCCGGCCCGACGGCGGCCTGGAGCTGCTCGGCCAGACCCGGCTGTTCGATGCCGCGACCCGGGTCGCCGAGGTCGACACCATCGCGGTGGGCACCGCGCGCGGCGTGACCGGCCACCGCGAGCGCCGCGACTGGGCCCGCGACGACGAGCTGCGCCGGTTCACCGAGGAGTTCCTGATCACGATCGACAACACCCTGCCCCACCCGGTCGACGTCGTGCTCCGCGAGCATCTCTACCGCGGCCAGAACTGGACCCTCGCCTACCAGTCGGCGCCCGCGGTCAAGGAGGGCCCCCAGCAGATCGCGCTGCGCACCACCGTGCCGGCGAGCAGCCAGGCGAAGGTGCTATACGTCGTCGTGTACACGTGGTGATCGCCGAGGTCGACCAGCTCACGATCCATTACGGCAAGCGCGCCGCGGTCGACGGCCTGTCGCTCACCCTCGAGGCCGGCCAGATCGCGCTGATGCTCGGCCCCAACGGCGCCGGCAAGAGCACCACGCTGTCGGCGCTCGCCGGCGCGATCGTCCCGACCTCGGGAACGATCACCATCGCCGGCCAGGACGCCGCGCGGGCGCCGCGCTCCGCCCGCGCCCGGGTCGGGTTCGCCGACCAGCCGCCCGCGCTCTACGACTACTTCACCGTCGCCGAGCACGTCGGGTTCATCGCCGAGGCGCGCGGCGCCGCGCGGGCCGACGCCATCGCCGTGCTCGACCGGCTCGGCCTGGCCCGGATCGCCGACCGGCCGTGCCGCGAGCTGTCGTTCGGCATGCGCCAGCGGGTCGGCCTCGCCGCTGCCCTGGTCGGCCCGGTCGAGCTGGTGCTGCTCGACGAGACCCTCAACGGCCTCGACCCTCACGCGATCCGCTCGGCGCGCGCCACCCTGCGCGCCGCCGCCGACCGCGGCGCGGCGATCCTGATGTCGACCCACCTGCTCGGCGTCGCCGAGCGGATGTGCGACCGGATCCTGCTGATGGACAAGGGCAAGCTGATCGCCGACCAGCGGGGCGCCGAGCTCGCCGCGCTGATCCAGGGCGGCCCGAGCGCGGTCGAGGACTTCTACGTCTCGCGGATCGCCGACGAGGGCCCGACGTAGTAGCCCGGCCTCGGCCGCGCAGGTTCCTTGCGAGATGCTATGCTGATCGCGATGTCGATCCGCGCCAAGGTGTCGAGCGGCCGCATCATCGTGGACGAGCCGACGCTCTTGCCCGAAGGCACCACGCTGAACCTCGTCGTGGATGACGAAGGGGATGATCTCGACGACAACGAGCGCGAGGCACTCAACGCACACCTGCTCGCCGGCTGGCGGAGCGCCCAGGCCGGCCGGGTTCGCCCCGCCAGCGAGTTGCTGGCCGAGCTCCGCAGCGAGCACCGATGAAGCACCGGCGCGTCGTCACGACGCCCGAAGCAGACGCCGATCCGCAGCGGATCGACGAGTGGTGGATCCAGCATCGCGGTGCGGCGCCGAACCTCTTCGTCGAGGAGCTTGCCGACGCGATCGCGCTTCTCGGAATGGAGGCCGGCGTTGGAGTGCGGTTCTCCCGGGGGACGACGCCATCATTCGGTGATCGTGCAGCGAGCGCCCGGCGAGTGCTCGCCGCCTCCGAAAGCTTGACGAAGAAGCCCGGCCCCTGAACCCCAACGGACAGGAAGGCATCGCGTCGGGGTGACGGCCCTCGGCCGCGCCGCCCTGAACGGATGTGTCGCGGGGTTGCCGTCCCCGCCGCCGAGGTCGAGGTCCATGATGATTGTCCACCGCCGCAGGGTCTGGCGCATCTGCTGGGGATGCGCTGCCTTGGCATTCTCCTGCTCGCCTGCGGCTGCGGTAAGGCCACCACGCCCGCCCCTGCTCACCCACCAACACCGGCTGCGACGCCGGTCACCGCCGCGCCGACTGCCCCGGCACCGACGCCCACCCCTTCCGCGGCTGCCGCGCCCGAGCGCACCGACGTGCTCACCGCAGACACGCCGCGCACGACGGTCGAGGGCGCGACCTTCATCGCCCCCGCCGGCTGGTCGATCACCGTGCGCGGGCCGGCGACGATCCTCGAGGCCCCCGAGGCGGGCTCGCGGCTCGCGCTGGTCGACGTCGGCGCCGCCAACGCCGACGCCGCGGTCGACCAGGCCTGGGCCGCCTACCGGCCCGACCGGCCATGGAAGCTCGAGCACAAGGGCAAGCGGGCAGATGGCGACGGCTGGACCGACACCACCCAGTACGCCTACGCGACCTCGCCCGACGAGCGGCGCGACGTGTTCGCGCAGGCGATGCGCCACGATCAGACCTGGACGGTCGCGATCTACGACATGGCGCGCGCGGTCGGCGAGAAGCGCAGCAGTCAGCTCAACATGGTGTTCGACGGGCTGCTGCCGGAGGGATACCGGCGCGAGTCGTTCGCCGGCAGGACCGCGCACCGGCTCGACGCCGCGCGGCTCGCCGAGCTGACCCGGTTCGTCGATCACGCGCGTGAGCTGTTCGACGTGCCGGCGATCTCGTTCGGCGTGCTCCAGGACGGCAAGATCGTGTTCGGCGGCGGGTTCGGGGTGCGCGAGCTCGGCAAGCCCGACAGGCCCGACGCCGACACGCTCTACATCATCGCGTCCACCACCAAGGCGCTGACCACGCTGCTGCTCGCCAAGCTGGTCGACGAGCACCGGCTGACCTGGGACTCGCCGGTGATCCGCGTGATGCCGTCGTTCAAGCTCGGCGACGAGGCAACGACGCGCAGCGTGCTGGTCAAGCACCTGATCCTGACCAACGCCCAGGCCGACGGCATCATCCGCGAGCTGCTCCGTCGCAAGCTCCTCGAGGTGCTGTTCGACGGACAGCCGCTCGCCGACGCCCAGCTCGCCGCCGCCGCGAAGGAGCTGCGCGAGCAGATCGCCGCCGACCGCCCGCACCTGACCGTGCCGCCGACCGACGACGCGGCCCGGCTCGCCCCCCGCTACACCAGCGCCGCGCTCGGCGATCTCGACATCGCGCGCGACCGCGGCGCGGTCGTGTTCGACTTCGGTGAGTGGCGATCGCCGGTCGCGTCGCGCCACAACCCCGACGGCTCGGTGTCCTTCGTGCTGATCGCCCCCGGGCTGCGAATGCGCGAGCTGGTCGCCGGCGAGCGCGACGGCAAGCGCACGCTGACGATCCGCGACGGCCAGCACGAGTACGTGTTCGTGGAGCGCTGACCACCCATGGTCCACTCCATCGCATGAATGGGGATCGACCGCGATTCTGACCGCTCGAACGCCCTGCATACTCCGAGCGCTCGCGAGGCATCGGCCCCGGTCACTGCCAACTCCTCACCGTCACCTCGTCACCGCCACTTCGTCACCGCTACACCGCCGTCTCGGTCACCGCCGTCTCGGTCACCGCCGCCTCGGTCATCGTCGTCCGCGCGGGACCTCGCGTGCGCTGATCTCCCCGGCGAGCTTCCAGCCCTCAGCCAGCAGCCACGTCGTCGGCCTCCGGACGATCAGCGGATCGTACGTCTCGCGGATCGGCCACATGCACGCCTGGTCCTCCAGCTCCTTCCAGTCGGGGAACGAGATGCCGGAGCTGAATGGGTCCACCAGCCACGTGCTTGGCAACCCTTCACGGTCTTCCGCGTGCTTTCGCCAGTTCGAAAGCACATAGGAAATTGCGTTTCGTGCTCGCGTTGGCGTGGTGATCACCTCGGCGTGGTAGCGGTCAGCGAACACCTTGCCGCGGCGCCGTCTACCACCGCTGCCAAGGGCGGTGTTGATGTGCCGCGCGGCCGAGATCTGGAAGCCCTGCATGCCGCGGGCAAGCGCGGCCGGATCCTCGGCCTCGACGATCAGGTGCACATGCGTGCGCTGCAAGCTGATGTGCACGATCAGGAACCACTCGCGCAGCGCTGCGGTGATCGACGCCGCGCGCATCGCCTTGTACATATCCCGCCGGCGCAGACTGCCCACTGCGGGCATGATCCGCATCACGACGTGCAGCGGATGGTTCGACTTGAATGCGGTCCGCGCCGCGTGGCATTCCCCGGCACGAGCGCCCTTCGGCTTCCGTCCCGCGCCACGCCGCTTGCCGCCATGGCGAAACAGCTGCTGCTGGACGTGCCGCTTCGGCTCGCGCTTCGACTTCGCCGCCATGCCGGATTCATAACCACAGACATGCGGACTGTCAATTGAATCGGCACGACTAATTGCAGTACTTCGTCAGGGGGTTAGATCTCCGTGCGTACGGATCGCAAGGTAGAGATTCGAGTGCAGTTGTACTCGTTCGGCGACAAGATCTCCAGATCAGCGCGCGAATGCAGCGGGTGGTGATTGGCCTCGATCATTCGGTCAGCGGAGAGCAGGCGAGCTCCGTGCATGCTCTGGCGAAGAACGTGTGGTGCTGGATGGTGCCTGTTCGTGGATCGCATGCTGCGGCTCGCAGATCGGCTCCGACGAATCCTCGACAGGGAATCTTTGCAGAACCTCGGGACTGCCTGTGGACAACGGGTCGGCTTGATGACCCGCGCCGTGTGGCTCCAGGTCGACCCAGGCGCGGCTCACAAGCCTCCTACCGTTGCCCACAGTCCCGACCCTCGACCCTACGCCGCCTGGCAGAGTTTCTTTCTTGATCTTTATTCGGAGAATGAGCTTCGACTGTGTCGGTTGCTTCCGATGATTGTTCGATGGATCGATCAATCGCATGCGAGCAATCGACTGACTTTGCGCAGAATGCCAAGGAAGCGCGCAGATGAGGCGGCGGACGGCGGGGCACAGGCCGTCGAGTTCCTCCTTTCCGAAATCCAGAACAAACAAATATCAGTGAGCTGGGAGCATTCGCGCCGGGCACCCGACTGTGAGTAGGCGGTCGAGGTCAACCTGGTCGACCTGTTCCGGCTAGTCACAGGCGACCCGGCATTCTCCCGAGGTCCATCGTTCGATGAGCCGGTGGGCGAGTCCGAAATGGTGGGCGAGTCCGAAATGGTGGGCGAGCGCGAGCCCGCCGGCCGTTCCTCCTCCGGCGATCACGGCTCTGCCACGCACCCGCCCGATCGGCACTATCCGCGCTCGAGCCGCTCGGCGAGGTAATCACCGACGCGGTCGAGCGCGATCCGCTCCTGGTGCCCGGTGTCGCGGTCGCGCGCGGTCACGGTCCGGTCCTGCACCGTCTGGCCGTCGACCGTGAAGCAGTACGGACAGCCGGCCTCGTCCATCCGCGCGTAGCGCTTGCCGATCGTCCCGCGCACGTCGTGCTCGAGGAAGCCCAGGCCGCGGAACCGCCGCGCCAGCTCGGCGTGGAGCCGCGCGCTGATCTCGGGCATGCCATCCTTGTTGACCAGCGGGAACACCGCGGCCTTGATCGGCGCGAGCCGGGGATGCAGGCGGAGCAGCTCGGGGCTGGGGCGCGACGCGTCCTCGGTGAACGCCTCGCACAAAAGCGCGAGCACGCCGCGGTCGAGGCCGGCCGACGGCTCGATCACGTGCGGCAGGTAGCGCTCGCCCTTGCGGCCGCCGCCGGGCAAGAGCTCGCCGCGCTCGGTGTCGAAGTACTCCAGCTTGGCGCGCGCGTGCTTCTGGTGGGTCGCCAGATCGAAGTCGGCGCGGTGGGCGACGCCCTCGAGCTCGCCGAACTCGGGGTCGGTGAACGGGAAGCGATACTCGATGTCACTGGTGCCGGCGCCGTCCCTGGCGTAGTGCGCGAGCTCGTCGCGCGACTGCTCGCGCAGGCACAGGTTGTCGCCGGCCAGCCCGATGGCCTTCCACCAGGCCAGGCGCGCGTCGCGCCAGAACGCGTACCAGGCGGGCGCCGAATTGGGGTGGCAGAAGAACTCGATCTCCATCTGCTCGAACTCGCGCGAGCGGAACGTGAAGTTGCGCGGCGTGACCTCGTTGCGGAACGCCTTGCCGGTCTGCGCGATGCCGAACGGGACCTTGACCCGGGTCGAGTCGACGACGTTCTTGAACTGGACGAAGATGCCCTGCGCGGTCTCCGGGCGCAGGTACGCAACGTCGTCCTCGGTCGCGGTCGCGCCGACGTAGGTCTTGAACATCAGGTTGAACGCGCGCGGCTCGGTCAGCGTGCCGGGGGTGTCGGCGTCGGGCGCGATCACCCGGCTCCAGGCTTCGGCCGGCAGCTGGGCCAGCGGCACGACCGCGACGGCGCCGAACGCCTTGTCGGCCTTCTTGCGCTGGCGGGTCTCGCTCGGCGTGCCCGCGACGAACGCGAACCGCGGCGCGTTGCCGCCGGTGTCGCCGGCCGGGACGTAGACGCTGACGTGGTCGAACCGATAGCGCGCCTTGGTCTCGCGGCAGTCGACCATCGGATCGCTGAACGTCTCGGTGTGACCGCTCGCGACCCAGACCCGGGGGTGCTGAATGATGCAGGTTTCGAGGCCGACGACCTCGACCGGCTGGCCATCGGGCCCGAGCGCGCCGTTGCACGGGTCCATCACGACATCGTGCCACCAGCGATCGCGCAGGTTCTTCTTGAGCTGCGCGCCGAGCGGGCCGTAGTCCCAGAACCCGTTGAGCCCGCCGTAGAGGTCCGACGCCTGGTAGATGAACCCGCGGCGCTTGCACAGCGCCATGATCTTCTCCATCGACTTGGGCGGCATCGCGCGCACCGTACCAGGCGGCGCGGCTCGCGGCCCGGCGCTCGGGGCGGCCGCGCCCACTTCGGGTTGCGCTGTGACCTGAGCCGGCGGGGCGTGCGCGGTATGCTGCGCGCGATGAACTCGCGCGCGCTGATCCGGTGGTCCGAGCGGCACGAGCGCCGTGCGCGGTCGGTCCCGGCCGTGGTGGCGCCGCTGGTCGGCGGTGGTGTGCTCGCGGCGTGGGTGTGGTGGCGATCGAGCACCGGGATCATGGCGGCGAGCCACGGCTGGCTGGCGGGCGCGATGGTCGCGTACGCGGTGGCGTTCATGCGGGTGCCGTTCCACATCTACTGGCGCGCCGATGCGGCGCTGCTCGCCCAGCTGCCGATCGAGGGCCGGCCGCTGTTCGACGCCGCGCTGGTCCGCTGCGTGCGGGCGGCGCTGGCGACGACGATGGCGGCGGTGATCGGGGTCGCGCCGATCCTGGCGCTGCCCGGCGGCGCGGAGCTCGCGGTACGCCACGCGGCGGTTGCGATCGCGCTCGGCGCGGCGGCCGGGCTGCTGCTGCCGGGCGTGACGGTCGGCGCCGCGACGCTGGTCGTGCACGGCGGCGAGCGGCTGCTGCGCGCCGCGGTCGCGCTGGGAGGTGCGCCGGCGCGCGCACCGGCGGCCGCAACCCCGACCCCCGGAGCACCGCCGTCGGCGTCGGCGACGCTCGGCGCGCTGCCCGGGTTCGCGGCGACGTTCGTGCTCGGCGCCGTGCTGCTGGTCGCGCCGTGGCTGTACGGCGAATCGCCCCGCGCGCCAGCGCTCGCCGTGCTCGGAGCGATCGTCGCGGCAAGCGCGATCGCGGCGGTGGCCGCGCGCGCCGGCTCCGGGATCATGGGCCGCGTGCTGCGCGACGTCTCGGCGCTCGATCGCCAGCGGCTCGCGGCCCTCGAGATCAAGCCGCCGACGCCGATCGAGCGGGCGATCGCGCGGCTGATCGGCGCCGGCCGGCTAGCGTACGAAAAGGATGCTCGGCTGATGCGGCGGCGGTACCCGATGGCGTTCGCCCTCGGCGGGCTGGTGTTCGTGGTGCTCGTGCTCGTCGGGCTGGCGCGCCCCGCGGATCCGATGCCGTGGCTGGCCGCGGTGATCGGGGGCGCGGCGAGCTACGGGCTGGTGCTGGCGGGCCGGTTGCGGCGGCCGCCGATCGAGCTCGCGCGGCTGTCGGCGACGCTCCCACTCCCACCGCGCGCCCGGCGGCGCGCCAAGCTGGCGTGGCTGCTGGGGTGGTGGAGTGTGTTCGCCGTCGCTCCTGCGGTATTCGCCGCGCTGCGCCAGCCCGAGCCGGTGAGCGCGCTCGCGCTGATCGCCGGTGCGACGGCCGTGATGATTGTTGCCGGCGCGTTGCAGCGTTGACGTATTCTCGGCACATGAGCGGATGGCGGCAGGCTGTGTTCCTCCGGCAGCGGCTCGACGTGATCCAGCGTGCGCTGGCGGAGATCCTCGACGAGGAAGCGTGGAGTCCCGCGACGCCGCGCCGGCTGTACATCGGCGGTGCCGACGCCTCGTCGCGCGGCTGGACGATGATCGTCCCGGAGCTCGCCGACTTCTTCCTCGACCACGGCGGGCGGTCCGAGCCACGGCTCGCCCGGCTGGCGCGCGCGCTGCGCTGTCCCGGATACGAGGTGGATGTCCGCGACCCGGATGCGCTCGCGCTGCACGAGGTCGACGAGCGCGGCCGGATGCGGCTGTCGGGCGCGCGCCGGCCACCCGTGCCCGGCGGCGACGACCCGCGCGCCAGCCCGGTGGCGAGCTTCGGCCTGATCGCGATGACCGACGAGATCGCAGCCCGGATCGCGGCGCTCGCCGGGGGTCGGGCGACCGCGCTCGCCGATTACCTCGGCGCGATCGTCGGGTTCCCGGGGTGGACGCGCAGCGCCGACGATCCGATCACCGCGGGCGAGCTGGTGTACGAGCCGCCGCGGATCATCGCCGCCGCCCGGCTCGCCGAGGCTACGGAGCCGTCGACCGAAACACGTGCAGCGAGCGCGCGCACGCCGCTGCGGGCCGCCCCGGCGTCGTTCGATCGAAGAGGCAGACGACCTCGGTCCGTTTCCCGGTCTCGACGTTGACGACCAGCGACGCGACGTTGCCGAGCACGAGGTAGAGCCCGATCCCGGCGCCCCGTCCGGCGCCGGCCTCGGACCGCGGCCGGCCGCGCTCGCGGCGGGCGCGGCGGACGTGGTCGATCACGTCGCGCTGGCTCAACGCCCCGAACGCGTCGCCGACCGAGATCGCGATCGCACGGTCGTCGGCGCCCCACCGCAGCACGGCGCGCGGCGCGCTGGTCCGGATCGCCGGTGTGTCGTACAGCGCGTTCATCAGCAGCTCGTCGACCACGCTCGCCAGCCGGTGGACGAGCGGCCGGCGCGCGCCGATCGCCTCTGCCCAGGCAGACACCGCTCCGATCGCGGCGCGCTTGTCGGGGTCGCCGGTGACCGTGCGCTCGGCGACCGCGCCGCCGGCGGCCAGGTACTTCTCGAGGCCGAACAGGTCGCCCGACGCCAGCTTGGCCGAGGTGATCCCGAGATCGCGGTCGCTCGGATCGGTGACCAGGTGGCTGACCGGGGCGTCGAGCATCGCGGCGATCACGCCGTCGTCGTCGAGGTCGTCGCCGACGATCACGACCGGGGCGGCGATCGCGCCCAGCCCGTCGCCGGCGGCCTGGCGGGTCGCGCGATCGATCACGACCAGCACGGCGCCGCGGGTGTCGCCGGGGACGTCGTCGCAGTGCTCGACCGCGACGCCGGCCGACGCCAGCGCGGGCTCGACCGCGCCGCGCAGGTTGCGATCGCGACTGACGCAGATCGCACGCCGGGACGTCATACTGCCTGGAGCGTATCACGCAAAAACCGCTGAATCTGGCGCGTTTTGTGGCCTCACGATACGCTGGCTGCGCATGGCGGATGCGCCTACCGTCCACCGGCCGCCGGTCGCGCCGCCGTTGCTCCCCGCTCGCCCCGTGACTCCGATTCCCGCCAAGACCGATGTCCAGCCCGTCGCGAGCTACGCCGACGAGGATACCAGCAGCCTGCACGCGCCGGACGCGACGGCCCTGGTCGAGCAGGTGCTCCAGCTGATCGCAGGCGAGGCCGCCGCGCTGCTCGCCTCCGAGCATGACACCGCCCGGCTCGCCGATCTGAACGTCCGGACCGCGCTGGCGAGCTGGGACACGCTGCGGCGTTCCCCCGAGCATCCCGTCGAGCATCCCGCCGAGCGTTCCCCCGAGCATCCCGCCGAGCGTTCCCCCGAGCATCCCCCCGAGCGTCCCGACGAGGCGCTCCGCCTGCTCGAGCTCGCCGATGGCCACCCGCTCGCGCTCCGGCTGCGCGCGATGGCGGCGCTCGACGATCCGGCGCTGCTCGCACGGCTGGCGCCCGACCCCGGCGATGGAACCGCGTCCGCCGCGCTCGCGATCGAGCTCGCGGAGGCCTGGCTGGTGCGCTGCGCCGACCCCGGCCGCGCCGGCGCGCTCGCGGATCGCCTGCTCGCGGGCGAGCTGCCGGCGGCGTGGCGCGCCCACGTCATCGAGCTGGCCTGCCTCGCCCACGCCGCCGCCGGACACTGGGACCGGGTGATCGCGCTGCGCACCGCCGCGCTCGGCGACGACGCGCCGCCCGACGAGGTCGCCGCGGCGGCCGCGCTGATGCTCGACCGCGGCCACGACCCCGCCGGCGCGCTCGCGCTGTGCGGGTCCCGGCTCGCGCGGTTCGCGGGCCGCGACGGGGCCGCGCTCGGCTGGCTGCGCTGCTTCGACATCGCGCTCGAAGCCGCGATCGCGCTCGACGACGGTCGCCGGTTCGAGCTGCTCGATCGCCGCGCCGGGCTGGTCGGCGAGCTGCCCGGGGGCGCGCTGGAGGCGCTCGCGACGCTCGCCGTGGTCGCCGGTGAGTTCGACGCCCGGCGCGACGCGGCCGAGTCGACCGCGCTGTGGACCGAGCTCGCGGCCGCCCCGGCGGCGCAGCTGCCCGGCGCGTTCCGGCGCTACGCGTACCTGCGCACGACGTGGTCGGCCGCGGCCGCGACCGACCCCGAGAGCCGGGCGAGCCGGCTCGCCGCCCACCGCCGGCTCGCCGACACCGACTGCGCCGAGGTCGCGGCGACCCACGCGTGGCGCGCGCTGGAGCTCGCCGCGCTCGCCGGGTCGTCCGGTCCCGGCGGGCTCGCCGGGCTCGACGAGCTGGCCCGCGCGGTCGCCGACGCCGCGGGCTCGCCGGCCGCGGAGCGCTGGCTCGACGCGATGGATCTCACCGCGCCGGCGCCCCTGACCGCGCCGGCGTCGCTCGCGGCGCCCCGGCCGGCTGCGATCACCCGGCTCGAGGGCCGCGGCGGGCTCGCGCTGCGCTGGGCCGCGGCGATCGCCGAGCGCGTCGATGCTGGGCGCGCGACCGCGCTGTGGCAGCGGGCCGCGGCAGCGCCGGACGCGCTGCCGACCACCCGGGACCACGTGGCGCGGCGATCGCGCGGCAACGATGAGGCGCTGTCGGCCGCGTACCAGGCGTGGGCCACCGCCGAGCCCGACCCCCGGTGCGCGGCCGCGCTGTGGTGCGCGCGCGGGATGGTCGAGCTGTCGCGCGGCGACTTCATCGAGGCCGAGGAGTCGCTGCGCCGCGCCGCCGAGCTCGACCGCGGCGACCCGTTCTGCCGCACCGCGCTCGCCGCGGTGTACCGCGCCGGCCGGCGCCACGATGCGCTCGCCGAGGTGCTCGCCGAGCTGGCCGGCTCGCTGGTCAGCAAGGACGCGCGCGCCGCCGCCGCCCGCGAGCACGCCGAGCTGCTCGAGCACATGGGCGACATCGCGGGCGCGCGCGCCACCCTGCAGCGGCTGCTCGACGACCGGCCCGACGACTCCGGCGCGCTGCTCGCGCTCGCGCGGCTGTGCGATCGCGACCTCGACTGGCCGCGCGCGATCGAGCTCCGCCGCCGCGCCGCCGAGCTCGCCGCCACGGCCGCGCGCCGCGCCGAGATCTGGGCCGACATCGCGCACGGCGAGGAGCAACGCGGCGACCGCGAGGCAGCGCTCGCCGCCCTGGTCCGCGCCGGCGAGGCCGACCACCCCGACGCGCTGCGCGAGCAGGCGCGGCTGCACCACCAGGCCGGCCGGCTCGATCGTGCGCTCGACATCGTGCGCGGCGAGCTCGCCGGCGACCCGCCGCTCGCGCGCCGCATGCAGCTCCAGAAGCACCTCGCGCGGCTGCTGATCGAGCTCGACCGCGAGCCCGAGACCGTGGTCGCCGCCTACCTCGACGTGCTCAGCATCGAGCCCGATCAGACCGAGGCGCTGGTCGGGATCGAGCGCCCGGCCCGCGCGCTCGGGCTGTGGGACGAGCTCGCCCGCGCGTTCCGCGGCGCGCCCCAGACCCCGCGCAACCTCGAGGTGCTCGCCGAGGCGCTCGCCAAGATCGCCGAGTGGCCCGAGCTCGCCGAGGTCCGGCGCCGCCAGCTCGAGACCGCGACCACCAACGTCGACAAGGCGCAGCGCGCCGCCGAGCTCGCCGAGCTCTACGAGCACCAGCTCGGCGATCTCGACGCCGCGATCCGGATGCTGACCCTGGCCCAGCACAACCTGTACGACGACACCCGCCAGCGCGATCTGGTGCGGCTGCTGCGCGGCGCGAGCCGGTGGGGCGAGCTGGTCGCCGCCCTGGAGCGCGAGCTGCCCAACGTCCGTAGCTCGGACACCGAGCGCCAGGTCGCGATCCTGGCCGAGCTCGGCGACCTGCGCGCCAACCGGATGAACCGGCCGGCCGAGGCGATCACCGCCTACGAGGGCGTGATGGACCGCCGGCCCGGCGACCCGACCGCGACCGCCGCGCTCGAGAAGCTCTACGACCAGCTCGGCCGCGATCGCGAGCTCACCCGCCTGCTCGAGGCGCGCGCCGAGACCGAGACCGGACCGGCGCGCGCGGCGCTGCTGTCCCGGGTCGCGGCGCTGCGCCACTCGCGCGGCGACATCGAGGGCTCGATCGCGGCGTTCACCGCCGCGTTCACCGCCGATCCGACCAACCGCGACGTGTTCACCGCGATGGAGCGCGTGTGTTACAAGGCCGAGCGCTGGGCGGTCGTCATGCAGCTGTACGACCGCGCGATCGAGCACATCGAGACCGCCGCGTCGCGCGCCTACCGGCTCGGCGATCTGTACGCGCGGCGCGGCAACGTCCAGCTCAACTTCCTGCACCAGCTCGACGCCGCGATCGCGTCGTACCAGAAGGTCGTCGAGGTCGACTCCCAGCCCGCCGCGTCGGCCAAGATCCTCGAGGACCTGTGCAAGCGGCGCGGCGACTGGCAGCCGCTGATCGTGGCGTGGGAGCGCCGCGCCACCACCCAGCGCGACTCGCAGCGCAAGATCGAGGCGCTGCGCACCGCGGCCCAGCTCGCGACCGAGCACGCCACCGACGCCGGCCAGTCGATGCGGTTCCACCGCCTGGTGCTCGACGTCGATCCCCACGACGCCGGCGCGTCGGCCAAGCTCGAGCAGTTCTACGAGGACAACCAGGACAAGTCCGGGCTGATCGAGGTGCTCCAGCACAAGCTGGCGCACACCGCCGACCAGCCGGCGTCGGTCGAGCTGCTCCGGCGGATCGCGCGGGTGTCGGAGGACGGCGCGGAGGACGTCGAGACCGCGACCCTGCACTACCAGAAGATCCTCGCGCTCCAGCCCGACAACAAGGACGCGCTCGAGGCGCTCGGCCGGATCTACGAATCTACCGAGCAGTGGGCCGAGCTGATCGACGTCACCCGCCGGCTGATCAAGGTCACCAGCGACCGCAACACCAAGTCGCTGCTGTACTTCCGCTGCGGCTCGGTGATGGAGGCCAAGTTCGGCCGCGAGCAGGACGCGATCCGCTACTACGACGCGGCGATCAAGACCTCGAACACCTGCCTGCCCGCGGTCCACGGCCTGCGCGATCTCCACCGCCGGCACGAGGACTGGCCGCGCGTGATCGAGACCCTCGAGCTCGAGGTCAAGCTGTGGCAGGACGACAAGGAGCGCGCCGGAGTCTACGCCCAGATCGGCGGGATCTACGACAAGCAACTCGGCGACACCCCGCGCGCCATGGAGTACTACGACAGCGCGCTCGCGGTCGATCCCGACTGCCTGCCCGCCAACCAGGCGCTGTTCGAGCACTTCTTCCACCAGGGCGCGTGGGACCGGGCGCAACCGATCGCCAACGCGCTGGCCCAGAAGGCGATGCGCGACGGCGACCCGACGACGCGCAGCGAGTTCTACCGAAAGCGCGGCGTGGTCGCCCGGATGACCGGCGATCCGCGCGCCGCGGCCGAGAGCTTCATCGTCGCGCTCGAGATCCGGCCCGGCAACAGCGACGCGCTCGACGACCTCGGCGCGCTCGCCCGCGAGCGGCCCGACGTGTGGGACTTCGACGCGACCTACCGCGAGCTCGACAAGGTCTACAAGAAGCGCGACGACGCCGGGGCGCTGCTCGCCCGCGTCCACGTCGGCCGCGCCGCGATCCGCGAGCGCGACGGCGATCTCGACCAGGCCGCCGAGCTGTACCGCGCCGCGGCGGAGCTCGTGCCCGGCGACTTCACCGTGCTGGCGGCGCTGGTCGACTTCCACACCGACATGCGGCACTGGAGCGAGGCGATCGCCGCGATCCAGACGTTCGTCACCGGCGCCACCGCATCACCGGCCGACCGGATCTCCGCGCTGATGCGGCAGGCCGAGATCCACGCCGACGGCGAGCTCGACTCCGGCCGTGCGATCGCGGTGCTGCACGAGGTGCTCGAGCGCGATCCGGCGCACCAGGACGGCTACTACGTGCTCGCCCAGCAGTACTACCTCGCCGGCCGCACCACCGATGCCCGGGTCGCGATCGACCGCGTGATCGAGCTCGCGACCGCGCCCGGCCAGCCGCTGCTCCCCGCCGCGCTCGCCCGCTACTACTACTACAAGGGCCGGATCCTCGACGCCGCGGGCGATCCGCGCACCGCCGCGCCGCAGTACCGCCGCGCGATCGAGTACGACCCGGGCTACGCGCCGCCCGCGCTCGTGCTGGCCCGCCGCGCCGCCGACGCCGGCGACCAGCGCCAGGCCGAGACCCTGCTGATCGACGCCGCGCACGCCGCGATGGCGCAGGGCGGGCCGCGCGCCGCCGTGCCGCTGCAGCGCGGCCTGGCGCGGATCCTGCTCGCCTCGGGCGACCGCCCGGCCGCGATCGAGGCCTACCGGGGGATCCTCAACGTCGAGCCAGACGGTGCCAGCGACCGGGTCGCGCTCGCCGAGATCTACGCGGTCGACGACCCGCAGCGCGCGATCGGCGAGCTGCGCAAGGTGCTCGACCGCGACATCCACCACGCCCCGGCGTACCGCCTGCTCGCGTCGTTCTACAGCCGCACCGGCCAGACCGAGCGCGCCAACCGCGTGCTCACCATGCTCGACCTGCTCGGGTTCGCCGAGGACGCCGACCGCGCGACCATGATGCGGCTCAACGCGACCCGGGTTCGCCCGCCGCTGCGCGGGGTGCTCGACGACGATGCCCGGGTCCGCCTGCTGATCACCCAGGCCGCGCGCGAGCCGCTCGGCGAGCTGTTCGACGCGCTCGCCCAGGAGCTGACCTCGGTGATCGTCCCGCCGTCGCTCGGCCACGATCTCCAGCCGGTGACCACTGCCCCCGACCCGCGGCTGGCCGAGATCGCGGCCGAGATCAGCGCGCTGTACCGGACCGACGCCGAGGTGTTCATCGGCGAGAAGGTCCCCGGCCTGGCCGCGGTGACCGCGTTCCCGCGCCGGATGCTCGTGGTCGATCGCTCGCTGATCAGCGAGTCCGACCTGACCCTGCGGTTCCTGTGCGGCCATGCGTTCGAGGCGATCCGCGGCGGCTATGCGACCCTGCTCCAGCTCGGCGCGCGCCAGCGCCGCGAGCTCGGCCACCTGCTGCGCGCCCTGCTGTCACCCGACCCGGGAGTCACCGGCACCGCCGCCGACCTGCTCGGCAGTGTCAGCCCGGCGGCCCAGAAGGTCATCGAACGCCATTCGCGGATCCGCGATGTCGACCCCGGGGCCTGGATCGACGGCATGCTGGCGTGCGCCAAGCGCGCGGGCCTGATCGCCTGTGACGATTTCCACGCGGCGATCTGGGCCGTGGCCCTGCTATCCGGTGAGAAGCTGGCCAGCCACCACGCGACCGTCGCGCTGGGCTCGGTGCTCGGGGGGCCCGATCTGGTACGGTACTTCCTGAGCGATAACTACCAGCAGATCCGTAACTTGTTGACCAGCTGAGCTACTGACGGTCCGTGAAATGGGTGCTGGATTACATGTATGGTGGGAGGAACATGAGCCGACCGATCGCCGCGCTGGATGATTTAAGTGTCAGATCGTACAGTGGACCGTGCGGCAGCTGGAACGGCTGTGGTAATCAACCATACCGTCGTTACATGCCGGAGGCGCGATGAGCCATAAGTTCCAGGCATCGGTCCAGCACCGTGGCGACATGAGCTACGTGAAGCTGGGGGGCGTGATCGACGAGGACAACGAGCTCGGCGACCTGGTCGACAAGATCCCGTCCGGAACTGCGGTGATCGACCTGGGAGAGATCGAGCGGATCAACTCGTGCGGCGTGCGCGACTGGGTCAACTGGCTGTCCAAGCTCGAGTACAACGGCACGCGGTCGGTGCTGGTCGAGTGCTCGCCGCCGATCGTCGCGCAGATCAACCTGGTCAACAACTTCACCGGCAGCGGGACCGTCAAGAGCTTCTACGTCCCGTACTTCTGCCCCGAGTGCGACGAGGAGAAGGTGCTGCTGGTCGAGGCCTCCGACATGGGCCCGCCGCCGCACGAGCCGCCGACCTGCCGGTGCGACGAGTGCGACCTGGTCATGGACTTCGACGACATGCCGGACTCGTACTTCGCGTTCCTGTCGAACCAGCGCAAGCTCGCGGAGCCCGACAAGATCAACGGCGCGATGCGCGACCTCGGCCGCGGCATGGAGGCCGACCACAGCCGGAGCGGTAGCAAGGTCCGGTCCCGGGCGAGCCAGCCCAACCTGTCGAGCGGCTCCAAGCCGAGCGTGCCGTCGCTGCCCTCGATCCAGCGCACCAGCTCGCCGGTGCCGGCGCCGGTCGCAGCCCAGGCCTCCGGTCCCTCGGGCCAGCGCGGGTTTGTCAACCCGAGCCGGCCGCAGCTCGGCGCCAAGCCGCCGACCGGGACCGGCAGCCGGCCCAACCCGATGCCGATGGGCTATCCGGCCCCGATGGGTCAGGCCGCGCACCTCCACCCCAGCCCGCAGATGGGCAACCCCCAGCTCGGGCAGCTCGGGCCGCCGATGGGCCACCCGGCGATGCCGCTCGCCCATCATCATCCCCAGGCCGGTCAGGCGATGCCGGGGCAGGGCAACGCACTGGGTCATCCTCATCAGGCGGGCCACGTCAACGGACCGGGGATGCCGGGGCCGTACAGCTTCGGCGCGCAGATGCGCCCGCCGGCGGCCCCGAGCCGGTCCAACGCGCTGGTGGCGTTCCTGATCATCGTCCTGGTCGCCGCGATCGGCGTGCTGGCCTACCTGGTGACGACCCGCTAGTCGCCGCTGGTCGCCGCTGGTCGGTCGACCACCCGCCGTCCGCCGTCGATCGCTTCCCCGCGCACGCGGGCCGAGGCCCGCAGCGCAACCTGATCGGGCTCAGCGCGCGAGCGCCGGCCCGCGCCTCGTGCAGCGCGCACGGGTTGTTCCGCCTGTTCCACTGCGACCGGCGTGCGACCGCGACTGTCGCGGTACAGCGTTCCGGTACCGTGTTCCGGCACAGCGTTCCATATTCCACACCGTAGTCTGGCCCACTGTGCGATTGGCAATCCATGGCACTGCTGACTCGCTGTCACTTCGAACCCCCCGAATGCCGCTCTGCGCAAACCATATTGTCACGCAGATAGATCTCGAAGTCGGAAATAATCAGTGGATCGCGGCCAGCTCCTAATCCATATTTGCAGCGAGCGCTCGATGAGGTGCTCGAGGAGGAATGACATGAAGCCCAAGCATACAAAGTCCAGGTCGCGGGAGAAGCTCTCGGTCGTGCTCGAGCGACTCGAGAAGTCGTTCGGCAAGAAGGAGGCAGCCATCACGACCTGCTCGTCAACTGGGCACTGCGTCAGCCCGAACTAGGCCGTCCGATTCGAGCTGCGCCGCCCGTCCATGCTGACGTTTCCCTGGTCCACGCCCGACCGCTCGCCGCCGCTGCCGGACCACACGCGGCGGCTGGTCGAGGCCGTCCGCACTGGACGAGGCGGCGGTCTGTTTCCTCCCGTGATCCGGATCTACCCCGAGGGCGTCGAGGCGGATGCGCGCGAGCTCGCCGGCGCGCGCGACGCCGGCCTGGTCGCCGCCGCGCTGGCGCGGCCCCGGCTCGCCCCGCTGGTGGCGCGGATCGAGCGGCTCGGTGCATGGTGCGAGGCAGCGGCCGCGCGGTGCAACGCGGTGATCGCGCCGCGCGTGCTCGCGGTCGATAATCCGCGGCTGTTCGGCGCGCTGATCCGCGCCGGGTTCGTCGCCTGCGCGGCGGCCCGGGGCGCACCGCCCGACGCCGTGCTCGACGCGATGTTCGACGGCGCGCGGTGCGCCCTGGCGCGGTTCGTGCGCCGGCTGACCCGCGATCTCGGCGGCGCGCTGGCGGCCGCGGGCGTGCGCGGGCCGGTGCGCGACCTGTGGATCGCGCCCGACGAGTCCCACAACGGCGGCGAGCGCGTGATCCGCGCCGCGTTCCGCGCCGGCGGCGCGTGGGCGTACAAGCCCCGGCCGGCGACCGGCGAGCGGATGCTGCTCGCCGATACCGGCTCGCTGTTCGCGGCGCTCAACGCGCTGCCCTCGGCATCGGGCGCGATCCGGCTGCCCACGCTGCGCGTCGTGCCCGGCGGCGGCCGCGAGCGCGGCGCGTACTCGTGGCAGGAGTGGATCGAGCGGCCGCGGCAGTGGGGGACGATCCGGACCTCGGCGCGCGGCGATCTCGCGCTCGCGGCCTGCCGGCTGCCGCCGCGCGACGCCGCGCGGTTCTGGCAGCGCGCCGGTGCGCTCACCGCGGCGTGCTTTGCGTTCGGCGCGTCGGACCTCCACACCGGCAACCTCGTGGTCGGCCGGCGCCGCGCGGTGCGCGAGCCGCTCGCGTACCCGGTCGACCTCGAGGTCTGGCTGTTCCCGGTCGAGCGCCTGATCGAGACCAGCCTGGTCAACGACGAGCGCGATCGCGGCGAGCACCACGTCGGGTTCGAGCGCGCCGCGCGGTGGTGCACGGTCGGCGGGCCGGTCGCCGGGTTCGCCGAGCGCCCCGGCGGATTGCAGCTGCGCCGCCGGACCGGGCCGTGGGCGCGCCGCGAGACCGCGTCGGTCGTCGCCGACACCCGCGGCCGGGTCGGATTCGCGGCCTACGCCGGGGCGTACCTGCGCGGGATGTTCGATCTGTGGACCAAGCTGGTGTGCGAGCGCGACCGGGTCACCGCGCTGGTGCGGCGCGCCGCGCGGGCCGGCATCGTCCGCGTGCTGGTCCGGCCGACCGCCGCGTACGCCGGCGAGCTCGATCGCCGGGTGTTCGGCGGCCCGCACCCGCGATCGCGGCGCGCCCGGCTGCGCGGCCGGCTGTCGCGGGAAGAGCGCGCCCAGCTCGGCCGGCTCGACGTGCCGTACTTCTTCCGCCCCGCCGCGGGCGGTCCGCTGCGCTGGATCGATCCTGTGACCGGAGCGCACCGCGCGGCGGGCCGCCAGCCGGCGGGCGAGCCGCGCCAGCCGCCGTCGGCCGCGATCCTCACCGGCGAGCGGTTCGCGCTGCTCGAGCTCGGCGTCGCGCTGCGCGACGCGCTGGCCTACGTGTTCGCCGATCTGCCGCGGCGGCGCTGGCACGACCGCCGGCGCGGCGTCCGGATCGCGGTCGACGCGCCCGGCCGCGGCTCGGTCGCGTTCGACTGGCCCGAGGCCGATCGCCGCGTGACCTACGCGTGGCGCGGCGCGACGGTGACGCTCGACGTCGCCGCGCTGGGAGCGGCGCGGTGACCGCCGCGCGGCCGGCGCTGCGCCGCGAGCTGCTGCGGATCGACCGGCTCGACGCCGCGGTGCGGTGGCAATGGGCCGCGTCGCGGTTCACCGATCGCGCGGCCGCGCGCGCGGTCGACCAGCTCACCACCGCAGCGGTGGCGTGGCTGCGCGAGGTCATCGCCGCGGACGGCTGGCCGGGCCGCGCGCTGGTCGGTGCGCGTGCGGCCGATGCCGCGGCGCGGCTGGCCCAGCACGCCGAGCGCGACCCCGCGTTCCAGCGCCACTGCCTCCGGCTGCTCCGCCGGGCGGCCGCGCGCGGCGACGTCCCGTGGCACCACGTCGCGTACCTGACCGACGCGGTGCGCATCGGCGCCGGGCGGCACCAGCTGTATGGCACCAAGTTCCACCGCCGGGACGGCGCGCTGGTCCCGCGGCCGATCGAGCGCGCCGCGGGCGTGGACCGGCGCCGCGCCGAGGTCGGCCTGCCGCCGCTCGCGGTCTATGCCCGGCAGATCCGGAGGACGTTCGGATGATCGACGAGCGGATCGACTGGGATCCTGTGGTGCGCGCCCACCGCGCGCGCGAGGTCGGCCGGCTGCGCGCGGGGCGCCGGCCCGAGGTGTCCCCGGAGCGCGCATGGCGCGCGGTGGTCGAGGCCAGTGCGCCGTTCCGGCTCGGCGTGCGGTTCCGCGCCGTGCCCGACGTGCGGCTCTACACCGGCGACGCGCTGATCGCGAGCCCCGGCGATCGGCTGCCCGGCCCGGGCGATCGCTCGCTCGACGACTACGTCGCGCGGCTCGCCGGTGCGGGCGCCGCCGCCGGGGGCTTCCAGCTGATCGTGACCGACCCGCTGGTGCTCGACTTCGCGCTGTGGGCCGAGGTCCGGGACGTCGTGCGCGGGCTATTCGCGCGGATCGGCGCGCCGGTCCTGCCGGTGGTCTGCGAGCTCGTGCTCGGCGCGTTCGCCTGCTCGCCGCGCGGCTTCACCCGGCGGATGCACTGCGCCGCGCTCACCGCCGTGCTCGCCGGCCGGCTGCGCACCCGGATCTGGAACCGGCCGTGGCAGCGCTCGCCCAACGAGATCCGCGACTTCGATGCGCACCGCCCGGATCAGGTCGTGACCGCGCGCCCCGGCGACGTGGTGTACGTGCCCGCGGATCGCTGGCACGTCGACGAGTCGCTCGCGCCGTGCCTCGCGCTCCGGCTGTGGATCCCGGCGGCGGGGAGCGACATCGGCGCCGCGATCGCGCAGGTGCTCAGCGAGCTCGTCGCCGAGCGGCTCGGCGGCGACGACGGCGCCGTGCCGTTCGTCCCGCTGGCCGCGCCGCTGGCCGCGCGCGGCGTCCCGTCCGAGCTGCGGCGCACCGGCCGGTGCGTCCGCGAGCTGGCGCGCGGCCCGGAGCTGGCCCGCGAGCTCGCCGTCCGCTGGGCCCGCCGGGTCAGCGCCTGCGGGCTGGAGCCGGTGCCCGCGGCGCGGTCGATCGCGTTGCCCGCGGCGGCGCGCGTGCGGCGCGACCCGGGCACGCCGATCGTGCGGATGCGCTGGCGGGGCGAGTCGATCTGGGCCGCCAACGGCCACGGCTTCACGCTGCGCAGCGGCGAGCGCGCCCTGCACCGGATCGTGCGCTCGCTCGAGCGCCGCGACGCCGCGGTCGGCGCGCTGTGCGGGGACGATCCGGGCCTTCACGCCGCGCTCGCGGCGCTCGCCGAGATCCGGGCGATCACCGTCGCCGGGGCCGGTGCGCGATGACCGGCGCCCCGCACCCCGGCCGGACGGCGCGCCGCCGCACCACGCACGACGAGGTCGCCCGGTTCGACTGGGACGAGCTCGTGGCGCGCTGGTGGGAGCGCCGCGTCGTCGTGTTCCGCGGCGTCGGCGCGCCGTTCGCCCTGCGCGACGCGTTCGCCGGCGCGGTCGCCGCGGGCCGCCACCAGCTCGGCCAGACCCACGACCTCGCGGCCCGCCTCGACATCCGGTTCTCGATCGACGGCCAGCCCCAGGCGTTCGTCGCCCCGTGGCTGCCGGTCGCGCGCGATCGCAGCTTCGCCGGCTACGCGGCGCGGCTCGCCGGCGCGCTCGACGATCACCGTCACGGGCTGATCATCAGCCGGTTCCACCGCCACGCGCGTGCGGTGTGGTCGGCCGAGCGCGCGATGTTCGCGCCGCTGTGGCAGCGCATCGGCCTGCCGCTGACCGGCGCGATCACCACGCTGTTCCACGGCGACTACGAGGCGACCCCGACCGGCTGCCACAAGGATCGGTTCACCTCGCTGCTGTTCGCGCTCGCCGGCCGCAAGCGGATGCGGTTCTGGCCGGTGCGGCCGTGGACCGAGCCGGTGTCGACCATGCCCCGGTACGAGGCGTACCGGTCGACCTCGTTCGCGATCGAGGTCGGCCCCGGCGACGTGCTGTACTGGCCATCGAGCTACTACCACGTCGGCGAAGGCGTGGGCGGCATGTCGACCAGCATCAACGTCGGGATCCCGATCGACGAGCATCGCGCCGCCTACGTCATCGACGACGTGGTCCCCGGCACCGGCGCCGCCGCCGATCTCCCCGAGGCCGAGCGACGGCGCGCCCGGCTCGCGCCGCGTCACGGCCCGCTGGTGCGCGGCGCGCTCGCGGGCGACCCGCTCTGGCAGCGCCTGGCCCCCCGCCTGCCGCCCCCGCTCGCCGCCGCGGTCGCCGAGCTGCAGCGCCGCACCGCGCCTCGCACGCTCGCGGCGCACACCCGCGCGCGGTGGCGCGCCCAGCGCGCGGCCGGCGGCTTCGAGCCCGTGCCGCCGCCCGGCCGGCCGGCTACGCGACGACGATCTCGGTCTTGACCGAGCTGGCGATGAAGCAGCCCTCGTGCGCCGCGTGGTGCAGCGTCGCGAGCTCCTCGGCGGTCGGCCGCCGGTCGCCGGCGTAGGTGATCGTCGGCGACAGCGTCACCCGGCTGATCCACGCCACCCCGGCCGGCGTCCTGGTCATCACGCCGACCGCGTCGTCGCGGTAGCTCGCGATCGCGAACCCCGCCCGGGCGGCGACGAACAGGAACGTCAGCATGTGGCAGCTCGAGATCGCGGCGACGTAGGCCTCCTCGGGGTCGACCCCGCGCGGGTTCGACCACGGCGCGGGCACCACCGACGGCGACGACGACGCCAGGACCTCGACGCCGCCGTCGAACGTCCAGCGGTGCTCGCGCGTGTAGCGCAGCTTCAGGAAGTCGCCGGCGGTGGCGCCGCCGGCCCACTCGATCGAGGCTCGATGTTCCGACATGACCTGACCCTACCGCCCAGGCCCCGGGTCGCCGAGCGGTCCGGAGCGGCACACCGCACCGCGGGCGCCACCGGCACACGCTGCGATGCGCTACGTTGCCGGCATGATCGACCGTCACGATGACACGCGCCCGCGCGACGATGCCGCGTCGCTGCGCCGCGATCTCGTCGGCAAGCTGTACTTCGAGCTCGCCAAGTTCCCCGAGGTCGCGACCCGCAACGACCAGTTCCTCGCGCTCGCGTTCGCGGTGCGCGATCGCGTGCTGCACCGCTGGGTCGAGTCGTCGCGGACCTACCTCGAGGGTAAGAGTCGCAGCGTGGTCTACCTGTCGGCAGAGTTCCTGATCGGCCCCCAGCTCGCCGCCAACCTGCTCGCGCTCGGCCTGCACACCGCGGCGCGCACCGCGCTCGCCGACCTCGGGATCTCGCTCGACGAGCTGGTCGAGCACGAGGAGGAGCCCGGCCTGGGCAACGGCGGCCTCGGCCGGCTCGCCGCGTGCTTCATGGAGTCGATGGCGACGCTCGACATCCCGGCGATCGGCCACAGCCTGCGCTACGAGTTCGGCACGTTCGACCAGGAGATCCGCGACGGCTGGCAGATCGAGCACACCGATCGCTGGCTGCGCAACGGCAACCCGTGGGAGGTCCGGCGGTTCGAGATCGAGCACCCGGTCGGGTTCGGCGGGTTCGTCGAGCACACCACCGATCTGCACGGCCGGCTGCGCGTGTACTGGCACCCCGAGCGCCGGGTCAAGGGCATCCCGTACGACGTCCCGGTCCCGGGCTACGGCACCAACACGACCTGCTTCCTGCGGCTGTGGAGCGCGGTCGCCGACGAGGAGTTCGACCTCAACGCGTTCCAGGTCGGCGAGTACTGGCGCGCGGTCGGCCAGAAGATCCAGAGCGAGAACCTGACCAAGGTGGTCTACCCCAACGACACCAGCCCGGCCGGCAAGCAGCTCCGGCTCGAGCAGGAGTACTTCTTCGTGTCGTCGGCGCTGCAGGACTGCATCCGGCTCCTGCTCCAGCGCGGCACGATCCGCGAGTTCGCCGACAAGTTCGCGATCCAGCTCAACGACACCCACCCGTCGCTCGCGATCCCCGAGCTGATGCGGCTGTTGATCGACGTCCACGGGCTGGGCTGGAACGAGGCCTGGGACCTGGTGCGGCGCTCGATCGCGTACACCAACCACACGCTGCTCCCCGAGGCGCTGGAGACCTGGCCGCTGCCGCTGATCGCGCGCCTGCTGCCCCGCCACCTCGAGATCATCTACGAGATCAACCGGCGGTTCCTCGACGAGGTCCGCGCCAAGTTCCCGGGCGACGAGGCCCGGATGCGCAGGATGTCGCTGATCGGCGAGGACGGCGACAAGGTGGTCCGCATGGCCCACCTCGCGACCGTGGCCAGCCACCACGTCAACGGCGTCGCCGCGCTGCACTCGCGCCTGTTGCGCCAGACCGTGCTGCGCGACTTTGCCGAGCTGTGGCCGGAGCGGTTCACCAGCGTGACCAACGGCGTCACGCCGCGCCGGTTCGTCGCGCTCGCCAACCCGCGGCTCGCCGACCTGATCACCGAGGCGATCGGCGACGGCTGGCTGCGCGACCTCGACCGGCTGCAGGCGCTCGAGCCGTTCGCCGACGACGCCGCGTTCCAGGACCGCTGGCGCGCGGTCAAGCAGGCCAACAAGGACGAGCTCGCGGCGTGGATGCGCGCCAGGTACGGCCTGCCGTGCGATCCGGTGGCGCTGCTCGACGCACAGTGCAAGCGGATCCACGAGTACAAGCGCCAGCACCTCAACATCCTGCACGCGATCGCGCTGTTCGAGCGGATCCGCACCGGCGAGGACCTCGGGGTCGCGCGCACGATCCTGCTCGCCGGCAAGGCCGCGCCGGCCTACCGCGCCGCCAAGCTGATCATCCGGCTCGCCCACGGCGTCGGCGCCGCGATCGCAGGCGACCCCCGCGCCCGCGATCGCCTGCGCGTCGTGTTCGTCCCCGACTTCAGCGTCAAGACCGCGCAGCGGATCTACCCCGCCGCCGACCTGTCGGAGCAGATCTCGACGGCCGGCCTCGAGGCGTCGGGCACCGGCAACATGAAGTTCATGCTCAACGGCGCGCTGACGATCGGCACGCTCGACGGCGCCAACGTCGAGATCCGCGACGCGGTCGGCCCCGACCACTTCTTCCTGTTCGGCGCGACCGCCGACCAGGTCGCCGCGCGCCGCGCCCACTACCACCCGCGCGACGAGCTCGCCGACGGCGAGCTGTCCCGCGTGATCGACCTGATCGCGAGCGGCGAGTTCTCGCCCGGCGACCGCGACCTGTACCGGCCGCTGGTCGACGACCTGCTGTACCGCGATCCGTTCTTCGTGCTCGCCGACTTCCGGTCCTACACCGACTGCCAGCGCCAGGTCGAGGACCGCTGGCGGCAGCCGGCGAGCTGGCTGCGCTCGTCGATCCTCAACACCGCGCGCGCCGGGCGGTTCTCGTCGGACCGCGCGATCCGCGAGTACGCTCGCTCGATCTGGAACGTCGCCCCGGTGCCGTCACGGGCATCCCGTTGACACCTCGAGCGCATCCTCGGCGATCCAGCCGAACCGGCGCGTGCCGTCCGCCGCCCGGACATAGCCGTAGAACAACCGCAGCGTGCCGGACTGCGTGCGGTAGCGGCCGGCGCTGTCCTGGATCCACAGCGGGATCGTGATCGATGGCTTGCCCGAGTCGGTCGGCACCTCGACCCGCCGGAACGGCTCGCCGGCCGGGAAGTGATCGGTCGTCGCGCCGCCGAGCCCGAACCCCGGCACGCTGAAGATCAGGTTGACCGAGCGCCGGCCGTTGGCGCGGACCAGCGGCAGGTAGTCGCCCGCGCGCTCGTGGCCGTCGGGGCCCTCCTGGCTGTCGAACACGACCTTTTTGGGCTCGAGCCCCGGATCGCTGGCATCGCGCACCTGGTAGCACGCCATCAGCCCGGCGCCCGGATCCTTCGCGTTGACCTCGCCGACCCGGGCGCGGAACGACGTCTCGCCGAGGATGTGGTCGATCGGGTACCACCCCGCGCTCGAGTTCGACGTGGTCAGCGCCAGCGCGTGCGCCTTGCCCGCGAGCGCGCGGGTCTGGCCGAAGTTGAACGTCAGCCGCGCCCCGGTCTCGGTCGCCAGCACATCGCCGTTGCCGTCGCGCACCGACGCGCCGGGCGCGATGCCCCAGCTATCGTCGCCACCGGCGGTCAGCACCCGCGAGCTGCCGGCGTGGAACCGGCAGTTGAACGGGCTCGCCATGCACTGATCGCCGTTGACGCCCTTGACCAGCCCCGCCTCGAATACCCCGTCGTCATCGCCGGCCCCGCCCACGGCAGCCGCGCAGCCGACGAGGAACAGCCATCCACAGATCATGATTCGCATGGCGGCCGCGCGCTGCACGGCATATGCCCTGCATGGTCAACGGAGCTGAGCTCTATTTCGCAGACCAAGTCAGCGAACGCTGGGCGCACTCGACGGCGCCGGCCGCGACGCGAGTCCCCACCGCGCACGGCTGTGTGCACCCAGGATCTGGCGCCATCGCATCAGCGCATGGTGTCCGGGAGAACGCTCACACGCGAGACTCGCCGTGGGCTGCTGCGCGGATGGGCGTCGGAGCCGCGTCCGCCGAATCACCACCTACCCATGCGCGAACGGCGCGCCCGACCCCATCCTGCTCGCGGGCGCCCACGGCGAGCTCGCGTTGGCGCGTGACGATCACGTGATGAGAGGGATATAGAAGCAGTGATTCCGGTGATTGACGTTGACGGGTTCGCTCACTCGAACAGCTCGTCCCAGCCGGCGACCCGGTGGCCATGCCAGGTCGGCCCCTCGCGAACGAACGCCCACTCGGGGTTGTTCGCGACGTCGCGCAGCGCGGCGCAGGTCTCGTGGAACACGGGGACGCCGGCGTCGTCGGTCTCGAAGTAGGTCAGGAAGTCGTAGGCGCCGGGCGGCGCGGGAGGCTCGGGGTGCCGGTAGGTCCGGCGCATCAGGTGCGGGATCCCGGCGGCGCTGGCGGCGCCGCGCTGACCGATGCCGGCCGGGCGTTCCTGCCGCACGCCGAGGCGCTGCTCGCGTCGCTGCGCGACGGCATCGCGGCGGTCGATGCGCTGCGCGGCGCCGGACGCGGCGCGGTCGGCCTCGCGGTGGTCGGCACGCTCGCCAGCTCGACGCTGACCGGCTGCCTGCGGCGGTTCCGCGACGCGCACCCCGCGGTCGACCTCCAGCTGCGCACCGCGCTCAGCGCCGAGGTCAGCGCGCTGGTCCGCCGCGGCGACACCACGCTCGGGCTGCGCTACGCCGCCGACCCCGATCCCGAGATCGTATCGACGAAGATCCACGACGAGCCGCTGCTGCCGGTGTGCAGCCCGCGCCACCGGCTGGCCCGCGCCCGGAAGGTCGATCCGCGCGCGCTGTCGGGCGAGCGCTGGATCGCGTTCCCCGGCCGGCCCGGCGCCGCCCGCGAGCCGTACGCCGCGGCGCTCGCCCGCGGCCTCGCGGTGCTCGGGGTCGACGCCGTCGAGCTCCTGCCGATCGACAGCCTGACGGCGCAGAAGCGGATGGTCGAGGCCGGCTTCGGCCTCGCGCTGCTGCCGGCGAGCGGCGTCGACGAGGAGCTGCGCGCCGGCACCCTGCGCGTGCTGCGCATCCCCGCGCTGCGGGCGACCAACCCGGTCGTGCTGATCCACCGCCGCCGCGCGTTCCTGAGCGGCGCGGCCCGCGCGCTGATCGCCGAGCTCGCCGCCTGGCCCGCCCGGCGCTGAACGCTGCCCGCCGGCACCGGCCGTCCCCCGCGCGGCCGGGTAAGCTCGCCGCGTGGCCAAGGAAGCGGCCCAGGATCGGCCGGACACGCAGACGCCGTCGGACGACGCGCTGCGCTGCGCGGCG
>DATAPF010000234.1:0-16605 GCA_036265355.1 Kofleriaceae bacterium | reverse complement strand
CGAGATGGCGCTGCGCCGTGCGCCCGAGCGCGCCGAGTGCCTGTACTGGCACGGCGCGGTGCTCGGCGACCTCGGCCGCCGCCGCGAGGCGCTGCGCTCGATCGAGGCCGCGTTCCGGGTGCTCACCGACGACGATCACTGGATGCTGGAGGACCTGTACTACGAGAAGGCCACCGTGCTGGAGGCGCTCGGCCTGCACGACGCCGCGGTCGCGACCTGCGAGGCCGGCCTGCGCCGCTGCCCGGGCTCGCCGCTGCTGCGCGCCGCGCTGGTCCCGGCCGAGCGCGCCCGGGTCCGGTCGTCGCTCAAGGTCCTGCGCGGCGGCCAGGCCTGAGCGCGCGACCTGCATCGGTCGGCCACGACCGGCGGCGGCGAGGCGGCGGCGGCCGCGCCGACTGGACCTCACGCCGGCACCGTCATGCGGCGCTGCGGGAGTGCGCGCGGCCGTGCCATGCTCGCGCCATCCTATGAAGCGCATCGATCTCGGCATCGAGCTCGTGGTGGCGATGGGTGCAGTCCTGGCGGCGGGCCGGGCGCGGGCGGAGACCGTCGGCTCGGTCGAGCCGATCATCGACAATGGTGTGGTCGACACCGGACCGCTGACCGCGCAGCCGCTCGACGTCCGCGGCGCGTTCGCCGAGCGGCTGCTGCAGTGCGGCCTGGTGGACGACGTCGAGCGCGTGCTCGCCGAGGCGCGCGTCACCACGACGCTCGACGCCCGCAACCTGCGGTTCGCCGTGTCGGCCGGAGGCTTCCAGGGCGACACCAACCCGACCTTCGCGTTCGCCGCGACCGACCGCGGGCCGCACGCCGCGAGCCACGCCGACCTCCAGGCCATCACCGACAGCCTGGGCTTCGTGATGACCCAGGACAGCGGGTTCCTGCTCGACGAGGACGACCCGACCAGCTTCGACTTCCCGACCAGCTACGCCGTGCTCGTGTTCCGCCGGACGCCGCCGCTCGAGGCGTCCGCCGCGCTGTTCGAGACCGTGGGCCAGATCGACCCCGAGCTGTTCGACACCGACACCAGCGGCTACACCCAGGTCGGCCGCTCCTACGTGTCGCTGCAGTCCGACGTCCCCGACGACGAGTTCATCGCCGGCTACGTGCAGGCCGCGAACGAGTTCGGCGTCGCGTACACGCCCGTGATCGACGGCAAGCCGGCGCTGTTCCAGGGCGGCGCGGCGTTCCCCGGCAACGACTGGGTCGCCCACCCCGGCGGTGAGGACTACCTGGCGCGGCTGCCGGGGCGGGTGCACGACCGGCTGCGCCAGCTCCGCGCGCTCCACCTCGACTTCACGCGCCGGGCGGTCCACCTGCTGGCCCACACCGGCGATCGCCGCGAACGGCTGCACCGGCTGAGCCACCTCGACTGCCGGTGACCGCCGGGATCGTCGGAGGCGGTCGGGTCGCACGGCGTCGGACGGTTTGCTAGAATGGAGCGCGTGCATCGCGGGCGTACCGTGTTGTTCGCGGGCCTCGGGCTCGCCGTGTTGATCGGACTGGCGTGGCTGGGGGCGGCGCTGGCCGGCGAGCCGGCCGCCCTGTCCGCCGCGCACGACCCGCGGGCGCAGATCGCGGCCGCGGTCGCCGCCGGGCGCCACGTCCGGATCGAGGGGCCGCGCGGGCCGGTCCACGTCTGGATCCCGGCGAGCTATCACGCCGACACCGGCGCGACGGTGATCTACGTCCACGGCTACTTCGACGACGCCGACACCGCGTGGACCGGCCACCAGCTCGCCCAGCAGTTCGCGCTGTCGGCGCTCAACGCGCTGTTCGTGGTCCCCGAGGCGCCGGTCGCGCAGAAGACGCCGATCAACTACCCGGATCTCGGCGAGCTGCTGCGGCTGGTCGAGGATGCGACCGGGGCGACCCGCGGCGCGGCGCTGACCGCGGCGGTCGGCCACTCCGGCGCGTTCCGCACCCTGCAGGCGTGGTTCGACGAGCCGCTGCTCGACCAGCTGGTGATGGTCGATGCGATGTACGGCGACGAGGACGCGGTGATCGGCTGGCTGCGCGCGTCGCCGCGCCACCGCCTGATCTTCGTCGGCGAGGACACGCTGCTCGCCACCGAGTCGGTCGCCGACAAGCTGCCGGAGACCCTGACGATCGATCGGTTCCCGCCGACCTACGATACCTGGCCGGCGGCGGCGCGGACCGCGCGCTCGGTCTACGTCCGCGCCCAGTACACGCACATGCCGCTGGTCACCGAGGGCATCGCGCTGCCGTCGCTGCTGCGCCTGCTGCCGGTCGAGCTGCTCGCCGAGCAGCCGTGGCGGCTGCCGCTCGGCTCGCTGCCGCCCCTGCCGGATGCGGCGGTCGACGCCGCGGTCGATGCCGTCGACCCGGCCGCCCCGAACTGACCGTCACTCGCGCGGCGGGTACTTCTGGAGCTTGCGCTGCAGGCTGCGGCGGTGGATGCCGAGCCGGCGGGCCGCCTCCGAGATGTTGCCGCCGGCGTCCGACAGCACGCGGTTGATGTGCTCCCACTCGGCGCGCGCCAGCGACGGCGCCTTGTACTCGTCGGAGTCCGGCGCCGGCGGGGTGAGCGGCGGGGCCTCGGCGCGGGCGAACGCACCGACGATGTCATCGGCGTCGGCCGGCTTGGACAGGTAGTACGCCGCGCCGAGCCGGACCGCGTCGATCGCGGTGGCGATGCTGCCGTAGCCGGTGAGCACCACGCTCCTGGTCGCCGGATCGACCTCGTGCAGCGACTTGACGAGCTCCAGGCCGCTCTTGCCCGGCATCTTGAGATCGACCACCGCGAACTCCGGCGACTCGCTGGTCGCCGCGGCGAGCGCGCTGTCATAGTCGTGCGCGGTCCGCACGTCGTAGCCGCGATCGACGAACGCCCGGGCGAGCCGGTTGCGATAGGTCTCGTCGTCATCGACGATCAGGATCGACGGCTTGTGCTCGCTGGTCATGCTGGCTTGGATACCATCCCGGAGGGGTTCGATTCACGCGATCGGTGAGCCGGCTCGACACCGGGCGCCACGTCGGTCGGCAGCGTGACCCGGACGCACGTGCCGGCCCCGGCGGCCGACTCGATGTCCAGGCCGCCGCCGACCGCCTCGAGCACCGCGCGGGCGAGGAATAACCCGAGGCCCATGCCGCGGCCCGGCTGCTTGGTGGTGAAGAACGGCTCGCCGATCCGGGCGAGGATCTCGTCCGGCATCCCGGCGCCGCGGTCGCGGATCTCGAGCTCGACCGTCGACGCTTCGCCGCGGACCGCGATCGTCACCGGCGAGGTCGGCGGCGAGGCGTCCTGCGCGTTGGTGATCAGCGAGCGCAGCGCCTGGCTGACCGCGCGCGGCGGCAGCCGCAGCCCGACCCGGGTGAGCTCGGCGGGGACCTCGCGGTGGACCGGCGGCGCGCTGCGCGCACCGACCAGCGCCTCGTCGAGCAGCACGTCGATCGTGCACGATGCCACGCCCTCGCCGACCGTGCCGGCGCCCTGCGCCATCTGCTCGAGGATCTCGCGGCAGCGCCCGACCTGCTCGCGGATCAACCGCGCGTCGGCTGCGAGCTCGGAGCGCCCCTCGTCGCGCGTCAGCGCGCGCTCCAGCTCCTTGGCGGCGAGCGCGACCGTGCCGAGCGGCGTCGACAGCTCGTGCGCCGCGCCGGCGGCCATCGTCGCGAGCGACGCCAGCCGCTCCTGGCGCGCCGCCAGCCCGCGCGCCTCGGTCAGCTCGGCGTCGCGCTGGGCCAGCGCCACCATGATGCGGCGCAGGAAGTAGACGACGAACGCCGAGGCCACGCCGAGCGCCATCCACGCCCCGATCACCCGGCGGCCGTCCGGGATCAGCAGCGGCTGGTGCGCGATCAAGAGGATGCCGAACCCGACGAACGACAGGCCGACCAGCATCCAGCTCCACAGCGCCCGGACCAGCACGGTCGCGAGCGCGATCTGCACCACGTAGAGGAACGCGAACGGGTTATCCGGCCCGCCGGTGAAGTACAGCAGGCCGGTGAGCACGGCGATGTCGAGCATCATCACCAGCGCGATCACGCGCTCGTGGACCGGCCGGGCGACCGCGCCGGGCCGCCGGCGGTCCCCGAAGTAGTACAGCTCGATCGCGAGGTTGGACACCAGGCCGACCGCGGTCACCGCGAGCAGCTCGGTCATCGGCAGCGCGCCGTCGAGCAGGAACTGGCCGACCAGCACGGTCGCCGCCTGGCCCGCGATCTCGGCCCAGCGCAGCCGCGCGAGCCACTGGATGTTGACCCAGTTGCGGTCCGGGATCGCCGCGAGCAGCGCCATCAGCGCGCGAGCCTAGCAGATCGCCGGCGGACCGCCGCCGCCGGAATCAAAGGCCCTACTGCTGCGGCCGCTCGAGCTGCTTGACGCCCTTGTCGAGCACCACCTGCTGGTAGTAGCTCGCAGCCGGCGTGCCCGCGGCGATCCGCTCGTTGGCCTTCTTGAGCTCCTCGTCGACCAGCGCGACGAACGACTCGGTCGGCGCCGCGCCGACCATGTAGCGGCCGTTGATGAAGAACGTCGGCGTCGAGCCGACCCCGAGCGCGGCGAGCTCCTTCATGTCCTTCTGGACCAGCTGCTGGCAGTCGCCCTTCATGTCGGCCTTGAACTTGTCGGCGTTGAGGCCGAGCTGCTGGGCGAAGCCGACCATGATCGGGCAGCCGGCGGGGGCATCCCAGCAGGCGTTCTCGAACTGGCGCTTCTTGTAGCCCTCGTCCCACAGCAGCGTGTCGAACTCCCGGAACTTGCCCTGCTTGTCGGCCGCGCACGCGGCCAGCGCGGCGGCGTGGGCCTGCTGCGGGTGGACGACGAGCTGCTTGTAGACGATGCGCAGATCGTTGGGGTACTTCTTGCGCAGCTCGTCCATGGCATCGCGGACCTTCTCGCAGAACGGGCACGCGTAGTCGTACGCCTTGACCAGCGTGACCTTGGCGTCCGCCGGGCCCTCGACCGGATCGCCGTCGATCGGCACCGCGTAGGTCTTGGCGCGATCCGGCTCTGCGCGGGCCTGCCGCTGTTGCGCCCCCGCTCCGGCGCCGCCGCGCGCGAGCTGCGCGCTGAGCGTGTCGAGCTTCTTGTTGAGATCCTCGATCTTGCGCTCGAGGTTCTTGTTGTCTGCCTGGCACGCGGCCACCACCACGACGGCAACTACGATCAGCTTGTTCATCGACTCACTCCTTCGCTGGACGTGCACGTGTCCGAGCGCTGTTCGATCCAGGGCGCCCCGGGCGCGGAGTCTTCCGCACTGCGGTCGCAATTGCAACACAGAGGCTGGGTCAGCAGGGTCTCATCGAGCGCGGCGAGTGCGGGCTTTTCGGCCCGCGACACCAGGTCGGCGCCCGGATGCGGCTCGACGCGGTGCCGCAGCTCGGCCTGGAACGCGCAGGCCTCGTCGCGCGACAGCACGCCGTCGCCGTCGCGATCGGCCTCGGGGTGGGCCAGGCGCAGCGCCTCGGCGAGCGCGGGTGTGTACCTGCAGGTGATGTGGTCGCCGCGCGCCGCCGCGGTCCGGGCGCCGCCGAGCGCGAGCGCGATCCACGCAACCAGCGCGAGCCCGTGCAGCGCACCGAGCCGGCCGTGCGCCGCCGGACCGAGCACGGCGGCGACCCGCGCGTCGAGCCCGTGCGCCGCGCCCATGCTGGGGGCGGCGGCCGCCTGGAGCTGCGCCATGCGGACCAGCAGCCGCGCGTAGGCCGGCCGGGGCACCTCACTCATCTCCAGCGCCCAGGCATCGCATGCCGCCTCGCGCGCCAGGTCGAGCCGCCGGCTCGCCAGCCGGACCACCGGCCAGAACAGGAACACCGCGCCGGCGACCAGCTGGACCACCCGCGCCAGCGCGTCGCGCCGCCGGACGTGGGCGAGCTCGTGGAGCAGCGCCGGGCACAGCAGGACCGGATCGCCGACCAGGGCCGGCGGGACCACGATGATCGGACGGAGGATGCCGACCACGTGCGGTCCGACCGCCGGATCGCCGACCACCAGCCGGGGCGGCCGGGCGGTGAACGACGCGAGCAGCGCCTGGGCGTGGCCCGGCGCGAGCGGCGCGTGCCGCGCGGCCTGCACCACGCGGTGCTGCGCGATCAGCGCGCGGGCGAGCACGATCGCCGCGCCGGTCAGCCAGAACCCCGCGGTGATCGACCACACCGCCGAGACGTGCGGCGCCACCGCCGGGCCCGCCGCCGCGGCGACGACCGCGCTGCCGCCGCCGCCGCCGTGATGCGATAGCGCCGCGACCAGGTCGGCGAGCGACCACGGCATCGCGGGTCCCCACGGCAGCACGAACTTGACCAGCACGACGAGCCACACCGCGGCCTGCCAGCCCGGCCGCAGCCGGCCGCCGCGCACCACCCCCAGCGCGACCAGCGCGAGCAGCGTGCCCTGGATCCCCATCATCGCCAGGGACTCGACCAGCGTTCTCGCCACCGCGTTCATGCAGCCTCCCCGGTCATTTCTTGTCCCTGCCCGCCGCGCGCTCGGCCTCCGCGATCCGGCGCTCGATCGCCCGCAGCTCGGCGCGCGACAGCGACTCGTCCTCGACCAGGTTGAGCACCAGCGATTCGGCCTGACCGTCGAACACCTCGCGCACGAACGCGCGCAGCCGGTCGCGCTGCACCGACTCGCGCCGGTACACCGGCCGGTACACGAACGGCTCGCGGGTCTTGTCGACGACGACCGCGCGCTTGGCGGCGAGCCGCCCGAGCAGCGTCATCACCGTGGTGTACGCCAGCTCCTGGCCGCGCCGGCCGAGCGCGGTGCGGACCTCGGCCACCGTGCCGGTGCCGATTTCCCACAGCGCCTTCATCACGCGTAGCTCGGCGGAGGTCAGATCGGGAGAGCGAGTCATGGCCTTACGACGGTCCCGTAGGATTACTACAATCGTAGTTGCGCGCCAAGCGGGTGACCGCGGTGCCGCGCCGCGATGCAGGCCCCCAGGGCCATCAAGCGGTCGAGATCGCACGGGATCGCCACCAGCGGATCGGCGCGCCGATCACGCGCTCGGCCGCGACCAGCGGCAGGAACGCCACCCCGCACAGCGGGTACGGGAACCAGACATTCATGACCAGGATCACGCCGGCGTGGAACGCCCACGCCGCCGCGGCCCACACCCGGGCGGTGCGGCCGCCGAGCAGCGCGAGCGGGGCGCCGAGCTCGATCGCCAGCGCCGCGATCGAGAGCAGCCCCAGCGCGGCGGGATGCGCGACCAGCGGGGCGGCGAGCGGCGCGGTGGCGGCGCCCAGCAGCGCCTTGCGCAGGTGGTCGATCGCGATCTGGTGGCCGAGCTGCTCCCCGTCGAGCCAGTGCACCCCGGCGAGCCGCAGCTTCGCGATCCCGGCGAGCAGGTACGTGGCGCAGGTCAGCGCGGCGAGCAGCCGGATCGCCCAGCCGTACCCGGCCCCGCGATCCCACGGGGGGCCTTGCCCCCCGCCCCACCGGCAGAGCCGGCGGGGTCCCCACCCCCCCTCTCGCTTCGCTCGATCGCCCCGCGCGCGCGGCGCGCCGAGCGCCCAGGCGTCCGCCGCCGGCGCCAGCGCGAGCGCGATCAGGTGCAGCACCAGGAGGTCCTCGGTGTGGAACACCATCCCCCACGAGCTGCGGTACGACAGCGTCCACAGCGCGCCGAGCGCGGCGAGCGGCGCGGTGATCCGGTACGCGACGCCCAGCGTGGACGCGACGAGCAGCGCGATCGTCGCCCCCGCGATCGCGATCACCGCCCCGGGAGGCAGCGGCGCGCGCAGCAGCTTGACCGCGCCAACCGCGGCGAGCTGGCCGGCCGGCGAGCGCGCCATCGCCGCCAGCTCGGGCAGCCGGGCGATCAGCCACACCGTCGCGAACCCGCCGACCGCGATCCGCAGCGCCGCCAGCCGCTCGGCCGGCGCCGGCGCGAACCACCACCGGGTCAGCCGCGCGGTCCACGTCACGTCATCGTCGACGTTCGTCGATGTCACGGCGCGACCCGCGAGGTCCGGACCACCGGGCAGCGCGCCAGCACCGCCTCGTCTCGCACCCGCTCGGCCATCGCTGCCGGGTCCCCGGCGAGCCAGCGGACCGCGTCGTAGGTCCCGACCACCAGCTCGATCTCGGTGACGTCACGCCGTGCGGCGTCGCCGGCGACCCGGGTCGCGATCGCCCGGCACAGCGCCGGGGCCTGGTCGGGCCCTCCGGACGCCGCGCGCTGGAGCGTCGCGAACGCCTGCATGACCTCGCCGGTGCCGGCGTGCTCCGGCGCCAGCGCGCGCCAGCCGCCCGGCGTCACGCCCCGCGCCCACGCCAGGGTCAGCTCGGCCGGCCGCGGCGCCGCGAACATCGGGTAGGTCGACAGCGGGAAGTCGTCGCCGTCCGGATCCTCCGGCGCGCGGAGCAGCGGCTCGAGCGCGGCGCCGCACAGCCCGATCGACACGATCGCCGCCAGGGGCCGGCGCATCGTCCGGCGTCACATCGCCTGCGGCAGGCGCCAGGTCAGGTGCTGCTGCGCCCCGAGCTCGAAGGTGAACCCGAACGCGAACGTGATCAGGTTGTCCTTCTGGACCAGCCCCTCGGGCGGGTTCGGGAACGGCCCGGCGGCCCGGAACGCGCGCAGCCCTTCCTCGTCGAGCTCGACCGAGCCCGACGGCATCACCACCAGGATCTTGACGAGATCGCCCTTGGGCGACAGGCTGACCCGGACCTCGGTGGTCCGCGTCTTGGTGCCGTACCGCGACCCGGTCGGGTCGGCGCGCCGCCACACCGAGTTCGGATCCCACACCTGGGCGACCTGGCGCTTGAGCCGGTTGAAGAAGCTCGCGTAGACCCAGCGCTTGGACGACAGCGCCGTCTCGTCGCCGTTCTCGACGTCATCCAGGCGGTCGACCGAGCCGCCGCCGAGCACGCGCTCCAGCACCTGCTCGCTCGGCTTGAGGTTCGGGACGTCCGGGACGCCGCCGCCCGCCCCGGCCTGGCCGCGCGGGATCTCGGACCGCTCGCGGCGCTCCTGCTCGACCGCCCCGTCGCCCTTGCGCGCCTCGTAGCCGTCCGCCGAGGCGACCTTGGCGGAGCTCCCCACCGACCCGCGCTTCTTGGCCTCCTGCTCGGTCTCGGCGGGGAACAGCGCGCCCGGGTTGCGCATCGACAGCCGGCCCGCCACGTCGGGCGCCTTCTCGTCCTTGCCGATCTGGCGATCGCGGTCCTTCTTCTGGATCGACGGCTCGTCCTTCGGCTTGTCCTTGGGCGTCAGCTCGGCCTGCTGGGACTTGGCAACCATCGCCTCGTTGCGGGCGCCGCGCGAGACCTTCTGCTTGTCGACGCTGGTGTTGTACTCGGAGAGGAACCGGGCGTTCTCCGGCTCCTTCTCCTCCTTGGGCTTGACGGTCTCCACCACCTGCTGCTGCAGCTGCTGCGGGGGGGGCGGCGGCGGGGGCGGCGGCTTGGCCGCGGCCGGTGGCTCGGGCGGCTTGAACGCGGGCGGCGGCGGCTCCGGCTTGGGCTTGGGCTGCTGCCGCATCTCCTCGAGCAGCTTCTCGGCATCGATCTGCTTGACCTGCTCGAGGGCCTTGGGCTCCACCAGCGTCACCGCGGTCCCCGGATCGTTGCGGGCCTGGCACGACGACCGGTCGATCCACAGGCTCAGCTGCGCATCGTTCAGGCAGTCATCGACGCTGCCGACCCACGGCGCCAGGCACAGCGCCATGCGCCCCGATGCCGCGAAGATCACGTTGTCGGAGCACGACGCCTTGAGGTCGACGTCCTCCTCCGGCGGCAGCTCCCGGGTCGCCGCCGCGGAGTGGTTCCCGCTGCCGATGATCGACAGCCCGAGCACGTTCACCGCGCCGAAGATCGCGCCGTGCACGGTGAGCGCGGCGACCAGCGACGGCCACGTCCTGGGCTCACGAACCCGGCGTCGCGTGCGGAGTGCGGAAGGCATGGCGCGGTCTAGGCCCTAGTATAGGTACGCACGTGGGACGCGTCAGGTCGATTCGATGACATCCCCCGGATATGTCGCGGTGTGGGCATCTCGTTACAAGTCGCAGGTTCCGCGCACTTGCGATGCTCCCGCGGCAGGAGTTGCAGCGATCCCATGCATTCTGCAAGCAGCGCGCAACAGGGTATCTGCTGATCTGGTGCCAGCGGTCGCAGATCTCCGGCGATGCCCGATGGGTGCACAGCGCCGGTTCCAGGACGGAAGCGCACACCGCGGGCCAGCGCACGCCACACCTTGACTCGTGGCGCCGCCCGCCCAAAGCTCGCCCGCGATGTCCGACCGCCCCACCGCGCCGCTGACCGGTCCCGATGTGTGGCGCGGTGCCGAGCTCGCGGCCACTCCCGAGCGCTGGCTCCAGCGGTTCACCGCCGACCAGCTCGGTGCGCTCGATGACGACGCCGCGCGCCTGGTCACCGGCGGCTGGCCGCCACCCCCCGGCGCCGACCCCGAGCTCGCCGTCGGCCCCCCGGGCGAGGCGCCCGCGATCGCCGCGCTGGTCGCCGCGCTGACCGGCGAGCTGCTGTTCGGCCGCGGCTTCGTCGTGCTGCGCGGCCTGCCGGTCGACGGCGACCCCGCGCGCGCCGCGGCCCGGCTCTGGGTGCTCGGCCGCCACCTCGGCCGCCCGGTGACCCAGAACGCGCGCGGTCACCTGCTCGGCCACGTCCGCGACCTGGGCTACGACGCCGCCGACCCGGCCACCCGCCTGTACCAGACCAATCAGCGCCAGGGCTTCCACACCGACTCGGCCGACGTCGTCGCCCTGCTCTGCCTGCGCACCGCCCGCAGCGGCGGCCGCAGCAGCCTGGCGAGCACCGCGGCGGCGTTCAACGCCGTGCTCGCCCGCGCGCCGGACCTCGCCGGCGCCCTGTTCGCGCCGGTCGCCACCGACCACCGCGGCGAGGAGCCCCCCGGGACCCCGCCGTGGTTCGAGATCCCCGTGCTGTCGTGGCTCGACGGCCGCCTGACCGTCATCTACCAGCGCCGCTACATCGAGTCCGCCCAGCGGTTCGCCGGCGCGCCCCGGCTCGACGACCGCCAGCGCGCCGCGCTCGACGCGTTCGACGCCGTGCTCGACGACCCCGAGCTCCACCTCGAGATGGACCTCGAGCCCGGCGACGTCCAGCTCGTCCACAACCACCAGCTGCTCCACGACCGCACCGCGTTCGTCGACGATCCCGATCCGGAGCGCCGCCGCCACCTGCTGCGGCTGTGGCTGTGCCCGCCGGTCGGCCGCCGGCTGCCCCCGGCGTTCGCGCAGCGCTACGGCTCGATCGAGATCGGCCGGCGCGGCGGCGTCGTGTCCCGCGTCGCGCCGGTGATCGCACTCGCGCCGTGATCCGCGCCGCCGCGTCTCGCGCTATCCTCGCGCCATGGCATCTCGCGTCGCATGGCTGCCGGTGTGGCTGTGCGTCGCCGCGTGCGGGTCCGACGACGTCAACGCCGCGGGCGACTACACCCTCACCGTCACCGACGGCGCCAACGGCTGCAACCTCCCGAACTGGACCACCGGCGCCACCAGCACCGCCACCGTCACCCTGACCCAGAGCGACAACAACGTCACCGCCGTGGTCGGCGGCGTCGCCGGCCTCGCGCTGGACCTCGGCCTGGGCGGCCACAGCTTCACCGGCAAGATCGCCGGCGGCGACCTCGATCTCCACCTGTTCGGCACCCGCAGCAACACGTCCGGCAACTGCACCTACACCCTCAACGCCGGCATCCGCGCGGTGGTCAGCGGCAACCTGCTCACCGGCCAGATCGACTACAAGGCCGCGACCAACGGCAACCCGGACTGCAGCGCGATCGACAGCTGCGACTCGTTCCAGGACCTCGGCGGCATGCGGGCATCGCCCTGACCTGGCCGGCGGCTACCGATCGTCACGGCCGCACGTACGGGTTGCCCTTGAGCTCCTCGCCGAGCGTCGTCGACGGCCCGTGCCCGGGCACCACCACCGCGCCCGGGTTGCGCGTATACAGCCGCTCGCGGATCGAGCGATGCAGCGTCCCGGTGTCGCCGCCCGGCAGGTCGGTGCGCCCGACCGAGCGCCGGAACAGCGTGTCGCCGGTGAACAGGATCGTGCGCGCGCCGTCGACGACCTCGAAGCACACCGAGCCCGGCGTGTGCCCCGGTGTGTGGATGACCTCGATCGCGTGGTTGCCGAGCGCGACCCGGTCGCCGTGCTCGACGAAGCGGTCGACCGGCGACACCCCGCGCCGCGACAGCCCGAAGATCGCGCACTGCTGAGGGAACCCCTCGTACAGGAACGCATCGCCGCGGTGCAGACAGATGTCGCCGCCGTGGATCCGCTTGACGTCGTCAGTGCAGTAGACGTGCTCGACGTGCCCGTTGGTGTGGATGATCGCGCGCACCGTCAGGTCGTAGTGCAAGACGATCTCCGCGATCTGGCGCGTCTCGCCGCCCGGATCGATCACGATGGCTTGCTTGGTCTCCGCGCACGCGAGCACCGTGCAGTTGCAGAGCAACGGCCCGGCCTGAAACGTCTCGACGAGCAGCACGCTCCGACCTTGCCACAGTCCGCGGCGCTCGACACCGCTTACCGCCATTTGCTCGACCGGCGCCGCAGATTTGCAGCAGTGAGGCATTCCGTATCTGCAGGTGACAGGTGCGCGCGCCTGCGGGCCGTCGCACGCCTCGCAGCGCAATTTTCTGCCCGGCGCGCCCGTCGAGGGACCTCGTGCGTCAGCGCCCCACGAGATCACTGTAACCGGCGATCCACTGCCCGCCCACCCCACGTGCGCGGTCCAGCGTGGACGGATTCTTGTCGTCCTCGGAGATCGCACGGTCGGACGTCGATATTTCCGGCCATGCTGCGCCGGCGCGCACTGCGTGCGTCCACGCAGACGCCCCGCCGACCTTGCGGCGTCAGCGCGCGATCCGCACCAGCGTGGACGGGAGCTCTCGCCCCGCGTCCCCGAAGCTCGACACCTCCCGCACCTCGCCGGCCGGCGTGACGCTCGCGCTCACCTGGAGCTCGGCGACGCGGACCCGCAGGAGGGCCTGGTCAAAGCTGGTACCGAAGACCAGGAGCTCGCCGGCCTCCGCCTGTCGTTGCTCGCCGCCTTCCGCGATCAGCGTCACCTCGAGCGGCATCCGCGTGCCGTCCTTGCACGCCCCGGCCGACTTGATCAGCGTCCGGTGCCCACAGGCCGCGGCCGGCCGGATCAGCGCGCGCGCCGATGCATCCCCGCCCTCGACCTCGTCGCCCTGCGCGAGCCGGAACGTCACCGTCCGCGCGGCCCCGTCCGAGCACCCCGAACACCGGGTTGAGCACCAGCACCGCAAGCCCGACCCCCGTGAGCACCCCGATCCGGATCAGCCGTCGCGACGTCGCCATGGTCCTGCTGGTACACGCCGCGCTCATCATCTTATTGCGCCCTGCGCTCGCCGACCCGCGGGCGGTCTTTGCCACCGCGGCCTTGCACCCTGCCGCCCCCGGTGTAACGTCCCCCCTGGAAGCGCGTGCCGGACTGGTGCCGGCCTCGGTCTTCAAAACCGATGGATCCTCGCGCGAGCGACGGATCGGAGGGTTCGATTCCCTTGCGTTTCCGCCAAGTTGCGTTGCATCGCCTCCAGACCGAGTGACCTGCTGTTCCTCCTAGGAACCATCTAGGAACCAGCGTGCAGAGGACGCCCGGCGCAGGTCCGCCGTGCCCTCGTCGCAGGCTCATCGCTGTCAATACGGTTGGGCGGGATCGCCTCGCACAGCAGCGGCCCGCGCGATCACTGGGTCGGGGAGGCGTCGCCGGCGTCGATCGGGTCGAAGTCACGCATGCACGCATCGTGATGGCGCTCGGCCGCGGTGGCGGCGGCCTGGCTGGCCAGCGGATAGGGTGCGCTCGGCGATCGCGGCGGCGGCGGACCCGGCCGGGGCAGCGGTGAGCTGCTCGCGCTGGCGGGCGCGGCGCCGGCGGCGACCTGGTCGAGGTCGCGCACGCACGCATTGCACTGGTGGCCGTCGCGGCGGCGCCCCGGACCAGCGGCGGCGACCGGCCGAGCGACGGCGAGCGGCGGCGGTGGGACGGCGACCTGCTCGCGCTCGCATCGAGCGCAGCGGCGGCCGGGGCGATGGCAGTGCGGCGAGCGAGCAGCCGGTGTGAGGACGTCGACCTCGGCGATCACCGCGGCGACCAGCCGAGTGGTGGTCAGCGGTGGCGCTGCGTCATGGGTGTTTCGAACATCCAGGTGCGCTGATCCGCGGACACCTCTTGGCCACTCCGGAGAGAGCATATGACGCTGGTGCTGCAAAATGAGGCAGCAAATTCGCCTCTCAGGAGGTAAACAAAGGTCACCCCTCTCACTGAGAGCTCCGGGTCGTACGCCCGACGCGCAGCGAAATGCGCCGAGAAAATCAGTCCCCGCTCGGTATCCGCCTCGTTCGTGGGTGTCTAGACTCTGGCCCCGAGAAGCAGATGGCAGACCTCAGCGGGCGTAAACTGGGTGACTACACCCTCCGCGAGAAGATCGGGGACGGTGGCTATGGGGATGTCTATCGCGCCGAGCATCGGGTGCTCAAGCGCGTGGCGGTGGTGAAAGTGCTCAACGAGGAGCGACGGTGCGCCGATCAGGCAGCGTCACGGTTCTTGCGCGAGGCGCAGCTCGCATCGCAGCTGCGTCATTCGAACGCGGCGCACATCTACGATTTCGGTGTCGACGACGAAGACGGGTTGATGTGCCGCGAGCATTGTTTCACGCCTGTGCCGCCGCTCGGTGACGGCTTCTCGATGGATCTTGACCGAGTTCTCTGCTGTGCGCTCGCCAAGCGGCCGAGCGATCGCTATGCGAACGTGCTGGAGCTGGCGTCGCAACTGCGGAGCCTCTTGCAGGCGGACCCTCACGAACAGATCCGATCGTTGACGCGACGATGGCACGAACGTGGCCAGTCGCCCGATCTGCTCGCGCGGGGCCAGACGCTTGCGGAGCTCCGGCGCAGCGTGGAGCGGCCGCGCGTCGCCGCGAGTCTCAGCGACCTGGAGAGCTCGTTCATCACCATGAGCGTGCGGCGCGCTCGTCGCGCCAGGTGGGGCATTGGAGCGCTCGTCGCGCTTGCCGCGATGAGCGCGCTTGTGGTCCGCGCGGAGATGCGAACCCGCATGGCGGAAGTGCGAGCCCGCATGGCGGACCAGAGCGCCATCGAGTCGGAAGTCGAGCAGGGTCGTCAGGCGCTGATTCACGGTGAATCCCGCGAGGCGGTGCGCCACCTTGAGCAGGCATACCAACGCGGCGATCACTCGCCTGGGGTAGCGTTCATGCTCGCCCGGGCGCTACAGCCGCGCATGTCCGAGCTCGCTCGCTTCGCGAGCAGTTCCGGGCGCATGTGGTCGGCCCAATTTACGCTCGATGGCAAGCGCGTGCTCACGACCGACGACAAGGGCGCTCGGATGTGGGACGCAGCTTCCAACCAGCTCCTGTTCACGATGAGTCACGGCGGTGACGCGGTGTATGGCGCCGTGTTCAGCGCGGACGGCTCCATGGTCATCACCGCAGGAGGAGATAGCACCGTCCGGATCTGGAACGCAGCAACCGGCGCTCAGATCCGCGAGTTGAGCTACCAGCGGTCAGGCGGAAGGAAATGGCGCTACTACGCGGTCGCGATGTCGTCGCACTTCGTGGCTGCGATCGATATCACCGGCAAGGCGGTGCACGTCTGGGACGCACAGACGGGAGCACAGATCGCCGAGCTGGACAACGACGCGGCGGAGATGGCCTTGCTGGCGTTCAGCGCCGACGGGCACTGGCTCGCGAGCTCCGGTCGCGATGAGGTGCGCGTGTTCGACACGTCGACATGGCGTCGCGCGAGCACGATCGTCGGGCCGCGCGTTCGTAGCCTGAACTTCGACCCGGCCGGACCGCGTCTTGCCATCGGCACCGACGACGGCGTTGCTTCGATCTGGGAAATCCCGAGGGGCGTCCTCGTCCGATGCCTGCGTGGAGCAGGAGCGTCAGTTGATGCCGTCGCGTTCTCGCGGGATGGCGCACTCGTCGCGACGGCGAGCCGTGATGGCACCGAGCAGGTTTGGGACGCGGCATCCGGCGGTCTACGGGCCCAGATCAACTCCCATCACGACATGATCTACGCGGTCGAGTTCTCCTCAACCGGCCGCCTTCTGCTCTCTGCCGGCGCAGATGGCGCGGTGGTCGTCTCGAATGTTGCAACGGCGATGCCCGTTGCCAGGCTCGAGGGGCCCAAGGGCCGTATCCTCCCCCCTCGCTTCGATCCGGAATCGCGCCGCGTCGTTGGTGCATCGTGGGACGGTACCGCCCGAGTGTGGGATGCAGCCTCGCCGTATCGCCGTTGGAGTTCGCCACAAATCGGCCCTGAGTGCGATACGATGGACAGCCTTGTCCCCGATGGGCGGTTCATCGCGCTCAGCTGCCGGAACCACGGTACCCAGGTCTGGGACACCGCGCGCGGCGAGCTGCTCGCGGAGCTGCCCAGCGTGTCGACCGTCGACGGAGACTACTTCTCGGCGCTACCAGCGTTGACTTCTAACGGCGACCGGGCCGCGATCGCGCGGGGCAACACCGTGGAGGTCTACGCGCTCCCCAGCGGCCAGCTTCTTCGCACAATCACCCATCCGGCGGCAGTCAACGCGGCTGCGTTCGCCCCCGCAGGCCACGACCTGGTCAGCGGTGCCGTCGACGGTTCGCTCCTGC
>DATAPF010000233.1:0-10383 GCA_036265355.1 Kofleriaceae bacterium | reverse complement strand
CGCTGCTGGACGACGTGCGCCGCCTCGTGTGCTGCGGTGTGGAGATCCGGCGAGCGCGAGAACGCGATGTGGTCGCCGGTCGCGTAGGCATCGGCGCCGATGTCGTCCGCCGCTCGCTTCGCCTCGCCGCCGATGTGCGCGGTCACGCCGCTGACCTCGTGGCGGCCGAACAGCGCCTGGATCTGTGCCCTGTACGGCAGCGGCTGGCCGCTACCGGCGATCCCCTCCAGCGCACGCGTCTGCACCGCTGGTCCCGCGACCGCCGGCGGATGTCCGGGCACGGCTTCCGCGCCGTACGGTATCCCGATCGGACCTGCGGTCAGGGTGGAGCGGCCAAGAGCTGCGTCGACCGCGCGCTCCGGCCCATGAGACGTAGCGTCCATGGCCCCGGTCACGGTGCGGCTACCAGGGGCCGCGCTCGTTGTGCCTTTCGCCTCGCGGTGATCACGCTGCCCATCGGGACCTTGCGTCTTGCGGTCGTACGCCATTGTCTCGACTCGCGGCGGGGAGAACCGCAGCCAGAGCCTAGGACGCGGCCCAGGCGGCGGCCAGGATGTAAGCCGCGTCTCTTTGTGGCCAGGGCGAGCGAGTTCTTGCTGAAGGTGGGGCAGCTCGAGCGCCTGTGCCCCGATGCACTTCCTCATGCTGAGGCGGTCGCGCTGTTGCGCCGGCGCGTTGGTATCGTCCCGCCTCCCAGGGACCGCTCGTGCAGCCATTGGTAGAGCCTAGCTTTCCCCCACCGGGTGGTGGGTCTGGGCAAGGACCCTCAGAGCAAGCGGCCCGGCACCCGGGCACTCGCGCTGTTGTTCGCCGGGTTGGGGTCGCCTGCGTCCGAGCTGACGGTCGCCGAGAGCGTGCTGGGCAGGGGCAGCGGCACGACGACGAACGAGACGGCCGGTGCTTGCGCACCCGCAGCGAGGAACGGGCGCGTGCAATCGAGGTCACCGGAGACGATCGCGCACGACCATCCCGTCCCGCCAAACGTCGACAGGACGAGGCCGGTCGGCAGATCGACGTGGAGCTTGACGTTGGGAGCACCGTCTGGGCCGAGGTTGGTCACGTGGACCGCATCGGTCAGGAGCAACGACTGCGAGATCTGAACCTTCAGGTCCGTGCAGAGGGCGGATTGCGGACAAGCGTCGCACGCGTCGCCGATGCCATCCCCGTCGACGTCGGACTGATCGGGGTTTGCGACGCCAGGACAGTTGTCGGCGGCGCCGCAGACGAGGTCGTGGTCGGGATCATTGTCGACCGCGATGGTGACGTCGTCGATGAGGTGGCCGTCGCCGCCGAGATCATCCAGCTGCATCGACGCGATCCCGCCGACACTGAACGTGAGGCGCGCCGTGGTCGTACCAACAAGCGTTCGCTCCTCGAGGAACCCGCCGCTGGCATCGAAGGTCCGGACTGCCACGCGCGGGTCGGGCACGGGATTCGTGTCGACCACGAACAGGCTGAGCGTGTCGGTGGTCGTCGGTTGACCGCAGGGATCCACGAACGTGGCCGTCGTGATGGCCCCGGGTGGCACCTCCGGTACCGTGTTGATCGCCAGGTAGAACTCGCCGGAGTCGGTCGGAAAGGCGCCGACCATGGCGTCGTCGACGATGCGCACGCTCGCATTGGCAGGGGGAGAGAAGATCACGCCCTGAGCCTGGAACTGGTTCGTGATCGCCGTGCCGGCCGGCAAACCGGATTCGTCGAAGGTGATCGTGCTCGGATTGATCGCCGACTGCTTGACGCCGAGCGATTCAGCCAATTTCGGATCATTTCCGCAAGCAGGCAACAATCCAGCAATCAAGAGCAGGCCGCAGAGCGAAAATTTCCTATCTCGATCAGGAATCATGATATTCTCCTCTGATCTGATGTGTTGGATCTCTACCTGCACCTGCTGCAGAAAGTTTGTCAAGCTGTGTTGCCTCGACTGGAATATTACAGTTAGAAACGTGTTAGGCACACGGGGACCAGGAGACCGATGTCGAACTCGAGCGTTCCCGTCGTCACGTCACCAGCCGCGGCGCGATCTTGATGGGCGATTGTGCTGGCCACTTGCGCTGGTGCTGCAGCAGTATTGAGTACTGGCAAGCAGCGGATCGAGAAGCACAGCCTGGGACCGTGCGGGCAGTGCACTCGCTCGTGCGGATCCGTCTGGTCCGCGGTGTCCGGCGCGGATGCCCGCGGCGGGCTGTGCTTCTCCATCCCCGCCGGGAAGGCCCCGGCGGCCGAGCGAGCTAGGGAGCGCCGGGCTACCCTCGAACGCGGCGACCGAGCGGCCGTTTGGAGGTGTCCTCGGAGTGTCATAATTCAAACGAGGGCGCTACCACATGCTGGTCGAGCCCCGGACATATCTCCTCCCAACCCGTGAAAATCCCGTCGGAATCAACTGGCAAAGTACTTGCTGGTCAGCCCGGGCATGCTCCCGCGCCAAGTGCTTCCCCCTCAGGTTTGCGTGATCACCCGCCGCTGCGCGCAACGCCCGTTCCTGCTTTGCCCGGATGAGGCGACCCGCACGTCGCGCAGCGCGTATGAACGTCCAGGATCACCGACCGCCCACCAAGGCGCCTCCGCGCGGATCCCGGAGTCGACCGCGTTTCCCGCGCCTTGCCGGGCGGTGTGGCCGAGATCGCATCCGCCGAGGACTGCCGAAGATCATCGCGGCGGGCTGCCGCCGGCCCATGCGTTCTACTCGATCATCAAGCCAGTCCTGGTATGTGCTGCGCTGACGCTGGGCGGCTGCGCTCCCGCCGCTCATCTCACCGAGCCAGCGGCGCCGCGCGTCTCCGTGGCCGCGTCGCCGATGTTCGACGGCTACCCGATGCCCGAGGGAGGCTACCTCACCATCGACGCGGACTGGGTCGGATCGTGCGAGCGAGACAAGCCGCGCGTCCTCACTCTGCTCAACGGCTTCACCAAGCAAGGCACGACCTACAGCGTGCCCTGCGATGTCCACGAGTTCGCCTTCGACATCCACTGCAGCGATGGCTGCGAGATCCTGTCCGAGAACGGCAACCTGCTGGCCACCGACCGCTTCCACCTCGACGGATTCCGCGGCGACCGCTTCCTCGTCAAGCCGACCGCGACCCACCTGCAAGCGTTCGTGACCTTGCGCGGCACCGGAGCGACCTACACCTATGACTCGCCGCGGTTCCGGATGGTGCCGTCGAGCGACTTCGTCATCGAGTGCCTCGCTCGCCGCGGCGTGGTCCCGTGCGACCAGCCGATCGCCGCGCGGGAGGATCCGCAGCTCATCGTGCGCAGCACGGGTGACCTGCCGCTTGGCGCGATCGCGGTCGCCGGCAAGCGCCAGGAAGGCCGCTTCGCGGCGCGAATCGCAGACCTGTTTCCGCACCCCCCACAGGTCGCGCCTGGCCCCCCGCCGCCGGGCATCTATCGCTTGACGGTCGAGATCAACCCCGGCGGCGGCCACGCGGTGCAGCGCCCGCTGGTGCTTCAGCTGTATTGAGTACCGAGCGGGGAGCGGGCTACAGCGAGTTGAGGAAGCTGAGCACGTCGGCCTGCTGCGCGGCGGACAGCTGCGCGAACGCGGCGACGGAGCCGGCGGCCTGGCCGGCGTGGCGGAGGATCGCGTCGGTGCGCGACACGCTGAGGCCGTCGTGCATCAGGCGCGCGCGCGTGCGCATGCCCCACAGCGGCGCGGTGCGCACCAGGGTGCGGGTGGCCTGGCCGCCGTTCTGGACGATGCCGTCGCCGGTGCCGACGTCGTGGAGCAGGAAGTCGCCGTACGGATGGATCGTCTTGTCGCCGAGCGCGGCCGGCACGGTGTAGGCGCCGCCGTTGATCACGGTGCCGGCGGGCGCGGTGTTGATGCTGCGGACGTGGCAGACCGCGCAGCCGCACGCGTCGAACATCGCGGAGCCGCGCTGGGCGGAAGCGGTCGCAGCCTGGGCGGCGTCGACCGCCGGCGCCTTGAGCGAGCGCATGAACAGCGCGAACCTCGCGACGTCGGCGCCGGTGTCCTCGGGGTCGGCGACGGTATCGAACGCTGCGACCGAGCGGCCGTTGGAGGTGTTCTCGACCGGCTGCATCGGGCTGGTGATGCCGAGCTCGTTGAGGTACGCGTCGGCCGCGAACGACAGCAGGCTGCAGTTCTGGTTCTTCCAGCCGAACCGACCGACGCGGTTGTTGCCGGGGGCCTCGACGACGGGGACCTGGATCACGGTGCCGCGCTGGCCGGCGGGCTGGGCGGTCGCGACCGCGACCAGGGTGTTGCTGTCGATCGCCTCGACGAAGCCATCGCCCATGATGTTCGGGCTGAGCCGGAACGTGCGGACCTCCTGGCCGACCATGACCCGCTCCTGGATCGACGGGTCGATCGCCCGGTCGTTGTTGAGCGAGCCGCCGGGCGGCTCGACGTAGCTGGCGCCATCGTAGTGGCCGGTGCGAAACTCGGTGACCTGGCTACCGCCGCCGCTGACCGGGTTCTGATGACACTCGCGGCACGACTGTGCGTTGTAGATCGGGCCCAGGCCGTCGGCGATGACCTCGATCTCCTCGAAGTGGTCCCGGGCTTCGTCCATGTCGGCCTGCGGGGCAAACCCGTTGGTCGTGGTGTCCATGCTGGTCGGCGCCTCGCTGACCACGTGCGAGGACACCGCACCTTCCGCCGCCGCGGAGATCGAGCCCATGGCGGCTGTACCGCGATCGGCGTGCTGCGCCGGGGAGCCCATACCCGCACATCCGGCCACCGTCCATGCAACCCGAGCCATCCATGACACCGTGACAGACCGACAAGCTGCGCCCATGACTGTGTTCTCCTGAGGTTGACAACCAATGTCCTCTCGTGAGTGGAGACACTCACGAACCCGCCGCAGCTCGAGGAGGACGCACTACCTCGGAGCAGCAAGTCCGGCACACGCAGCGGCACACTTCACTACTCCACGCTCTTCGACCTTCGACGCCGAAGACGTTATGGAAGGACAACGCACGACTGTCAATCGCGATACATTCAGTTGTCCACAATCTTCCTGTAGCACCCTGTCGTGACAGCCAGTCGAACGCCGCCGCTGGCGAGTGATTCTGGGTCACCGGGTCGGGGCCGCCGGCGAAGCAGCGCAGGCTCGACGCGGCCCGGGGTGGGCGTGCAGCCGCGCGCGGCCGGACGCGGCGCAAGACGCTGCATCGCGACGCGGACCGGGCGTGGGCGCGCATCCCTGCGCGGCGGACCTGCGCGCTCGACCGGCGAGGCTAGCGGCGCGGGCGCCGGCCGTCGAGCAGGACGCCGGTGGTCGCCGCGGTCGCGACGCCGAACCCGAGGTGCTGGGCGAGCGACTGCAGGTGGCGGGTCACCGGATAGCGCGTCGGGTTGTCCGACAGGCCGAGCAGCGGGGCCGCGAGCTCGTCGCCGATCAACCACAGGCCGGCGCCGAACAGCGCGCCGCCGAGCACGGCGCGGGTGACGCCGCGATCGCGGCCGCCGCGGATCACGCCGTAGAGCGACGCGACCGCCAGGCCGTAGCCGATGTGGACCGCCCACGACAGCGTGCGCTGGGTCCGGGGCGACGGCATGCGACCGGTGACGGTCTGGTACGCGATCCGGCCGAGCGCGTCGGTCTGGGATTCGTCGGGGTCGTGGTGGACGCCGATCACCGAGATCGAGGGCCGTGCGGTGGATGGCTCGCCGGCGGGCCTCGCCACGCGCTTCACCAGGGGCGCGGTGGCGCGCTGGACGAGCTCCATGGCCAGCAGACCGGCCGCACCGCCGAGCAGGCCGTACGCGAGCTTGCTTCGCAGATTTCGCATGGCGCCCAGCGATGCAGCCGGCGTTCCGGGCGGGGGACACCGGCAGGAGTTCCCCGCGCGCGCTGGAGACACCGCGCCGGAACGCGCGCGTGCGTGGCCGGACGAGCCTGGCGCGGGGTGTGCGAGCGGGTGCGCGGCGTGCATCGCATCCCGGCATGGCTCGGATCCGACTTCCGCTGATCGACCGACTCCGGCGCTGGCCCGTGATCCGGCAGGTGGTTGCCGGCGACGTGACCGGGCTGGGCGACACCGCTCGCTCCGCGCGCACCGGCACGCTCGGGCCGCGGATCGACGGCGCCGATCGCGTGGTGGGCTCGGTGTGCCCGTACTGCGGCGTCGGCTGCGGTCAGCTGGTGTACCTGAAGCACGGCAAGATCACCGACATCGAGGGCGATCCGGACTCGCCGATCTCGGAGGGCTGCCTGTGCCCCAAGGGCGCGGCGACGATGCAGCTGGTGACCGGCGATCACCGCGAGCGCCGGGTTCTGTACCGGCGGCCGGGCGGCACGGCATGGGAGGTGCTGGCGCTGGACACCGCGATGGACATGGTGGCCGACCGGGTGCAGCGCACGCGCGACCGGACGTGGCAGGAGCAGCTCGACGCCGGGCAGCGGGTGCAGCGCACGATGGCGATCGCGCACATCGGCGGCGCGACGCTCGACAACGAGGAGAACTACCTGCTCAAGAAGCTGTACACCGCGCTCGGGATCATCCAGGTCGAGAACCAGGCGCGGATATGACACAGCTCCACGGTCCCCGGTCTGGGGATCTCGTTCGGACGCGGCGGTGCGACGACGTTCCAGCAGGACCTGCAGAACGCCGACTGCATCCTGATCCAGGGCTCGAACATGGCCGAGTGCCATCCGGTCGGATTCCGCTGGGTGATGAAGGCGAAGCAGCGCGGCGCGACGATCGTGCACGTCGATCCGCGCTACACGCGGACCAGCGCGGTCGCCGACCTGCACGTGCCGCTGCGCGCGGGGACCGACGTCGCGTTCCTCGGCGGGCTGATCCGGTACGTGATCGAGCACGAGCGCACCTTCCGCGACTACGTGGTGCCGTACACCAACGCGGCGACGATCATCTCGGAGGACTTCCGCGACACCGAGGATCTCGACGGGCTGTTCAGCGGCTACGATCCCAACAAGGGCGGCTACGAGCCGAACAGCTGGCAGTACGCGGGGATCGACGTGGTGCCGGCGGCCGGGCACAAGGAGGTCGTGGCCCAGCTCGGCGCCGGGCGACCCGGCAAGGCGATGGACCGGGTGGTCAACGAGCAGCGCGACGAGAGCCTGTCGCACCCGCGCTGCGTGTTCCAGATCGTGCGCCGGCACTTCGCGCGCTACACGCCGGAGGTCGTCGAGCAGATCTGCGGCGTGCCGCGCGCGCAGCTGATCCGGATCGCCGAGCTGTTGTGCAGCAACTCGGGGCGCGAGCGGACCAGCGCGATCTGCTACGCGGTGGGCTGGACCCAGCACTCGATCGGCGTGCAGTACATCCGGGCGGCGGCGATCCTGCAGCTGCTGCTCGGCAACATCGGCCGGCCGGGCGGCGGGATCATGGCGCTGCGCGGCCACGCGTCGATCCAGGGCTCGACCGACATCCCGACGCTGTTCAACCTGCTGCCCGGCTATCTGCCGATGCCGCACCATGTCCATGCGGCAGACCTCGACACGTACATCCGCTCGCACCGCGCCGATAGCGGCTGGTGGAGCGAGATGCCCAAGTACGTCGTGTCGCTGCTCAAGGCGTGGTTCGGCGACGCGGCGACGCGTGACAATGGCTATCTGTACTCCCGGCTACCGCACATCAGCGGTGACCACTCGCACCCTGCGACGATCGCGATGATGGCCGACGGCAAGCTCGACGGCTACTTCGTGATGGGCGAGAACCCGGTGATCGGGACGGTCGGCGGACCGCTGCAGCGCAAGGGGCTGCGCGCGCTCGAGTGGCTGGTGGTGCGCGACTTCGCGCCGACCGAGACCGCCGAGTTCTGGCGGCTGGCGCCGGAGATCGAGCGCGGCGAGGTCAGGACCGAGGACATCCAGACCGAGGTGTTCTTCTTCCCGGCGGCGGCGCACACCGAGAAGGACGGCTCGTTCACCAACACGCAGCGCCTGCTGCAGTGGCACCACCAGGCGATCGAGCCGCCGGGCGACGCGCGCAGCGAGCTGTGGTTCGCGTACCACCTCGGCCGGCGGCTCAAGCAGCGCTACGCGAACACCACCGGCGACCGCGACCTCGCGATCCGCGCGCTGACCTGGGACTACCCGACGCACGGCGCGCTGTCCGAACCCAGCGCCCAGGCCGTGCTGCGCGAGATCAACGGCTACCGGGTCGCGACCGGCGAGCCGGTCGGCGCGTACACCGAGCTCGCCGACGACGGCTCGACCGCGTGCGGCTGCTGGCTGTACGCCGGCTGCTACGCCGGCGGGGTCAACCAGCCGGCGCGCCGCAAGCCGCGCACCCAGCAGAGCTACGTGGCGCCGGACTGGGGCTGGGCGTGGCCCGCCAACCGCCGCCTGATGTACAACCGCGCATCGGCGGCGCCCGATGGCACGCCGTGGAGCGAGCGCAAGCGCTACATCTGGTGGGACCCGGCGCGCCGGCAGTGGACCGGCGAGGACGTGCCGGACTTCATCAAGGATCGCCCACCGGACTATCGCCCCGGCGACGACGCGCACGGGCTGGCGACCCTGAGCGGCGACGCGCCGTTCCTCATGCAGTCCGACGGTCGCGGCTGGATGTTCGCGCCGAGCGGGATCATCGATGGGCCGCTGCCGTCGCACTACGAGCCCGAGGAGTCGGTGATCGGCAATCTGCTGTACGGCCAGCAGTGCAATCCGGTGCGCCGCGAGTGGCGGAGATCCGACAATCCGTATCACGCGGCGGCGCGCGATCGGCGGTTCCCGTACGTGCTGACCACGTTCCGGCTGACCGAGCACCACACCGCGGGCGGGATGAGCCGCTGGCTGTCGTGGCTGGCCGAGCTCCAGCCGGCGCTGTTCTGCGAGGTATCGCCCGAGCTCGCGGCGGAGGTCGGGGTGCGCAACGGCGGGTGGGCCACGATCCGCACCGCGCGCGCCGAGGTCGAGTGCCGCGTGCTGGTGACCCGCCGGATCCGGCCGCTGATGATCGGCGGGACCGTGATCCACCAGATCGCGGTGCCGTTCCACTTCGGCGGGATCGGGCGGGTCCGCGGTGACGTGGTCAACGACCTGTTCGAGCTGGTGATCGATCCGAACGTCCACATCCCCGAGAGCAAGGTCGCGACCGCGAGCCTGGTCGCCGGCCGGCGGTCGCGCGGGCGCAGCGCCGCGGTCGATGGGCCGTTCGCGATCGGCGGCCCCGATCCGGGGCCCATGGCGCTGCGGCGGCGCGATCGGCCCGGCGTCGGCCAGCCGAGCGACGAGCCGCTGCAGATCGAGAGCGACCCATGAAGCGACTGGATCCACCGAGCGACGCGACGCCGAACCGCACGGTCGGCTTCTTCACCGACACGACGCTGTGCATCGGCTGCAAGGCGTGCGAGGTCGCCTGCAAGCAGTGGAACCAGCTGCCCGACGACGGGTTTCACCTGACCGGCATGTCGTACGACAACACCGCGGCGCTCGGCGCGTCGACCTGGCGGCACGTCACGTTCGCCGAGCGCCCCGACGGGCAGGGCGGGATCGCATGGCGGATGATGTCGGACGTGTGCAAGCACTGCGAGCGGGCGGGCTGCCTCGAGGCCTGCCCGACCGGCGCGATCCTCCGCACCGAGCACGGCTCGATCTACGTCCAGCCCGATGTGTGCAACGGCTGCGGCTACTGCGTGCCGGCGTGCCCGTTCGGCGTGATCGCCCGGCGCGACGACGACGGCCGCGCGTTCAAGTGCACGCTGTGCTACGACCGGCTGCAGGGCGGGCTGGAGCCGGCGTGCGCCAAGGCATGCCCGACCGACTCGATCCAGTTCGGTCCGCTCGACGAGCTCCGGGAGCGCGCCGCGGATCGCCAGGCCGCGCTGCGTGCGCGCGGGCTGCCGGCGCGGCTGTACGGCGCCAGCGCGGCCGACCAGCCGGGCACCGGCGGGCTGCACGCATTCTTCCTGCTCACCGATAGCTCCGAGGTCTACAACCTGCCGCCGGCGCCGAAGGTCCCGACGATCGGCGCCGGCCGGTCCTGGCTGGCGGCGGCGGCCGGCGCGGCCGGGCTGCTCGCGCTGGCCGCGGTCTCGATGCTGATGGAGCGCGCGCGATGATCCCACCTCCCACGACGTACGACGGCCGGAACCTGGATCCGCGGATCGCCGATCCGCACGGCGAGGGCGCGCTGATCGAGGTCGAACGCCCCGAGGCGGCGTGGCCCGCGGCGATCGAGACGCCGACCGGCGCGCCGGCGGCGGCGACCTACTACGACCTGCCGGTGGTCAAGCCGCCGCCGTGGCGCTGGTTCGTGCCGGCGTACTTCTACGCCTCGGGCCTCGCCGGTGCGGCGAGCACGGTGGCGGCGGCGGCCGAGCTCGCCGGCGAGCGGCCACTCGCGCGCCGGCTGCATGCGATCGCGACGATCGGCGAGGCGGCCGGGGCGGCGCTGCTGATCGCCGACCTCGGACGGCCGGCGCGGTTCCACCACATGCTGCGGGTG
>DATAPF010000232.1:0-3664 GCA_036265355.1 Kofleriaceae bacterium | reverse complement strand
CGGTAGGTCGCGGTGACGTTGCAGCCCTTGGCGTTGGTCGACAGGTAGAACGCGTTGCCATAGCCGCCGGTCGCGAGGATGACCGCATGGGCCGCGTGCGAGGTGATCGCGCCGGTCACCAGATCGCGCACGACGATGCCCGCCGCGCGCCCGGTCTTCGGATCGACCACGAGGTCGAGCATCTCGGTGCGCGGGAACATCCGCAGCTTGCCGGCGCCGATCTGGCGCGACAGCGCGGCGTACACGCCGAGCAGCAGCTGCTGGCCGGTCTGGCCGCGGGCGTAGAACGTGCGCGACACCTGGGCGCCGCCGAAGCTGCGGTTGGCGAGCGTGCCGCCGTACTCGCGCGCGAACGGCACGCCCATCGCGGCGCACTGGTCGATGATGTCGACCGAGACCTCGGCGAGCCGGTGCACGTTGGACTCGCGGGCGCGGAAGTCTCCGCCCTTGACGGTGTCGTAGAACAGCCGGTGCACCGAGTCGCCGTCGTTCTGGTAGTTCTTGGCCGCGTTGATCCCGCCCTGCGCGGCGATCGAGTGGGCGCGGCGCGGCGAGTCCTGGAAGCAGAAGCAGGCGACGTCGTAGCCGAGCTCGGCGAGCGTGGCGGCGGCCGAGCCACCGGCGAGGCCCGAGCCGACGACGATCACCTTGTACTTGCGCTTGTTGGCCGGATTGACCAGCTTCATCTCGAACCGGGCGGTCGACCATTGCTGCTCGAGCGGTCCGGCGGGTGTGCGTGGGTCGAGCTTGAGCGTCATGTCGATCCGCGGGTCAGGCTCCCGGGAGCCGGAGGATGCCGACCAGCACCGCGGTCGGCGGCACCATGTAGCCGGCGAACAGGATCACGGCGAGCACCGGGCCGAGCCGGTCGGCGGGATACTTGGGGTGGCGCAGGCCGAGCGATTGCAGCCAGCTCGACGCGCCGTGGCCGAGGTGCAGCGCGAGCACCGCGATCCCGATCAGGTACGCGACGTAGATCCCCGGGCTCTGGAAGCCGCGCACGAACATCGAGTACGCGTCCCAGCGGTTCCTGGGATCCATTACATGGAAGTAGGCGGGCTGGACCTGGCCGAGCGTGAAGTGCAGGATATGAAACACCAGGAACGCGAACACGACCAGGCCGCTGGCCGCCATCGTCCGGCCGACCCACGACGAGGTCACCGGCCGGTAGCGGACGTAGCCGGTCGGCCGCGCGGCGCGGTTGCGCGCGACCAGGCCGACCGCGAGCACGACGTGGATCCCCAGCAGCGCGAGCAGCGCCGCCCGGACCGGCCACTTGACCTCCCACAGCTCCTGCAGGAAGTGGGCGTAGCCGTTGTACATGTCCTGGCCGCCGAACATCTGCAGGTGGCCGAGCATGTGGAAGATCGCGAACAGCAGCAGCAGCAGGCCGGTGACGGCCATGACGTGCTTGGCTCCGATCGAGGAGCGGAGGTAGTTTCCGAACCAGCTCATCGCGAGGTCCTCTGACGTTGCGCGGCGCATGGCCTCGGGCAGTTCGATGCGGCAGCGGGTCGCACGGGTTCGATCATGCACCACGGCCGGTGATCGCGGGCAAGCCGGGCGCGCCGCGATCGGTGGTGCGGTCGGCCGGCGCGAGGTTGCGCGGGCTCGGGGACGTTCGCAGGATCAGTTGTTCGGCCGGACCGTGATCGTCTCGCCGGGCTGCAGCCCGTCCTGGACCCAGATCAGCCACTCGCGATCGTTGATCTGCTGGGGCACATACCACCCGATCGGTGCACCGGCGCGGATCGCGGTCGGCACGGTCACCGATCCGGGGAACCGCAGCCAGACCACGAACGCGGCGCTGGGGCCGCCGCTCAGCGTCGTGGTTCCGCTCGAGACGTCGATGCCGGCATTGCCGCCCGCCCCCGGGTCACCGCCATAGATCCCGTCGAGCTGCGACGGCAGGCTGGTGATCGTGCCGGACGCCGTGCTGATCATGAGCGGCTGCGGCGCGGTGTAATCGAGCGTGCGCTTGAGCACCGCGGTGCAGTTGGAGCGGTCGAAGAACAGCGCACCGTGGGCGTCCCACGGGAAGTCGAGCATCGGGGTGGACAGCTTCTGGACGTCGTGCGACACGACCGCGCCAAGGCCGATCGCCGCCGCGTTCGTCCCGGGACCGTGGCCCGCGCGCGGCGGGACCACCCACGCCGAGGCGACCTGGAAGGAATCGCCAGGACCGTCGAGGCAGATCGTGCTGTAGGGAGCGCTGACGTTGTAGTCGGTCCCCAGCATGAGGGGATCCGGCGAGTTCGGGCCGCTATCGCCCAGCCCGACCTGCGTCGGGAGCTGCTGCCGGTCGAACGCCCAGTACGACGACAGGATGAAGGCGTCGGGAGCGCTGGGCATGGCGGCGCACGTGCAGTGGTCCGTCATGATCTGCTCCATGTCCGGGTTGTCCTCGGTCAGCACATCGTGGCGCACGATGTGGCCGTCCGGGAACACGGTGAACGTCGACGAACCGTGGGCCTTGTGCGCGGCGTTCGTGCTGCACGTCGACGTCGACGCGAAGCTCCAGCGGGTCGACCACGACAGCGCGATCTGGACCACCACGGGACCGGTCATCGTCGCGTGGATCTCGCTGTCCACGGCCATGACACCGCCGTCCAGCGGATCCCCGCTGACCCGCGGCATCGGCGTCACCGCGAAGCCGGTCCCGCTCTCGGCCCAGCACGGCGACGTCGCGTGTCCCAGGACGTCGACGCCGCGGAGCTTCAGTTGGTCGGGGAGGTGGAAGCCGCTGCCGCCGGCGAAGTGCAGCGTGACGTCCGGGGTCGCGACGGTGATCGCTCCCGTCTTGTCCGGGGAATAGCCGACCTTGGTCGGGCCACGGTACGGCGGGATGTCCAGGCAGGCCGCGCCGAGCGCGGACGCCATCGTGACCGCGGCCGCGAGCCCGGGCCTCATCGCGACCACGCGACGCTCAGCGTCGCGCCTCCCGGGGTGATCGCCGCCGACACCCGTACGCCGTCGCCGTCGCCGGCGCCCCGCGCGGTCAGCGCGACGATCAGCCCGGCCGCGAGCGTGACGCCACCGACCGCATAGCCGACGTACGCGACGTCGCGCTCGGCGGCGATCGCCTTGCGCTCGGCGAGGTAGTTTCCGGGATCGAAATCGGTCTTGACGCCATCGGCGTGCTGGCTCGCCAGGTAGTAAGTGACCCCCCCTGCCGCGAGGACCATCGCGCCGCCGACGATCAGGTAGCGCGCGATCTTGGCCCGGCGGTTCTTGGCCGCGGCGGTGCGCAGCGCGACCTCCGCGCGCTGGTCGGCGTCCGCGCGGCGGGCCGCTTCCGCTTGCTGGCGCGCCCGCTCGGCCTCGCGGTCGGCGACGATCTTCTCGACGATCGGGGTCAGCCGCGCGACGTCGCCGCGGGCCTCCTCGGCCACGTCGCCGCCGGGTGCGAGCTCGAGGTAGCGCAGGAACATCCGGAGCGCCTCCTCGGGCCGGTTCGCGCGGTCGTGGCACAGCGCGATGTTGAAGATCAGCGACGGCTCCCCGCTGAGGTTGAGCGCGGTCTGGTACTCCACGAGCGCGCGGTCGAAGTCGCGGCGCTCGAAGTACGCCTGACCCTGCCGGACATGGCCCGCCGCCTGCGTGCGCGCGTCGGAGTCGGCCGGCGCCGGGGCTGGGGCCTGGGCCTGGGCGGCGCCGGAAGTCA
>DATAPF010000231.1:0-5350 GCA_036265355.1 Kofleriaceae bacterium | reverse complement strand
CGGTCGTGAATGATCCGACCGGCTCTGCCGGGCCAGCCGCCAGCCGACGGGAAATCAGTCCCCTGTCGATCGATGACGCGCGATCGCCGCGCGCGATCCGGTCACTGCTCGATGGTGACGATCCCGGTCCGCGGCGTCTTGCGATACATGTCCGGGTTCGCGTCGGGGCGGCAGCGCAGCATGACCTCGTCGTACGCGTACGCGTAGTGCCGGGCGTCGATCGGCTCGAGGGTCTCGATCCCCTTCCACAGGCAGCCGTCGTCGAGCCACGCCCGGCACGTGAACATCATCCCGGGCAGGCGGCCCGGCTCGAGCTCGACGCGGACGTCGCCGTCGCGCCACCAGCTCAGGTAGATGGAATCGGGCTCGGACACCGCGTGGAGCACCAGCCGGACCTGGCGGTGCGAATCCGCGTGTCCCCGGGATAGCCCCAGCGACACGGCGAGCAGGATGCCTCCGACGACCACCGCGCGAGCTACCGAAGACGTCAGTGCTTGCTGCATGGGTTCATCTTATCCGTCGCGCCCGAAACTGCCACACGCGTTTCGCGGCGGGGCCGCCGGCCGCGCACCGCGCACCGTACGGACGCAGGTCGCATCAGCCGCGCTGGCGCCGCACCCAGCTGCCCAGGCGCTCGAGCGCCGCGTCGATCGTGGCGTCTTCCTTGCAAAAACACGCGCGCACCAGGTGGCGTGGCGGCGCGGCCTCGTAGAACGCGCTCATCGGGATCAGCACCACCCCGGCGTCGACCACCAGGCGGCGGCAGAACGCGATGTCATCCTCGCCTGGCCGCAGCCAGCGCGTGACGTCGAGTACGACGAAGTACGTACCATCGCACGGCAACACCGGGACCTCGAGCGAGGTCAGCCCGCCGACCAGGCGGTCGCGGCCGCGCGCCAGCGGCGCGGCGATGCCGCGAAAGAACGCATCGTCGAGACCGAGCCCGAGCGCCACCGCATGCTGCAGGTTGGGCGGCGTCGTGAACGTCACGAACTGGTGCGCCTTGGTGATCGGCCGCAACATCGCGGCAGGTGCGGTGATGTAACCAACCTTCCAGCCGGTCACCGAGAACGTCTTGCCGGCCGAGCCGATCCGCAGTGTGCACTCCCGCATGCCCGGGAGCGTCATCAGCGGGACGTGTCGGGCGTCGCCGAACACCAGGTGCTCGTACACCTCGTCGCACATCGCGAAGGCATCATGGCGCTCGACCAGCGACGCGATGAACTCGAGCTCGTCGCGCGAGAACACCTTGCCGGCCGGGTTCATCGGCGAGTTGAGCACCAGCAGCTTGGTCCGGGGCGAGAACGCCGCCGCGAGCTCCTCGCGCGGCAGGGTCCAGGCCGGCGGCACGAGCCGGACCGCGCGCGGGATCGCGCCGAGCCGGCGGATCACGGGCACGTAGGTATCGTACGCCGGCTCCAGCACGACGACCTCGTCGCCGGGCTCGAGCAGCCCGAGGAAGCAGTCGACCAGCGCCTCGGTGGCGCCCGAGGTGACCAGCACCTCGGTCTGCCAGTCGACCTCCAGCCCGTAGCACCGCCGGTCGTGGGCGGCCACCGCCTGGCGCAGCGCCGCCATCCCCATCATCGGGGGATACTGGTTGTGGCCGTCGACCACGTAGTCCGCCGCAGCCTGCCGCAGATCGAGGCGGCCGCGATCGTCGGGGAAGCCCTGGCCCAGGTTGACCGCGGCGTGCTCGCGGGCGAGCGCGGACATCGCCTCGAAGATGGTGGTCCCGTAGCCGGACAGCGTGGCATTCCCGGTCTTCACCACGCGAGTCTAACCGTCGCGCCGTGCGGCAGCTACCCATGCGCTACCCCGGAGCTCACCGTGAGTGCGTCATGCTCGTGCCTCTGCTGCGTTGTCCTGCGCGGTCGGTCATGCGACCGTGCCGGCATGCGGGGTGTGCTCGCGTGCGCACTGGCAGTTGCGGTCGGATGCCGGCCTGCGCCCGCGCGCGATGCGGACGGGTCGAGTCACGACGCGAGCAACGGGGCCACCAGGCAGCGCGTGCTCACGTTCTCGGTGCTCAACCGCGACCACCGGGTGGGCGAGGCCGAGATCCGGATCGAGCCCGACGGCAAGCGCGTCACGCACTTCGCGTTTCACGATCGCGGCCGCGGACCGGACACCCGGGCCACGGAGACGCTCGATCGCGCCGGCGCGCTGCGCTCGTTCCATGTCACCGGCGTCGACTACGCCCAGGGGCCGGTCGACGAGCAGCTCGAGGAGGCGCACGGCATGCTCCGCTGGCGATCGCCGAGCGAGCACGGCCAGGCCCCGATCGGTTCCGGCTGGTATGTCTCGGCGCAGACCGGCATCGACCCGTATGCGCTGCTCGCCCGGGCGCTGCGCCACGCCACCGGCCACCGCCTCAAGCTGCTGCCGGGCGGCGAGGCCTGGATCGAGGACGACACCGAGCGCGAGATCCCGATCGCGGGGGTCACGCGGCACCTGCACCGGGTCGCGATCGCCGGGCTCGACTACACACCGCAGGTGATCTGGCTCGACGAGGACGACGAGATGTTCGCCGGCGGCGACTCGGCGTTCGCGGCGATCCGCACCGGCGCCGAGGCGGTGATGCCGGCGCTGCTGGCCGACACCCTGCGCTGGTCCAGCGCCCGCGCGGCCGATCTGGCGCACCGGCTCGCGCACCGGCCGCCCGACGGCAAGCTGGCATTCATCCATGCGCGGCTGTATGACAGCGAGCGCGGCACGGTCGTGCCCGACGCCACCGTGGTGGTCGCCGGCGATCGGATCGCGGTGGTCGGTGACGCCGCGACGCCGGTGCCGGCCGGCAGCCGCGTGATCGACGCGCACGGACGCACGCTGCTCCCCGGGCTGTGGGACATGCACGTCCACATGCAGATCGCCGAGGCCGGCCTGCTGTTCCTCGCATCGGGCGTGACCACGGTCCGCGACCTGGGCAACCACCCCGAGGAGCTCGATCCGCGGGTCGAGCGGCTCGATGCCGGCACCGAGATCGGGCCGCACGTGCTGCGCGCCGGCCTGATCGACGCGCCGGGCGACTACGCCGCGCCGTACGGGATCATCGCGAGCAACCTGAGCGACGCGCTCGCCGCGGTGTCGCGCTACGCCGACGCGGGCTACGTCCAGATCAAGATCTACAGCTCGATCCCGCCGCCGTGGGTCCGGACGATCGCCGCGGCGGCGCACGCGCGCGGGCTGCGCGTCAGCGGCCACATCCCCAGCGGGATGAACGCGGCCGACGCGGTCCTGCAGGGCTTCGACGAGATCCAGCACGCCAACTACCTGTTCCTGCGCTTCCTGGCCGGGCCCGGCGACGACACCCGCACGCTGCTGCGGATCACCCGGGTCGCCGAGCGCGGCGGCGGGCTCGATCTCGACGGGCCCGATGTCCGGCGCTTCCTCGATCTGCTGGTCGCGCATCGCACCGTGCTCGATCCGACGCTGGTCAGCCTGGATGGCCAGTTCAACTCCGACCCCGGTGACCTGGAGCCGATGCTCGTTCCCTATGCGGACCGCCTGCCGGCCCAGGTCGTGCGGCTGCGCAAGAGCGTCGGCCTGGCGGCGCCCGGCGGCCAGCGCGGCCGGTTCCGCGCGTCGTTCGCCGCGCTGCAGCGCCTGATCAAGCGCGCCTGGGACCGCGGTATCCCGATCGTCGCCGGCACCGACCGCAACGTCGGGATGAGCCTGATCCGCGAGCTCGAGCTCTACGTCCAGGCCGGGATCCCGATCCGCGACGTGCTGTCGCTCGCGACGATCGGCGCCGCGCGGGTCATGGGCCAGGACGGCGCCACCGGATCGATCGCCGCCGGCAAGCGCGCCGACCTCGTGCTGGTCGATGGCGATCCGACCCGCGACCTCGCGGCGCTGCGCAACACCGACGTCGTGGTGTGCCGCGGCGTGGTCTACGATCCCGCCGAGCTGTTCGTCGCCGCCGGCATGCGGTCGCGGTGACCGCGTCGCCGCGGAACACCGCGGTGTCGCGGGGTGTCGCGTTGTGCCCCCGCTGCGCCCGTGCCACCGTAGCGGCATGCGGTGTCTCGTTGTGGTGTGCGCGCTGGTCGTCGCCGCGGGCTGCGGCCCTGCCGTGCCGGCTCGCGATCCGGGCAGCAGCTCCGGCGGCGAGCGGGTGCTCGCGTACTCGGTGATCACGGTCGGCCGCCGGGCCGGCGAGGCCGAGCTGCGGATCGAGCCCGATGGCAGGCGCCTCGGTCACTTCACGTTCAACGATCGCGGCCGCGGCCCGGACGTGCACAGCGAGCTGCGGCTCGACGCCCGCGGCGCGCCGCGCTGGCTCCGGGTCACCGGCCATGACTATTACAAGGCGCCGGTCGACGAGCGGCTCGACGAGGCCGACGGCACGCTGACCTGGCAGTCGAGCGCCGAGCACGGTCAGGCGCCGAGCGGCTCGGGCTGGTACGTCGCGATGTACGGCGTCACCGACGCGGGGTTCGAGCAGGCGCTGCTGCGCGCCCCGGGGCGCCGCCTCGAGCTGCTCCCGGCCGGCGAGGCCTGGATCGAGGACGACACCGTGCGCGAGATCGAGATCGCCGGCGCGCACCGCCGGCTGCGCCGGCTCGCCATCGCGGGCGTGAGCTTCGAGCCCTACCTGAGCTGGCTCGACGAGGACAACCAGGCGTTCGCCTCGGTGTCGGCGTGGAGCTCGGTGATCCGCACCGGCGCCGAAGCCGCGATCCCGGCGCTGCTCGCCGACGATCAGGCCTGGGTCGCAGCGCGCGCCGCGCGGCTCGCAAGCACGCTCGCGCACCGCCCGCCCGGCGGCAAGCTCGCCATCACCCACGCCCGGCGGTTCGACAGCGAGCGCCGCACCATCGTGCCCGACGCCACGGTGATCGTCGACGGCGATCGGATCGTCGCGGTCGGCGATGCGACGACGCCGGTGCCGGCCGGCGCGCAGGTGATCGACGCCCACGGCCGCACCCTGCTGCCCGGGCTGTGGGACATGCACGTCCACCTGTTCCCCGGCCACGGCTTGCTCGACCTCGCGGCCGGCATCACCACGGTGCGCGACATGGGCAACGACATCGAGCAGCTCGGCGCCCGGATCGCACGGTTCGACGCCGGCACCGAGCTCGGGCCGCGCGTGATCCGCGCCGGCCTGATCGACGCCAAGGGACCGTTCACCGCGCCGACCGGCGTGGCGGTGAGCACGCCCGAGGAGGCCGCCGCCGCGGTCGCGCGCTACGCCGACGCCGGCTACGCCCAGATCAAGATCTACAGCTCGATCCCGCCGTCGATGGTCCCCGGCATCGCCGCGGCCGGCCACGCCCGCGGCCTGCGGGTCAGCGGCCACATCCCGACCGGGATGAACGCCGCGCAGGCGGTGGAGGCCGGCTACGAC
>DATAPF010000230.1:0-9472 GCA_036265355.1 Kofleriaceae bacterium | reverse complement strand
AGCGCCGCCTCGTCGCGGCCTCGGGCCGGCCTCGGGCGGGCCTCGGGTGGCCTCGGGCGGCCCTCGGGCGGTGGGTGAGGGTGCTACGCTCCAGGGCGGATGCCAAGCCTCCAGCGTCATGTCTTCGTCTGCATCAACGAGCGCGCGCCCGATAACCCCAAGGGTTGCTGCAAGCTGAAGGGCGGCATCGACGTCCGCGACCGGCTCAAGGCCGAGCTGTCCGCGCGCGGCCTGTCCAAGGTGATCCGCGCCAACAACGCCGGCTGCCTCGATCAGTGCGAGGCCGGCGTCACGGTCGTGGTCTATCCGGAACAGGTCTGGTACGGGCGGGTCACGCCCGACGACATCCCCGAGATCGTCGAGAAGCACCTGATCGGTGGCCAGGTCGTCGCGCGCCTGCTGCTGCCCGACCAGCCGCACCTCGGTGGTCGGACGTCGTTCCCGGCGCTCGAGATCGGCGCGCCCCGATGATCGGCCGGCTCGCCGTGGTCGGTGGCCTGGCGGTCGCCGGCATCGCCCACGCCGAGCCGAAACCCCTGGCACCGCCGTCCGCGCCACCGCCGTCCGCGGCACCCGGCGCGGCGCACGCGGCTCCGACGCCTGCACCGGCACCTGCCGCCGAGGCCCCGGATCCGGCCGTCGAGTACGCGGCGGACGCCAACCTGGAATCGACCGCGAACCGCCGGGGCTTCGTCCTGGCGGGGTCGCTCGGCGGCGGCCTGCTCGTCGGGCTCGGCATCGAGGGCTCGACCGGCCGTGGCGGCTCGTTCGATCTGCGGCTCGGCCACGTCGCGACCCCGCGCACCGTGATCACATTCGAATTCGGCGGCACGGTCGTGCTGCACGGCACGGCCAAGCTGAACACGACGGACTCGGCGACCTACACCAACACCAACCTCAACTTGCTCGCCGGCGCGCAGTACTACGCCACCGATTCGCTGTGGCTGCGGTTCGCCGGCGGCCTGGGCAGGTACCAGGCGAGCCACGTCAAGAGCTCGGACATGAACGTGCTCATCGACGTCCAGCAGACCGGCCCGGCGGTGCTCGGCGGCATCGGCCTCGACCTCGCCCGCTTCAAGTGGGCGGTGTTCGGCCTCGAGATCGGAACCTCCGCGATGATCCGCGGCGGCGTGGTGCTCGCCAGCGATCTGCGGCTCGGCGTCGCGTTCGACTGAGGATATGTCAGTGAGGATGAGTACAGCAGTCGTCGCTGTTCGTCGACCCATTTTGAGCACCAGCAATGCGAAACAGGTCGGCGTTTGCAAGTTGACGAATGGTCTGGGACTTCAGGATGAGCGTCTTCCTGTTCTTGACCTGGTGATTGTTCTTGTTCATCGGTGCACTGCTTTCGCGAAGGTGGTTTCCATGTCACGGAGGACGACCAGGCCTTTCCCGTCGGCGCTGGCAAAATGCCGGCCATCTGGAGAAAAGGCGCCAAACATGTCTTCTGCACTGCGATCTGGGACGTAAGCCCACACATCATGGCGCACCGCGCTATGATCCCGGGTGTAGGCCCAAACATCATGGTGCACATCATAGAACCACGTGGAGCCATCGTCGCAGATGATCGCCAGGCGCTCTCCGTCGGGTGTGTAGACGACGAACTGCGCCGCGAGCGGGAGATCATGCCATTGCAGGGTGCGCGCGTCGCGCAGCGACATGACATGCACATTGCCATCCTCTGATACAATGGCGAGATCTCGGCCACGAGGATCGAAGGCGACGTGGCGAACCGGGCCCTTGCTGCTTGCGATTGCGATCGTGGTCCAGTTGCTGGTGTCATACACGATGGTGTCTCCGGCGTCCGTCCCGATTGCCAGCATGCGAGTGTCAGGCGAAGCCTTCATGTAGGTGATGTTGGCGCCGTCGGGCTTCCGGCGCTGCGTCGCCTTGCCATCGGGACTTATGTCCCACACGGCACTGGTTGTGTCCCGGACGATGGTGTGCTGGTTCTGCTTCAATACCTCCATCGACAGTAGCGATGTTGGCGATTCATATAGAGTCGAGAATTCTGCAGTGTCCAGAGACCATGCTAGCAGGTGACCGCCGTCGTCGATGGAAGCAGCCCGTTGTTCGCCGGTGAAGAAATCTTGATCTGTGGAAACGTTTCTGTGTTCACGGAACACCCGCACGAGGCTGCCATCACTGGCTCGCCATGCTCGAAACGTGCGGTCGAGACCTGCGGTCACGATCGTGCGACCATCCGGGGAGAATTTGATTCCGATGATCTCGTCGGTGTGTCCACGCAGCTCCGTCACTGCTCCGTTCCCGAGATCGATCTCGCGGGCGATGCGATCAGCCCCGTCGGTTGCGAGGATCTGTCCTCCAGGGGAGAACCTGACATGATACACGGGCCCACTTGCTTGCAGCAGGACACGAGCCTCCTGCGGAGGTGGATCCCAGGCCTGCACGGTTCCTTGGTTGTTACCGACGAGGATATGGTTATAGTCCCGGGACCCTGGAAAGATGTAGGTGATCTTGCTGGACTTACCTTGATATTCACTGACCAGACGGCTGGCGACATCATAGATGTATATCTGGCTGGTGTCGTTGGATACGACAACGCGCTGTTCGGCTTCATCTGGAAGTGCAAAGTACGCCGGACCTGAAACGCGGAATCGGTCGACCGCGACCAGACGCCCTGCTTCCGGATCAAAGCGGGCGACGCCGGCCGCGCCCTCGGCGCACGCGAATGCCACGAGGTCGCGATGCCCGAACGCGTGGACCGCGTTGACCCCCAGGTGACATACCGAGGCCTTCGCGAGCAACGTCAGGTCGGTCGAGAGCAGATAGATGGTTCCCTGCGCATCTCCGGCCACGATGCGCTCGCGCGTGGTGCTGAACGTGGTGGCTGGAAGCGGGATCGCCTTGCGGATGTACTGCGAGGAAGCGACCGAACGCGTCAGCACCATCGTCGGTGTCTTCACGACAATCTGCGTTGGCGTCGTGAACGCCAGGGCGCCAGCCCCCGGGATCGACTCGCGATGCAGGACTTTCCCTCCCCGGGCGAGGGCCCAGGTCGTCAGCAAGCCATCGGCACCGATGGTTGCCAGATGGGAACCGTCGGGTGCGATCTCCACCTCTGCAATGTCATGCGCATCGAGGGTCGTTGTCGTGCGCGTCGACAATGCGAGTATGGCGACACCCGAGGACGTGGTCTTGTAGGCCAGGAGCTGCGCGGCCGGCGCATAGGCGACATGTGTATCGCAGGAGACGTTGCTGGCGAGCGCCGTGGAGCCGTGTCCATCGGTGACCCGGATCATGCGATCGTTGCCCAGGGAGAAGATCGCGCCATGTGAATCCGCGGTGAGAAACCAGATCTGACTGGCATGCGGCTGTAACGTGGCAATCGCCACACCCCGGCTCTGCGCCTCTGCTTGCAGGCGCCGGAATCGCGTCATGTCGCTGCCGTGATACTTCTCCAGGGTCGCGGCGGCAGCGGTCGGGTCGACGAGCATCAAGGTCTCGGCGTGTTGCAGCAGGAGGTCGCTGTTCGCCTGCTCGGCGGCCTGCTGCTGGGTATGGGCGCGACTCGCCTCGGCGTCGGCCCGGTCGCGCTCGACCGCGATGTTGCGCGTGTACAGCGCGAGACCGGCCGCGGCGAGCACCAGCGCGGCGGTGGCAGAAAGCGCCAGCGCGCGGTGCCGGCGCGTCCAGTGCGCGAGCAGCGCCCACAGCGAGTACCGGCGCGCGCCGATGCGCGTGCCGGCCTTGAACGCCTTGAGGTCCGCGGCAAGCGCTCCGGCGTCGCGGTAGCGGTGTGCGGCGTCGGGGGCACAGGCCTTGTCGACGATGGCGGCCAGGTCGGGGTCGATGCCGGAACGGCGGAGGATGCGGCGGCGCTGGCCGGCGTCCACCGGAAGGAGCTTGCGCAGCGAGCACAGCTCCCAGAGCATGACGCCGATGGCGTAGACATCGGCGCGCTGGTCGACGGATTCGCCGCGCCCCTGCTCGGGGGCCATGTAGGCCGGGGTGCCGAGCACCGCGCCGGTGGAGGTCAGGCCATCGTCGTGGTGGACGCGGAAGACGCCGTTGCCGAGGGTGGATTGCTCGTCTGCGGAGAGGTCCTTGGCCAGGCCCCAGTCGATGACGACCGTCTCGCCGAAGTCGCCGACGATGACGTTGGCAGGCTTGAGGTCGCGGTGGATGATGTTGCGGCCGTGGGCGTAGGCGATCGCGTCCGCGACGGCGATGACGTGGTGGAGCAGGCCGATCCGCTCGTCGACCGTCTTGCGCTCGGCGATCAGGTCGCGCAGCGGACGACCGGCGACGAGCTTCATCGCGTAGAACGGCGTGCCGTCGGGCCACCGGCCGGCCTCGTGGACCGGGACGATGCCGGGGTGCTCGAGACGGGCGGTGATCAACGCCTCGCGGAGAAAGCGGACCTCGCTGACGTGACCGCGCGAGATCAGCTCCTTGATCGCGATGTCGCGGCCCAGGTCGAGGTCGTGGGCGCGTGACACGCGACCCAGGCCACCGCGGCCGTGCTCTCCGAGGAAGCGGTAGCGCGCGCTGTCGCGGACCTGATGAGCGACCGTGCTGGCCGGCGGTGGAATCGCGTCCGACAGCTCGCACGGCTCGCGCGTCCGGGTCCGGTCGGCGGGCGAGGGCGATGACATCCCGGGCGCAGGCGGTGCAGTGCTCTCGTCAGACGTCACGGTGGGGTGCACGAGGGTACCTTCGGGTCGCGCGAGCTGCGCGACCCCCCAAGGCATGTCGCAGGAAGCAAGCAGCGGGCCGACGCCGGGACAGCTGTAACTGCCGGGTTTGGCTTCCCCCGTATCGGAACCCGGGTCTGTTCGGTGTTCCGGGATGTGTTCCTGTGTGTTCCGGATACTCGTATATGATTGAAACTGAAGAGTCATGCAGGAACATCACGAGATGTTCCGTCTGTTCCGCTCACGGCGGACCAAGCGCTCGAGCGATCGGACCTCGCGTCACCGGCGACCGGCGCTCGCGGTGAGGTGCGACGCCTACCTGCGCTGGGCGCGTAGCTGGTCGGCCTTGCGGCCGATCCGCTCGATCTCCGCGTACTGCTCGTCACTGAGCTCGATCGAGGCGGCGGCGACGTTCTCGTGCAGGTGCTCCGGGTTCTGGGTCCCGGGGATCGCGATGATCGAGGGCGACCGCTTGAGCAGCCACGCGAGCGCGGCCTGGCCCGGGGTGATGCCGATCTTGCCCGCGACGTGCTGCAGGATCGAGTCGTGGGCGGCGAGCGCGCCGGTCGCGAGCGGGAAGTACGCGAGGAACGGGATGCCGTGCTGCTCGCAGTACTCGACGACCGGCTCGCTCCGTCGATCGATCACGTGGTAGAGGTTCTGCACAGCGGCGACGGTGAAGTGCTTGCCCGCCGCCTCGATGTGCTCGCCCGATACGTTGCTCAGGCCGACGTGGCGGATCAGGCCGTCGCGCTGCATCTCGGCGATCGCGGCGAACTGCTCGTCGGCCGGCACCTCGGGGTCGATGCGGTGGAGCTGCCACAGGTCGAGGCGCTCGACGCCGAGCGTCGCGAGGCTGCCCTTGACCGCCGCGCGCAGGGCCTCCGGGCGACCGTCGGTCTGCCATTGATTCGGCCCGGGCCGCAGCAGCCCGCCCTTGGTCGCGACCAGCAGCCCGCGATACGGGTGCAGCACGGCGCGCACGAGCCACTCGGCGAGCAGCGGGCCGTACGAGTTGGCGGTGTCGACCAGGTTCACGCCGAGCTCGGGCAGCAGCCGGAGCGTCTCGCGCGCCGCGGCGACATCGCGCGGCGGCCCGATCACCCCCGGACCGACGAGGCGCATCGTGCCGAAGCCGAGCCGGCAGACCTCGAAGTCCCCGATCGCGATCGTTCCGCACTTCATGGCGAGCCTCCCGTGGCGCCGGCCTCGCTGTTGAGCGCGCGGATCGCGACCCGGAGCGGGCCGTCGCCGGTCAGCGTGATCGTCCGGCGCTGATCCGGCGCGAGGTGGAAGTAGCTGTCCGACGGCATGTACCCCGGCGCATCGATCGCGACGAACCGCGCGAACCGGCGCGTCGTGATCGCGAGCGCGCCTGCGTCGCCGGTCACCGCGAGCCCGACGTCCGGCTCGCGCGCGGCGGACAGCCCCGCCGGGAACCAGTGGGTCTCGACGACGTCGTCGCCGGCGCGCAGCCGGGCGTGGACGACGTCCGCCGCGGGCGGCCCGAACCGATACGTGTACGACAGATCGATCCAGCTGTCGAACTGCGCATTTGCGGCGAGCTCGATCGCGGCGTGCGGGGCGACCGCGATCTCGGTCGCCGCGTCGCGCAGGCGGAGGTCGCCGCGCCACAGCGTGAGCTCGAGCCGGCCGGCGAGCGGCTCCGCGCGATCGTTGGCGACGTGGATCGCGAGGCCGTTGCTGCCCTCGTCGGTGAGCGCGAGCCCGATCGGCGCCAGCGCGCGGCGCGCGACGTACCAGCACGGCTTCGGGGTCCCGCGCACGTCGATCAGGCCCCAGCCGGCGCCCGGCCGCAGGTCGCGCAGGAACCACACCAGGCCGCCGCGGCACGTCGAGCGCGCGCGCCGCCACTCGTCGAACACGCGCGCCATCACCTCGCCGGTCGCGACGCGCGCCAGCTCGAGATAGCGCGCGGGATCGGCGGCGCGCAGCGCGGCCGGATCGACGCCGAACACGCGCTGCACGTAGTGGTCGCGAACGTCATCGAAGTCCCAGTCGGCGCCGCGATCGCGCGGCGTACCGGCCTTCCACGCCGGATCGTGCACGGGCGGCAGGGCCGGATCGTCGGGGACGTTGGCGAATCCGAGGCACTCCGACGCGAACCGCACCTCGGCGCGCCGCGCGTCGTCGAGCGGGCGCAGGTACGCGCCGACGCCGTAGTACGACGCCGGCCCCGCGTTGACGGCGTGCGGAAACGCGCCGCCGGTCGCGCTCGACGCGACGTACGGGACGTCCCGGCACCGCCGCGCGAGCACGTCGTGGAACAGCCGCGGTGTCCACAGCTCGCGCGCGGCGCCCCACCTCGCCGCCTGCTGCTCGCCCTCGCTGTTGCCGCACACGATCGCCAGCGATGGGCGCCCGGCGAGCCGCGCGAGCTGGTGGTCGACCTCGAGCTCGACGCCGGCGACGAACGCCGGATCGTCGGGATAGTCCATGTTCGCGAACATCAGGTCCTGCCAGAGCAGCACTCCCTGCGCGTCGAGCTCGTCGTACAGCGCGTCGTCCTCGTACACCATCGTGCCGCCGATTCGGATCATGTTCATCCCGGCGTCGCACAGCTGCGCGACGGCGGTGGCGTACTCGGCCGGCGTCGCCGCCAGCGACACGACGTCGAGCGGCGTCCAGCACGCGCCGCGGCAGAACACGCGCACGCCGTTGACGCGCAGCCCGAACTCGCCGCCGCGATCGGGCTCGCGCTCGAGCTCGCGCTCGAGCTCGATCGATCGGAAGCCGACCGCGCGGAGCGGCACCGTCCGGGTGTCGCCGCCGCGCTGCACCTCGAGCACGGCGTCGTAGCGATCCGGCCGGCCATGCGTGTGCGGCCACCACAGCGCCGGCCGCTCGATCGTGAGCGTCCCCGTCCACGCCTCGCCGGTTGCCGCCAGCGCGGCCGCGTGGCGCTCGGCCCCGCGCGACACGACGAGCGTGCACGCGTCGGCGTCGATCACCGCGCGGCACGCGACCGTGCCGGCGCCGGCGTCGAGCCGGGCGTCGATCTCGACCTGCTCCGCGGGCGCGGGCCCGATCCAGACCGGCCGCCACGGTCCGACCGGCGGACAGCGCGGCGACCAGCCGGGGGTGCGGCCGAGCAACGTCGTGCGGATCCAGCGCAGCTGCTGCTGCTCGAGCATCGGCACCCGCCAGCGCGGCCGCGGCCGCTTCCGCGCGAGCTCGGGCTCGAGCGCGCGGCACCGGATCACGAGCCGCCGGGCGCCCGCGGGCAGCGGCAGCTGATACGCCCGGAACATGTTGTCGCCGGACCCGGCGTGCTCGCCGTCGATCCACGCGTCCCACAGCGTCGCGATGCCATCGAGGTGTAGCACGCCCGGCGCCGGCTCGCCCGGCAGCGACGTCCGCCACCACCAGTCCTCGGCGTCGAACCGGCGATCGTCGGCCCAGCTCCACGCGCCGGCCGCACGCAGCGCGCTCGCCGCCGTGCCCGGAACCGTCGCCGGCAGCCACGCCAGGCCGTCGAGGCCCGCCGGATCGGCGAACGCGCCTGCGGGCGCAGCGGCGACCTCCCAGCGACTGATCAACCTCCGCACCGCCTGCGGCGGTGCTGCGCGCCCGACGTCCGTCGGGCTTGCGGTCAACCCCCGCACCGCCTGCGGCGGTGCTGCGCACCCGACGTCCGTCGGGCTTGCGGTCGGGCTTGCGGGCCTCAGTGGCACGCGGTGAGCTCGTCGATCGCCGAGCGGATCGACGCGATGCTCTCGAACACGCTGCGCTTGAGCAGGTGATCCGGGAACTCGACGTCGAACTCGCCCTCGAGCGCGAGCATCACGTTGACGCTCGCGTGCGAGGACATGCCCGCCTGATAGAGGTCGTCGGTGGCGGTGAGCCCGGTGGCGTCCTTGGCCAGCCGGCCGTGCTCTCCGAGGATGATGCGGATCTTGGATTCAATCATGGGCGATCACCACGGCGGTTGCGTGGTCTCCTTCATGGCTCATCGAGAGGGCAAACGACTTCGTACCGGCCGCGGCACGCGCCGCGCCGTGCAAGACCAGGTGGGGGGCGCCGCTCGGCGAGCGAGCGACCTCGAGGTCGCGCCAGCCGACGCCCTCGAGCTCGAGCGCCTTCTTGGCGGCCTCCTTGGCCGCGAACCGTGCGGCGAGGCGCTCGGCGGTCAGCGCGGGCGCCGACCGCGCGTACGCGATCTCGCCCTCGGTGAACACCCGGCGCAGGAACCGATCGCCGAACGCGTCGATCGACGCGGCGATCCGGCTGACGTCCACGAGATCGATACCGACCTTCATCGCACGACTCCTGTCAGGACCTCGATCGCCGTGTCCCACGCGGTGGCCCACTCGGCGAGCTGCGGCGACGCGTCGAGCGGCTTCTTGCCGTTGACCGCGCGCGCGGCCTTGAGGATGAACGCCTTCGCGCCGGTCGAGATCGCGTCGTAGGCCGCGGTCGCGGGCGCCACGCGGTCGTCGGCGAGCCAGCGCAGGTAGCAGGCGATCAGCTCGGCCGCGGCGCCGAGCTGGCGCAGCGTCGCGAACGCCCACGCGTGGTAGTGGGCGAGCCCGCGGTCCTGCAACAGCGGCAGGTCCGCGGCGAACCGGGTCGCGAACCGGCGCACCGGGTTGTCGGCGGGCCGCCGCGCGAGGTGCCGCACGAGCAAGATCCGCGACATCGCGACCAGCTCGGTGTGCGACCGGCGGACCACGCGATCGATCCGGACCAGCTCGGCGAACAGCGGTAGGAACGCGGGATCCGGCGCGGCGTCGAGCCGGAACGTCTTCACGAAGTCCTCGCCCTCGAGCACGAAGTAGCCGGCGTTGTGGAAG
>DATAPF010000229.1:0-7070 GCA_036265355.1 Kofleriaceae bacterium | reverse complement strand
CCAGGTCCTCGCTGTTCAGCGCGATGAACACGGCGCTGCGGCCGCCTTCCATCGGCTGCACGAAGCCGTAGTAACCCAGCTGGGTAGCAGCGACCCTGTCAGCCGGAACGTCCGGATCGATGGGGATCTTGTCGTCCGCGGTTCCCAGATCGAAGCCGTGCGACCGGGAATACGCATCGTAGCGGAGCTTCGGTCGGGTGTCCGCGCAGTAGTCCGCATCGCGCTTGACGAACCTCGGTTGAGCCACCCGGTCGGTCCGCGGATGCACGAGGTACTTCATGAAATGCTGTCGCGTCGCCTGCTGCGTGTCCTGGGCAACGAGCTCCGCCTCTTCTTTCATGGGATGGATCTGGATCGCCCCCGGGGTATCCTGCGGCGCGGGCTCCGGCTTCTGTGCGATGCAGGTCGGGCACACCACCGTCTGATCGACGCACAGCCGGTTCGGCGCGATCCGGGTCCGGGATCCCAGCAGCGCCTCGATCGGGGTGCATGCGCGGTCGGTGTCGTGCGTGCTGGTCGGTGTCAGATTCCCGAACACGAGCACATCGTGGTTCCCCAGCAGCTCGAAGAACGGGATCTTCAGCCGATCGATCAGCGTATGAATCCGCAGCAGCTCTCCGACGACCCCGGAGTCGATCGAATCCCCGGTATGAACGACGAATTTGGGCGCGCCGGGATCCGCGGGAGTCGCCGCGATCCCGTTGATCGTGGCAAACACTGCCTCGACGAGGTACTGATTGTAGGATGCCATGTCCTCGTCGTACTCGAACGAGGACAGCGGATCGAACCAGTCGAGCGCATGACTGAGCCGGCGATCGGTCAAGATGACCGAAGGATCGCGGAGCTGGATGTCCGACAGGTGCACGAACGACAGCAGCGTGCGGGACAGCTCCAGCGTCGGCTCGATGCAGATAGCGAGCTTCCGTCCGTTGGTCCCCGACACTTCATCCGACACTTCGAGGTCGGATGTCGGCTCATCACGGTCGGGAGGGTCCAGGACGGCCAGGCGCCGCCCATCGACGATCACCGCCGCGGCCTGACTGACTTCGTCCGTCAAGTGCAGCACGTGACAGCGGGGCTTGTCCCCGCCCGTGCAGCTCAACGTCGCGGGCACGCTGCAGTCCCGCATGATGGGTTGGCCGTATTGTTTCAGGATCGCGGTCAGATCAGCGACCGCGCGCGCATGCGCGGCGTTGGAATCATTCTTGGGATCGGGCACGTCGGTGTACCCGGAGGCGCCCAGGGTGCGCACGCCGCCGGCGAGCACGTCGAAGCGATTGGGTGCCGCGGCAGGGATGGTGTACGGCGTCTGGTCCACTGCGGGAAGCGGCACGGACGGCCAGGGCGCAGGATCATCCTTCTGCACCTGGACCCAGAGCGTCGGACAGCACGTCCCGAGCAATGGAAGCAGGCCGAGGCGCAGAGCTCTCCAGATCGGTGTCATGGCGGTGGATCCTTCGCGGGTCCGAGCTGCAGCCGGACCCCGAGCATCCCGTAGGACAGCGGCTGCTCGACGAGGTCTGTCGATGCCAGGATCTGCACGACCAGCGGGCCGAAGTCGACCTGCAGCCCGACTCCCAGCGAGTCCCGGTACCGGATGGGGAGATCATCGGCGTGCAGCCGCACCCGGCCCCGGTATTCGACCGAGAGCTTGGGCCGGCGGGGCACGATGCGGTCCACGCAACCGAACGACCATCCGAAGGCCACGTGAAACCGCGCGTCGTACTCGTCGGGTCCGCTGGCCGGCACGAACAGCTCGGGCGCCGCCCCTAGCTCACCAAAGAACGACCGGCACGCCAGAAAGTCGGCCCGGACGTATCCCGAGACCGGCCGCAGGCTCCAGCCATTCTGCGCCAGCTCGGTGTCGACCGCGTCCACGATGCGAACCGCGGTCGGAGGGATCACGTGACGCCCGGACAGCCACGGCGTCGACACCACGGTCTCGACCCCGAAGTGGGCATATGCCAGAGGCAGGAACGCGACGTGATCGATCGGGAAGTACCGCTGCATTCCCACCGTCAGAGGCCCCTGGTCCCAGCCGTCGGGTCCACGAAACGTCGCCGATCGGATCCGCAGCTGATAGGGCTCGAACAGGCGCAGGATGTCGTGGACGTCGCGATCGCGGAAGGTCGGAGCACCGAGGCTGAGCTGCTCCGTGAGCGCAAAGACGCTGTCGTCGTGGACGCCGGACAGGACCTTCGCGTCGAGCTCCAGGTCGAGCCAGTTCCGCGCGCTCGGGCCATGGGCTCGGGTATCGTCCACCGCGAGCACGGGCGTGGCCTGCGGGATCGCATCGCCCTGCGTGTCAGCGTGCGCGAACGGCGCGCGCAGCAGCGCGATCGCGAACAGCAGCGCGATCGCGAAACCGCTTCGTGATGGCGTCGTCCGACGTACCTTGCCGAAAACAATCACAGTCGTGATCGGGGTGCTTGCCGAGGTGCGCATTGGCAAGGTCATGGCAGGCACCGAGCTTGAGCCCGTCTTGCATGCGACCCTCCACGTCGCAGACCAGCTCGTACAGCTTGGCGATCTGGAGGTCCGGCGGCGCCACGGACGAGACTGCCAGCGGGCGCATCTCCGACTTCGCCATGGCCTTCGCCCCGCGGGTGGTCCGCCGCGCAGCGGAGGGTTTCGCCCCGGCGGAGGGTTTCGCTCTGCCGGAGGGTTTCGCCTTGCCGGCGCGTGCGGTCTTCGTTCGCGTCTTCGCCGCGGGCTTGCCGCGCGTCTTGCCGCGATGAGCGGATTGCTGCTTTCTGGGCATGATGGTCCCTCCGGCGATGTGCGTGGCAATCCATGGCCCACCTGAACACCCGCAGCCTCGAGCTCGCTGCCACGCGAACGGCGCCCCCGACGCTCTGCAGGACTCCCCTGGCCCCCGAACATGCAGACCACAGTAACCAGCCGCAGCAGTGCTTGAGGCGCGAACTGCGGAGCATTTTGCTGCATCCGCAGCGGCGGCGGCGGACCGCGCAATCCTTGCGGCGGCACGCGCAAACGCGGCGCGGTCCAGCCGCGCTACACGCCGAACTTGGCGAGCTTCTTGTGCAGCCCCTCGCGGGTGATCCCGAGCGTGACGGCGGTCTTGGTCTTGTTGCCGCCGTGATCGCGCAGCGCCTCGGTGATCAGCCAGCGCTCGACCTGATCCATCATCTCGCGGAGCGTGCCCTTCTGCGGCGCGATCTTGGTGATCGTGCCCTCGATCTTGCGCAGCCGCGGCGATAGATCGGTGATCTCGATCCAGTGGCCGGGCTCGGCCTGGATCACCAGGCGCTGGATCTCGTTCTCGAGCTCGCGGATGTTGCCCGGCCAGTTGTACGACGCCAGCGCGTCGAGCGCGTCCTGGGTGAAGCCCGGCAGCTCGACCCGGTACTCGTCGGTGTAGCGCTTGAGGAAGTGCGCGGCGAGCGCCGGGATGTCCTCGCGGCGATCGCGCAGCGGCGGCAGCTTGATCGGGATCACCATCAGGCGGTAGTACAGGTCCCGGCGGAACCGGCCGCTCTCGACCTCGGCCGACAGGTCGCGGTTGGTCGCGCACAGGATGCGGACGTCGACCTGCTTGTCGCTGGTCGCGCCGACCGCGCGGATCGCGTTGTCCTCCAGCACGCGCAGCAGCTTGGCCTGCAGGGCGAGCGGCATCTCGCCCATCTCGTCGAGGAACATCGTGCCGCCGTCGGCGATCTCGAACAGGCCCTTCTTGTCGGTGTCGGCGCTGGTGAACGCGCCCCGCTTGTGGCCGAACAGCTCGCTCTCGAGCCGGTTCGCCGGCAGCGCGGCGCAGTTCTGGGCCACGAACATCTTGTCGCGGCGCTGCGACTGGTGGTGGATCGCGCTCGCGACCAGCTCCTTGCCCGTGCCGGTCTCGCCCTCGATGCACACCGTGGCGCGGGTGTCGACCACGCGGTCGAGCTGGGCGAACACCGCCTTCATCGCCGGCGAGTCGCCGATGATGTTGTCGAACTGGATCCGCTGCTCCTTGCGCCGCAGATAGACGTTCTCGCCGCGGGCGCGCTCCTCGGCGACCCGCAGCCGCTGGACCAGCGTGGCGTTGTCGATCGCCAGCGACGCCTGGGCGGCGAGCAACAGGCCGACCTCGAGGTCGGTCTCGCTGAACATGCCGGCGGTCGCCCGGTTGTCGGCCTGGATCAGGCCGATGATGTCGTCGCCGCGCCACAGCGGCAGCGCGAGGATCGACAGGATCGAGCCGCCGAGGATCGACTCGCTCGACAGCGCCTCCTGGGCGTTGGCGGTCAGCACCGCGGCGCGATCGGCGAGCACGCGGCGCAGCACCGCGCGGCTCGCGCGCACCGGATCGCCGCCGCCGCGCTCGCGCGGATCGCTCCGCTCCCGGAGATCGCGGCGATCGGGCTTGCCGCGCTCGCGCGACACCGCCAGCGCGAACCGGTCCTTGTCGGTCTCGGAGCGCAGCAGGATCGCGACGTGGGTGGCGCGCGGCAGGAGCTGGAACCCGGCGGACAGGCAGGCCTCGATCACCTCGCTGTGCTCGAGCCGGGCGCCGAGCGGCTGGAGCGCCTTGTAGACCCGGAGCGCCTCGCCCGGATCGCGCTCGAGCTGGTCGGCGACCGCCGGCAGGTTGCGGATCGAGCGCGACGCGATCAGCCGGTCGCCGAGCTCCTGCGGATCGTCGTCGTCGGTGATCCGCACCGCGATCCGCACCGGGTCGTGGTGGTTGCCGAGCAGCAGCACGTCGCCGTCGACCAGCGCGACCTCCCAGCGCGCCGCGGCGTCGACCTGGATCCGGCGGCCATCGCGCTCGATCGCAGAGCCGTTGGTCGACCGCAGATCGCGGAACACGTAGTGATCGCCGATCCGCGTGATCTGCGCGTGGTCACCGGACAGGTGAAAGTCGCCGACCACCACCGTGCAGTCGGGAGACCGGCCGATGGTCGTGACAGAGGATGCGGCGCCGGATGCGGCGCCGGACCCGGCGCCGGAGATCCGATGCAGTCGTTGCGACGCGGTGCCGTGGAGGATTTCGAGGGCGATCACGGAAACGTGGCGCTACACCACTCCTGATCGGGGTTTATACTGCACACTCTCTCGCGACGCATGCCGGGACTCTCGAAAGTCATCGTGCTCGAACCCGATGCGCGGGCCCGCCGGCAGGTCCAGCTGGGGTTCGAGCGCGAGGGCGTCCCCACCGCGGCGGCCGCGACCGAGGCCGAGCTGGCGCCCCCCGGGGACGACACGGGGTTGGTCGTGGTCGGAGGCATCGACGGTCACGGCGTGGAGCTGGTTCGCCGCGCCCGGGGCTGGCTCGCGGGCCGCGGCATCGATGCGCCGGTGGTGTTCGCCGGCCGGGGCGCCGAGCCCCGCGACGCGACCGCGGCGGGAGCCGACGAGGTGGTGCGGCAACCGGCGTACCTGCGCGATGTCGTGACGATCGGCCGGTTGCTGATCGGCCGGCCGGCCGACCAGCGCGACCGCATCGTCGGAAACCTGATCGAGCTCACCGGGGTGTTCACGCTGGTCCGCGCGCTGTCCGCGCTGGGCCGGAGCGCGACGCTCACCCTGATCCGCGGGCTGCGGCGCGGCGAGGTGAGGTTCTACTTCGGTGAGGTCACGTCGGCGCAGGTCGGGCTGATCCACGGCCAGGCCGCGCTCCACCAGCTGCTGCTGTGGACCGATGCCCGGTTCGACTTCCACCACGAGGACATCGTCCGGCGCCAGCAGATCCCGCTGTCGCGCGACGAGCTGTTCGCCGACGCCGAGCGCTTCCTCGAGGGCGTGCGCGACTCCAGCGGCGGCCTGTCGCCAGCGATGGTGCTGGAGCAAGACCTCTCGCGGGTCCAGTCGCTGGCCAGGCAGATCCCGACCGAGGTCTACGGCGTGCTGCGGATGTTCGACGGCCACCGCGCGCTGGCCGATGTGCTGGAGGACTCGGCGTACCGCGTGTTCGAGACCCTGCGGGTCGCGCAGCGCGCGGTCGAGGCCGGCCTGATCCGCGTCATCGACAAGCCGCCGCCGCGCCCGGGCTGGCGCACGGTCCTGGCGCTCGAGGACTGGCTGGTTGGGGGCGAGCCGCGCGACGCGGCGCGCGAAGCCGTGAGCGATGCCGTGAGCGATGCCGTGAGCGACGCGGTGAGCGACGCGGTGCACGTCGCGGTGAACGATCCGCGGCCGGCGACCATCCGCGATGCCCGGGGCGCTCCGGTCCCAGCGGCCAAGGGCGCCGGGCAGGGGAAGCCCGCGCGCAAGCGGCGCAAGAAGAAGCGCCGCAGCGAGTCCGATCCGGCGGTCGCGATCACGGCCGCGGGGATCCCCGAGATCGACTGGGGTGCGCTGGTGCCGCGGATCGTCGGCGCCGAGGTCGGCCCGCTCGCCGGGGTGGTGCCGGCGAGCCATGTGTCGGGCGAGATCGTGACGAGCGCGAGGTCCGCCCGCGGCACCGGCGACGCGCCACCGCCGGCCGAGCCGACGATCGTGTTCGACGAGACGGCCGAGCGCACCCAGGCCGAGCGAGCCGCCGCAGAGCGCGCCGAGGCCGAGGCCCGCACCGCCGCGCAGGCCGAGCGCGCAGCAGCCGAGGCGCGCGCCGCCGCCGAGCGCGCCGAGGCCGAGCGGGTTGCGATCGAACGCGCCGCCGCCGAGGCCGAGCGCGCCGAAGCCCAGCGCGCCGAGGCCGAGCGGGTTGCGATCGAACGCGCCGCCGCCGAGGCCGAGCAGGCTGCCGCCATGGCGCTGGCCCGCGCCGAGGCCGAGCGGATCGCTATTGAACGCGCCGCGGCCAGGGCTCATGCGCGCGCCGAAGCCCAGCGCGTCAAGGCCGAGCGCGCCGACGCCGAGCGCGCCGCTGAGGCACGTGCCCGCGCCGAGGCCGAGCGCGCCGACGCCGAACGCGCCGAAGCCGAACGTGCCGAAGCCGAAGGCCTCGTCGCCCAGGCCCGCGCCGAAGCCGAGCGCGCCGACGCCGAGCGTGCCAGAGCCGAGGCCCAGGCCCGCGCCGAAGCCGAACGCCTCGCCGCCGAGGCCCATGCCCGCGCCGAGGCCGAGCGTGCCGAAGCCGAAGCGCAGGCCCGCGCCGAAGCCGAACGCCTCGCCGCCGAGGCCCA
>DATAPF010000228.1:0-12519 GCA_036265355.1 Kofleriaceae bacterium | reverse complement strand
CGCCGCGCGCCGCGTTCGCTCGCCGCCGGGCCATCCGCCGGACGCCGGACGCCGCGTTCGCTCGCCGCCGGGCCGTACGCCGCACGCCGCGCGCCGCGTTCGCTCGCCGCCGGGCCATCCGCCGGACGCCGGACGCCGCGTTCGCTCGCCGCCGGGCCGTACGCCGCACGCCGGTCGCCCGCCCCACGCTCGCCGGGCGGTTCGCCGTGGCCGCGGCCCTTACGGTCACCGGGTCCCTCGCCGTGCGCGAGACGCTGGCCGTGTTCAGCGCGCCGTCCGGTCGGTGTGACCGGCGACTGCCGTGCATCCGGCGCGCGACGCGTCGAAGCCTCAGGCGCACCGCGGCTGACCGCAGCGCCCGCGCCCGTCGAAGGGTGCTCCTTGTCCGGTGGTGCGCCCGACGCCGCGGCTTCCTCCTCTGCCCTCGCCCGGGCGCGCGCCCGCCGCGGGATGTCGGTCGCCTCGCGCTGCGAATGCCACCGGCCGCGGGCAACCGCGGTGTGGTCGAGTCCGACCGAGTCGCGGAGCTCGTTGAGCTCCTGCTGGGTCAGCTCGCGGGCGTCGCCGACCCGGAGCTCGTGAAACGTCAGGTTGGCGAACGCGACCCGCTGCAGCTTGTCGACCCGGTGGCCCAGCGCCTCGATCATCCGGTGGATCTGGCGGTGCTTGCCCTCGTGGATCGTGACGCCCAGCCAGGTGTGCTTGCTCTCGCCGGGCAGGATCTCGATCTCGGCGGGCAGCGTGGTCGTCCCGTCCTCGAGTGTGACCCCGCTGCGCAGCGCGACGAGCTCGGCGCGCTCCAGCTGGCCGTGGACCTTGACGTGGTAGGTCTTGGGGACGTGGCTCGCCGGGGCCAGCAGGCGCGCCGCCAGCTCGCCGTCGTTGGTCAACAGCAGCACGCCCTCGGAGTAGAAGTCGAGGCGGCCGACCGGCTTGACCGGCACCGGCAGGTTCAGCAGGTAGTCCATCACCGTCGGCCGGCCGCGGTCGTCGGTCACCGCAGTGATGCAGCCCTTGGGCTTGTTGAACAGCACGTAGAACTGGTCGAGCGCCACGACCGCCTCGCCATCGACCTCCACCGCATCGTGCTCGGGATCGATCCGGGTGCCGAGCACGTTGACCACCGCACCGTTCACCGTCACCCGGCCGGCCGTGATCAGTTCCTCCGCCTTGCGGCGGGCTGCCACCCCCGCTGCCGCGAGGTAGCGCTGCAAGCGGACCGGCTCGGCCATGGCTACTCCGCGGCCCGCGGACCGGCGTTCGAGCGCGTCCCCTCACCGGGTTCTTCAAGGTCGTCGGCATCCACCAGATCGTCGAGCGAGTCGTCGAGCGACGGATCGAACCAGGTGTCGGCGGGCGCATCCTCCTCGCCGCCACCCACCGCGGCGTTGGACCGGTCGACCGCGTCCGAGGCGGCCCAGAACGCCGACAGCGCCGGCGAGACGTCGTCGGTGGGCGCGCGGTCCGGCGCGTCGGCATCCGCAAGCTCACCATCCTCCGAGCTGTGGTTCGCGGCCGGATCGTCATCGGCAGCGGTGCTCACCGCACCCGCATCCGGCGCAGCGCTCGCACCGGCAGGGCTCTGCGCGGCGCGCACCGGGCCAGCATCCTCCTCACTGCTCGCACCGGCAGCGCTCTGCGCGGCGCGCACGGGGCCAGCGTCCTCTGCAGCGCTCGCACCGGCATCCTCCGCGGCGCCGGCACGCACCCCGTCCTCGGGGACGTTCGGTGCACCGGACAGCGCGGCAGCCTCGGCCAGCGAGCGCGGGTCGGCATCAGCCTCCGCGGCTCCGAGCGCCGGATCATCACCGCCCGAGGCAGCGATCGCGAGGGCGCCGTCATCCGACGGACCGCCTCCGCTGCCGCCGAGTCCGCCTGGACCACCGGCACCCCCATCGTCACCGCCGTACCCACCGTGGCCGTTGCCGCCGTGCCCGTTGCCGCCGTGGCCGTTGCCGCCGTGGCCGTTGCCGCCGTGGCCGTTCCCGGAGCCATCGTCCGGATCCTCGCCGCCTCCACCGGGGCCGTCGCTGCCGTCGGCCGCGATGCCGAGCCGATCGCTCATGACCTTGCGGCTCTCCGCGGTGAGCTCGGAGTACTCGCGCAGGGTCGGCAGCTCGCGAAGATCGCCGAGGCTGAAGAAGTCGAGGAACTCCTTGGTGGTGCCGTAGAGCATGGGCCGGCCGACCTCCTCGCGCTTGCCGAGCACCCGGATCAGCGCGCGATCGATCAGCAGCTTGAGCGTGGCGGTGGAGTCGACGCCGCGGATGTCGTCGATCTCCGGACGTGTGATCGGCTGGCGATAGGCGATGATCGCGAGGGTCTCCAGCTGCGCCCGCGACAGCCGGACCGGCCGGCCCGCGATCAGCTGCTGGACCCAGGGCGAGAACTGGGTCCGGGTCCGGAACTGGTAGCCGCCGGACACCTGCTGCAGCACCAGCCCGCGCTCGCGGTAGTCCTCGGCGATCTCGGACAGCGCCTGCTCGAGGCGGCGCACGTCGCTGACCCGGGTCAGCTGGCGGAGCCGCTGCACCGTCAGCGGGCGATCCGAGGCGAAGATCAGGGCCTCGACCAGGTGCTTGAGCTGGACCGCATCCATCGTCGCGGCGCTGGTGGGGAACACGCCCGCACCCTCGTCCGCACCCTCGTCGTCGCCGTCCGCGGCGTCGTCGCCCTCGTCGCCATCGCCCGCGGCATCACGCGCCTGGTCATCAGCAGCGTGCTCGGCGCCCTCGGCCGCCGCGCTGTGCAGCTCGTCCTCGGCGGACTCGCCCTCCATCGCGTCATCGAGCGGTGGTTCGCCCGCCGCGGCGGCGGCAGCGTCTCCGCCCGCGACCGCGTCGACCGTGGCCGGATCGGCGCCGGCGGTGACACCCTCGGCGCGTGCGCCCGAGACGGCCGCATCGGCGCGGCCTCCGCCCTCGCCGGGCCCGGCGCCCTGGGCGGGGGGCTCGCCGACAGCCACAGCGCCGGCGCCGTCCCGATCGGCTGCGTCGATCCCGGATCCCGGCTCGGATCCGGGCTCGGATCCCGGTGGGTCCGCCGGTGGATCCGGACGATCCGCTCCCGGCGGCGCGTCGCCATCCGCGTCCTCGGCATCGGGCGTGGTCTCGCGCCCCGGGCGCCGCGACCTGCGGGTCCGCCCCGCCCGCTTGGGCGGCGCGTCCTCGGGCTCCGGCTCGCTGCGCGCGCCGGCAGACCCCGGCGTCGCCACGACATCGTCGGCGGTGACCACGTCCTCGGTCGTCGCGATGTCCTCGGTGGTCACGACGTCGTCCACCGTGGCGATCGCGTCCTGCTCGATGCGGTGCACCGGCCCGCTGCCCTCGGCCAGGATGTCCTCGGGCACCGCCTCGACACGCGCCTTGCGTTGTTTTCCGCGCTTTCGACTCACAGGATACCTTGCCGGGCTTCTAGCACGCCGGTACGACACTACGGCGGCGGGCCCGGGAGGCGGATCGCGAAGCAGCGCTCGCTCACCGGCACGCCTGATTGCGCACACTTGGCGAGGCTCGCGGGCCGCTCCTCCAGCAGCTCGACTGCGGCGCCGGCGTACAGCCCGCGCAGCTCGGGCTCCAGCACCGCGAACGGCGGCCCGCCCACCGCGGCCTGGTCGTACTCGTACGTGATCACGAGCGCGGGTGCGCCGGCCGGCACCAGGGCGCGCAGCTGGGCCACGTAGCGCGGCCGCAGCTCGGCCGGTAGCGCGACCAGCGCGGCCCGGTCGTACAGCGCATCGACGGGCCCGAGCAGGCCGGGCGCGGCTGCGAAGAAGTCGCCGACCAGCAGCGTGATCGCGCCCGCCGGGGCCGCGGCGACGGCGCCCGCCGCCGGCGGCACGGCTCCCGGACCGACCTCGTAGCTGACCAGCGGCCCGCGCCGCGCGATCGCCGGCACCAGGTCGTGCTCGGCGAAGAACGCCTGGACCGCCTGCTCGGCGAGCTCGATGCCGATCACGTCGTGGCCGCGCGCCGCGAGGAACGCGAGGTCCTCGGCCTTGCCGCACAGCGGGACCAGCACGCGGCGGCAGCCCGCCAGGCGCGCCGCATGGTGCACGAGCAGATCGTTGGGCCGGGCCTCGTGGAACCCGATGCGGCCTTCGCGCCAGCGCGGCAGCCAGTCATCGTGCATGCCCCAGCATAGCTACTCCCGAGCCCAGGGAGGCGGCCGACCGACGATCGCGGCGATCGGCACGCCGCGGGCGTGGGCGCGGCGCAGCTGGGCCTGGCGCCACAGCGTGTACAGCACGGGGAGCACCTCCAGCGTGAGCAAGGCGCTGGTCAGCAACCCGCCCAGCATCGGCGCGGCGATGCGCCGGATCAGGTGCCGGCCGCGAACCGCTGCGGCCATCCCGCGCCGGCGCCGAGCGACAGGCGCAGCGCGAGCCCGGTCAGCGCGAGCGGGCTGACCGGCTTGGTCAGCGACGGTACGCCCTGGCTCAGCAGCCGCGCCGCCGACTCGCCGGTGAGCTCGGCGGCGAGCGCGATCGTGGTCGCGGTCGGGAAGCAGGTCCGGACCCGCGGCACCAGCTGACCGGCGGCGGCGGCGGGCAGCTCGAGATCGTGCGCTGTCGCGCATCTCGACTTTTGATCGTCGTGTCGGTTTTTGACTCGGACCGCGCGATCGAGAATCCTCGCTCGCACCGCAACATCGCCACGCGCCCGACGCCGCGCGCGATCGGTGGCGATGAATTTTCATGGAGCGCACGCGCCGGGATGTCAGACGAGGTGCTCCCTCCGTGACCTGGTGAAGCGGCCGACACGAGCCGTGAGCGACCTCACGGGTCGACGCTGGATGATTGCGAATTATTGCGGATCGGCCGGCATCGACCCGAGCGCGGCGAGCACCGCGTCGACCGGCATCGTGCGCCAGTACCGCAGGTGGTTGTCCTGGGTCGTGAGCGAGCGCGGCTCCATCCGATCGCAGCACACCACGCCGCGCAGGTGGTCGATCTCGTGCTGCAGGATCCGCGCGTACCAGCCCGACGCGACCCGGACCACCGGATCGCCGTGCTCGTCGAGCGCCTCGACCCGGACCCGCCGCCAGCGCGGCACGATCATCGAGAACCCGGTCAGGCTCAGGCAGCCCTCGTAGGCCGCGACCTGCTCGTCGCCCTCGATGGTCAATCGCGGGTTGATCAGCACGTGGAACGCGACCGCGGAGCGCTCGCGCTCGGCGAGCTGCGCCGGCGTGATCCCGGCGTGCGCCTGCGGCGGATCCTCGATCACCACGAGCTGGATCGACTCGCCGATCTGAGGCGCCGCAAGCCCGACCCCGGGCGCGTCGCGCATCGTGTCGCGCATCCGGACGATCAGCTCCTGGATCGCCGGCGTCGCGATCTCGTCGCGGCTGAGCTCGCGCGCGCGACGCCGCAACACGGGATCCCCGACTTGCACGATCTTGTACGTCACCACGCCTGAACCCTACCCTTCCGGCTCGCCGGGACGCCAGCGTCCAGACGACTAGCACTAGCGGTAGTCGTCGGACCGCGCCACGCTCAGCTCCATCCGGGTGCGCAGGTCCTCGCCGGCCCGCTCGATGAGGATCTCCGGCTCGCCGTCGGGCTGGGACAGCGCGATCAGCCGCAGCTTGGCCATCTCGAGCAGCGCGAGGAACGTCACCACCGCCTCGTGGCGGACCTCGGCGATCGCCCGCGCGACGCCGTCGCGCAGGAAGCTGAACATCGAGGAGAACGTGAACCGGCCCTCGGCTTCCAGCCGGTCGGTCAGCTCGGAGATCTTCTGGCTCACGCTGAGCCGGTCGATCATCACGTCGTGCGAGACCTTGAGCTTGGCCTGCTGCATGACGCGGTCGAACGCCTCGATCAGCTTGTGCACCGGGAACGGCGCGAGCGGCGCGATCGCGTCGGGGTCGACGCCGTCGCTGACCGCGTCCTCGATCGGCGTGCCGCGCGACCACACGTTGCGGCCGACCACCGGCTGCTGGCCGAGCTGCTGCGACGCCTCCTTGTACTTCTGGTACTCGAGCAGCCGCCGGATCAGGTCGGCGCGGGGATCGACGTCGACCTCGCCGCCGTCGCCGGCCTCGCCGTCCTCGTCCTCGAGCGGCTCGGGCGTCGGCAGCAGCTCGCGCGACTTGATGTGGCACAGCGTCGCCGCCATCAGCAGGTACTCGCCGGCGACGTCGATGTCGAGCGCCGCCATCGCGTCGAGGTACTCCAGGTACTTCTCGGTGACGAACGCGATCGGGATGTCGAGGATCGACAGCTCGTGCTTCTTGACCAGGTGGAGCAGGAGGTCGAGCGGGCCCTCGAACACGTCGAGGGCGACCTGATACCCGGCGGGATCCATGCGCGCCTACGCCACGCCTACGCCGGGCCGAACAGGTGGCCGAACCCGTGGTAGACGAAGTTGGTGACGTGGTCGGCGGGCCACACGAACACCACCTGGAGCTGCGGGATTGCCAGCAGCGCGAGCAGGGCGAACGGCGCGTAGCGCGCCACCTCCGCGTACTGGTTGCGGTAGCGGTAGGGCATGAAGCTCTGCGCCACGTGGCCGCCGTCGAGCGGCGGCACCGGCAGCAGGTTGAAGAAGAACAGCAGGTAGTTGATGGACGCCGCGGTGTAGAGGATCTGGCCGACCCCGGAGACCGCGTCAATCACGTGCTGCGCCACCAGGATCGTATGGACCAGCGCGATCACCGTCCCGAGCACGAGGTTCATCGCCGGGCCCGCGACCGAGACCAGGATCTTCGCCGTCGACATCGAGATCCGGCGCGTCACGCGGTGGGGCTGCCACTGCACCGGCTTGCCCCAGCCAAAGCCACCGCCGAAGAACGCCCCTACCAGCGGCAGCGCGATCGTGCCGATCAGATCGGCGTGCGCCAGCGGGTTGAGCGTGACCCGGCCCTGGCGCCGCGGCGTGTCATCGCCGAGCCGGTCCGCCATGAAGGCGTGCCCAAACTCGTGCAAGGCCACGGAGATCAGCAGGATCAGGACGTAGAGCAACGCCCTGCGAACTTGTTCGGGTGACACGTCCATGCCAGGTCTCGGTCGCTGGACTATGGACGGTCGGGGCGATGACTGCAACCCCTCCAGAAACTTGCGCCGGGCGCGCGGCGCGCCCGACGATCGCGCGATGGCGCGCCGGCTCAGCCTCGATGAGGCGATCGACCTGTTCCTCGACCACGTCAAGGTCGAGCGCGGGCTTGCGCGCCACACGCTCGACGCCTACGGCCGCGATCTGGCGCGGTTCACCGCGTTCCTCGCCGCGCGCGGCCGGGCCGACGCCGACGACATCACCCCGCTCGACGTCACCGACTTCCTGATCGAGCTCGCCGCCGGCGGCCTGGCCGCCCGCAGCCGCGCCCGCACCCTGGTCGCCGTGCGCGGCCTGTGCAAGCACCTGGTCGCCGAGCGCTGGCTCGAGGCCGACCCGGCCGCGCTGACCGATGCCCCGCGCATCGGCCGCCGGCTGCCCGGCGTGCTCGGCGAGGCCGCGGTCGCCCGCCTGATCGCCGCGCCGCCCGACACCCCGCGCGGCCGGCGCGATGCCGCGATGATCGAGCTCGTCTACGGCTCGGGGCTCCGGGTCTCCGAGCTGGTCTCGCTGCCGATCGCCGACGTCAACCTGCGCGCCGGCTTCCTGCGCGTCACCGGCAAGGGCGGCAAGACCCGCGTCGTGCCGATCAACACCGCGACCCAGATGCGGATCACCCGCTACCTCGAGACCGATCGCCCCGCCTGGCTGCGCGACCCCCGCCAGCGCGCCCTGTTCCTCACCGAGCGCGGCGGTCCGATGACCCGCCAGGGGTTCTGGAAGGCGCTGCGGGGCCACGCCCGGCGCGCCGACGTCCGGCTCCCCTCCGGCGACGTGTCGCCCCACAAGCTGCGCCACTCGTTCGCGACCCACCTCGTCGAGCACGGCGCCGACCTGCGCGCCGTCCAGGCCATGCTCGGCCACGCCGACATCTCGACCACCCAGGTCTACACCCAGGTCAGCCAGGCCCGGATGATCGAGCACGCCCGCAAGCACCCGCGGGCGCGGTAGATTGGGCCGCAGGACGCACGAATGGCCATCCGCGCGGAGGCACGAGATTTACTGGAGGAAGTGCTTCGAGAGCTCTACGCCTCGAACGCGTTCCCTCGCGTCCGGGACTTCCGCGTTACCCACGAGCACCAGCGCACCCTGATCGATGAGCTCCTCGAACACCAGTACCTCAAGTCGCATCGACCAGATTGGGTCGATCCAAGCGATCGCAGCGAAAACCGCTACCTGCTCACGAGCAAGGGGTTGCTCGCTTGCACTTCCGAGACGGCGAGGGCTGCCGTCGCGGAATTCGACAGCTTGTTGCCGAGCCTGCAGAACGCGTATCGCAATCGTCCGGGCTACACATGGGAAGCGCGCGAGCTTGCAGGAGTCACCGGCCGTCCCGACCTGGCGGTCGCAAGAACGCTCGCGCTGTTCAGCGACCTGCTGACCAACGGCGAATGGACCCCTGATCACAGCGGGCTTGTCATGCGAATCGAGCTGGTCGAGTCGGTTCTCGATCTCGAACCGCTGGAGTGGCCGGCGCACGACGAGGTCAGCGGCCCAACGATCGATGCCGCGAGCATGCGGATCGATACCATCGAGCTGACTGGCTACCGGCCGTTCTCGAGCTTCTGGGCACAACCCCACGACCTCACTGTCATTATCGGGGCGAACGCGAGCGGCAAGTCCAGCTTGTTCGACTTTCTGCGCTTCGTGAGCTTCGCGGCCTCGAATCCGCTCCCCCCCGAGATCGACCCGAGGTCGATAGGAAAACGTCTGTTTCACACCAACGGCCCGGAGGAGATCAAATTCGCCCTGGCCGTTGGCCCCGGCGACGCGAAGCTGCTGCGGTACGAGGTCGAGATTCACGGACCGATCGGAGCGCCCAAGGTAGCAAGCGAGCAGCTTGCGACGGTGGAGGCGTTCTCCTTCGTCAACGACGCGCTATTCGTGTTCCTGTCCTTCAAGAACGGTCGCGGCTTCGTTCGCGACCAGGGAGAACACAAGGTGAAGCGACCGGAGTGGACGGTTGCCTCCAACGAACTTGCACTGCGTCGGGCGCTGGACCCGACGCTCGTCACCCTGGCCCGGTTTCAGGCCTTCGTCACGGCGTGGCGCTTTTACTCGGGGTTCGACGTCTCGACCTCAGCGACGATGCGGCGCCCGGTCCCTTCGGAGCCATCGCCCACGCTGGCGGAGGATGGGTCCAATCTGAGCGCCGTGCTGTTCTCGCTGGTGTCGGAACATCCCGATGCATGGGGGGAGCTGGAAACGCTCCTCCGTTCGGCCGTCCCAGGATTTGTATCGCTCGCAGTGAAGCCACGCGGTGGGCCGGGGACGGTGATGGGGATCTGGCGCGAGCAAGGTCTCAAGGATGAGCTCACGCTGGCCGACCTGTCCGATGGGACGCTGCGGTTCCTGTGTTGGGCCACGCTGTGCCTGTCGCCGAACATCCCACCGTTGATCTGCATCGATGAGCCGGAGATCGGCCTCCATCCGCGGGTGCTGCCCGCACTGGCCGGCGTGCTCCGCCTGGCCTCGGCGCGCAGCCAGATCCTCGTCGCGACGCACTCGCCGTATTTCCTCAGTCAGTTCCAGCTCGACGAGATCGCCGTGATGAAGAAGGAGGACGGCAAGGCCGTGTTCAAGCGGCCGGCGACCAGCCAGTCGTTGCGGCAAGAAATCGAGGAGCTCGGCGGCGAGAGCCTGGCGCTCATGCACATTTCCGACGAACTCGAAGCGCGTTCATGAAGGTCCTGGTCTACGTCGAGGGACCGTCCGACCGGGACGCGTTGCGCGCGCTGCTGCGATCCGTCGTGGCGGAGGGGCAACGGCGCCGCGTCGGGATCCAGTTCCTTCCGCTCGGCGACAAGGCGAAGATCCTCGACACAAGCGCCGGCAAGGCAGCGCGGCACCTCGCGGAGCACCCGGAGGACTGGGTCGTTGCGCTGCCGGACCTCTATCCGATGGCTCAGTACGAAGGAACGCCGAACGAGCACCAGTCGTTTGCCGACCTGGAACGGTTGCTCACGCAGCGCTTTGCGCAAGAAGCGCGCCGGCATCGAGTCACCGCACAGGCGCAGGCCCACTTCCGCGTGCACTGCCTCAAGCACGATCTGGAGGTGCTGCTCCTGGCCTGCCCCGACCAGTTGCGGCAGCGGCTCGGAACCGACCACGCGCTCGGGCAGTGGCGGTCGCCGGTCGAGGACCAGAACGATCAGCAGCCGCCCAAGCGAATCGTCGAGGCGCTGTTCAAGAAGTACCGGCCGAAGCCGGGTTACGTCGAGACAGTGGATGCGCCGTGGATCCTGGAGCGAGCTTCGCTGGAAGTAGTTGTCGCGAAGTGCCCGCAGCGGATCGCTCCGTTCGTGGCGGAGCTGCAGCGGATCGTACAGACCGGTGGCGCTGCTTGATGCGCAGTCGGTGTCTGCGGCTGCGTCTGGTCAGCATCTCGCATCCCTACTCCTCGTCGTCTTCGATCCCGAACAGCGCCGCGACGCGGAGCTCGACTGCCTCGAACGGCTCGGCGCGCACGACATCCGCTTCGCCGGCGGTGAGCACGACGACATAACCAGGCGGCGCCCAGCGGTGGACGCGGAGCGTGCACTCCACCGGGTCGGCGATCCAGTAGTGCGGGACGCGGTTGGCGTGAAGCACCTGAAACTTGTCGACGAGATCGCGCTTGGCGTTGCTGGGCGAGAGCACCTCGCACACCCAGTCGGGCCGGGTGCGCATGGGCCTGCCCGCGGGTCGATCGGGGATCCGATCACGACGCCAGCCCGCCAGATCGTGGCGGTACACTTCGTGGGCCTCGTACTCGACCTCGATCTCTGCTCCGAACCACCACCCGCCCGGCCAGCGACCCCCGGGCCGTCGCTGAAACCAGTGCCGCAGCGTTCCACCGATGCCAAGTTGCGAGCCAGCGTGCTCGGCTGTGGCGCTCACCTTCTCAACGATCGCACCGTGGATGATCTCGGCTCGCACATCGTCGGGAAGCGCCAGCAGGTCGGCAAACGTGGCGAGCTGAGTGCGAGGCGCGGCCATCGGTCACAGGATACCGCATGCGGCCGGTACGGCGTAACCTCTCAGCGTCGACGCAACGGAATTCCTCGCGCATTTCTCCCCGATTTCTCCCCGAAGATCGTCGTCGAGCGCAGCACGGGATAGAATGTCGAGCATGAGGCTGCGACGCGGCGCGATCGCGCTGGCGCTGTGCGCGCCGCTGGGGTGCGCACCGGCGCCGGGATCGCGGCCGGCGCGGCCGGCGCCGGCGGTCGGCCAGGTCAAGCACTACCAGCCGCTCGAGATGGCCGGCGATGCGCGGCAGGCTGGCCAGGCGGTGATCCTCGGCACCGACGAGGCGAACGGCTCGACGGTGCTGGCGCTGCCGGCGGCGCCGACGCCGGTGGTGGTCGATGCGATGACCGTGGCGCGCGCGGACGCGGCGGGTGGCGCGTCGCACGCGATCGTGCTGACCAGCGCGCCGGCTCCGGGCGCGGCGATCGCGGCGACCGCGACGACCACGAGGGCTGCGCCGGGCGACGCAGAGCCGGCCGCCCCCGTGCAGGTCGGCGGTGGCGACGACGGCGCCGCGGGGGCGCGGTGGCGCGCCGACGCGTGGAGCGCCGCGCTGATCGCGACGACGGCGCTGGGCAAGGACCTCGCCGACGCGGCGCTGTCGGCGACCCCGGCCGGGGCGGTCGACGGTCCGGCGTCGGCGCTGCTCGCCGGCGGCTTCGTCGCCGCGATGCTCGGCGACACGATCGATCCGGCGGCGACGCTCGCCGGGGCGATCCAGCCCGACGGGACGATCGGGCCGGTCGCGGGGCTGGCCGACCAGGTCGCCGCGGCGATCGCGCGCGGCAGGACGCGGATCGGGGTGCCGGCCGGGATGCGCGTGGTGCGCTCGGCGACGAGCGGCAAGGACGTCGACCTGGTGCAGCTCGCGCACAGCCGGCGCGCCGAGCTGATCGAGCTCGCCGACGTGCGCGACGCGTACCGGCTGCTCACCGGCCGCCGGCTGCCCGCGCCGGTGCCGGTCGCCGCCGCGGCGATGGCGCTGCCGCCGGCGGCGCTCGACCGGCTCGAGGCTCGCTACTCGGCGTGGCAGCGCAAGCTCGCCGAGGAGTGGGCGCCGCTGCTCCAGCTCGAGCAGGCCGGCCGGCTGCCGGCGGCGATCACGGTGCTGATGCGGGTCGCGCACGGCCGCAGCGAGCACGCCGAGGCGCTGCACCGCACCGGCAAGCCGGTCGCCGCGTACGGCGACATCCTGGCGGCCTGGCTCTACGCAGCGGCGGCGAACCAGACCCACGCCGTGATCGGCAAGCTCGCGGCCGGCGATCTGGACGTGGCGATCGCGGCGCTGGCCGCGCTCGACTCCGGCGATGCCGGCCTGCGCGCGGCGTTCGGACGGATCGCCGGGCAGCCACCTGCGACGCTGGCCGGGCAACTGACCGCGATCGAGGCGCTCCAGGCGGTGCTGCGCGGCTGGGCCTACCACGAGCTCGCCGCCGACTCGCTGCGCGCG
>DATAPF010000227.1:0-2018 GCA_036265355.1 Kofleriaceae bacterium | reverse complement strand
CGCCATCCGGCTCCGGCTCCCGCGGGCCGCGCCGCTCGCTCCGGCGGCGAGTACCTTGGCCGGTATGCGCCGTCGCACCCTGCTGGTCGCCAGCGCCATCGCCTGCTTGGTCGCGCTGGGCGTGGTGGCGGCGGTGGCGCTCGGATCGCGCGGGAGCGACGCGGTCGTCACCTCCCGCTTCGCGGTCGCGACGGGCGGCCTGCAGTCGCTCGATCCCGGAGCCGACAAGGTCCCGGCGACGGTCGCGCAGTCGACCACGCCCACGACACCGGCGGCCCCGGCGCCGGCGCCGGCGCCGGCCGCGGGCGCCCCGCTCGCGGGCAAGGTCGTCGCGATCGACCCCGGCCACAACGGCGGCGACGGCTCGCATCCCGACGCGATCAACCGCCTCGTCGACATCGGTAACGGGCGCAAGGCATGCGACACCGCCGGCGCGGAGACCGCGAGCGGCTACACCGAGTCGGCCTACAACCTCGACGTGGGGCTGCGCGTGCGCCGGGTCCTGAAGAAGCTCGGCGCCAAGGTGGTGATGACGCGGACGACCGACGACGGGGTGGGGCCGTGCATCAACAAGCGCGCGGAGATCGGCAACCGCGCGGGCGCGGACGCGGCGGTGTCGATACACGCCGACGGCGGGCCGTCGAGCGGGCGCGGGTTCCACGTGATCTACCCGGCGCCGATCGCGGGGCTCACCACCACGATCGTCAAGCCGTCGCTGCGGCTCGCGATCGACCTGCGGGCGGCGTACGGGGCGGGCACCGGCATGCCGCGCGCCGACTACATCGCCCAGGACGGGCTCGACCAGCGCAGCGACCTCGGCGGTCTGGATCTCTCGAAGGTGCCGAAGGTCTTCATCGAGACCGGGAACATGACCAACCCGACCGATGCGGCAAAGCTCGAGGACGCCGGTTTCCGCGAGCAGGCGGCAAAGGCGATCGCGGCGGGGATCGAGCGCTTCCTCCGAGCGTCCTCCTAGGTCCTACTGCGGGGCAGGGATTCGAACCCCGATACCCGGTACCAGAAACCGGTGTCTTGCCATTAGACGACCCCGCAACAGGCCCAGCATAGCCCGCGTCCATCCGTGCGGCATAGGAACATATGTTCGTGTCGAGCGTCGGCGAGAGGATACGCGAGCTCCACGCCGCAGGCGTGCCCGCGCCCGTGATTGCCACTCGGCTCGGAGTCACCGACAACACCGTTCGCTATCACCTCGCGCGCTGCGGAGATGGGCCAGCGCGTGACGAAAATTCGACCGCGTCTGCGCATGACGTATCGCTGGCCGGCGCTGGTGCGGCGCCGCGGACGCGAGAACGCGTCGCGGCGCTTCTGGCCGAGGGGCTCACGCGCGCTGCGATCGCGCGAGAGCTCAGGATCACAAAGGCAACGGTGACCTACCACGCGCGCAGGCTCGGTGCGCCCATCGACGATCGCTGCAACCGACGTTACGACTGGGCTTCGGTCCAGGCCTACTACGACGCCGGCCACACCTTGCGCGAATGCGAGGACAGGTTCGGCTTCGCGCGCAAGAGCTGGTTCGACGCGGTCGCTCGCGGGGACATCCGGCCGCGGCCGCAAGCCATGCCGATCGAGCAGCTCCTGGTCGGACGCCGCAACAGGAGCCACCTCAAGGCGCGCCTTCTGGCGGCGGGACTGCTCGAGCCTCGCTGCGCTCGGTGCGGGCTCGCCTGTTGGCGCGGGGCCCCACTGTCCCTGGCGCTCCATCACATCAACGGCGTCCGCGACGACAACCGGAGGGAGAACCTCGAGCTCCTGTGCCCCAATTGCCACAGCCAGACCGCGAGCTTCGCCGGCCGGAACGGAAGGCCTCGCGAGGACTCGAAGGAGGGCTGAGACCGGGTTAACGGCCCACCTCCGAGGACGCAGGCAGGGGCGTCCAGACGCCCTCAGGCCGCTGCCTGCTCCGCCCAGTCGCGGTAGAGCCGGAAGTACGCCCCCTCCGCCGCGATCAGCTCGTCGTGCGTGCCCTGCTCGGCCACCCGGCCGTGCTCGAGCACCAC
>DATAPF010000226.1:0-23290 GCA_036265355.1 Kofleriaceae bacterium | reverse complement strand
CGCGCTCGCCGGCGATCGCGATCCGACGATCGCCACCGAGGCCGCGATCGCCGCCGGCGGGGGCCCCGCCGCCGCCCGCGCGGTGGAGCGCGCCGCGGGCTCGTCCGACTGGGCGGTGCGCGCGGGCGCCGCCAACCTCGCGACCCGCGCGCTCGGCAAGGACGCCGCGCTCGGCCTCGCGCGCAAGCTCGCCGGCGATCCCGAGCTCCCGGTCCGGCTCGCCGCCGCGCGCGTGCTCGCCCACGCCGGCGATCGCCCGGCCGCCGCCGCGATCTTCGCCGCCGCGCTCGCCACCGATCGCCGGATCGACGCGGCGGTCGACCTCGCGATGCAGGACGACCCGCGCGGCGCGCAGGCGCTCGACGATGCGGTCCGCGACCCGGAGCACGGTGTGGCGAACCGCGCTGCGGCCGCCGCCGCCCACCGCGCCGCCCATCGCATCACGCCCGGCCTGGTCGCCGCGCTCGCCGACGGCAGCGGCGCGGTCCGGGTCGAGGCCGCCGGCGCGCTCGCGCTGCTGACCCGGCACTGACCGAGCGGTCGGGACACCTGGGGCACGTGCGACGCGCCGCCGCGGCGGTGAGATCTTGGTCCGCGTACTGGCGAGCATGGCCCCGGCGCTGCATCCTTGCCCGCCATGGATACGCCCTCGCTCGTCGTGCTCGATCGCGATCACCCCGGATTTCGCGATCCGGTGTATCGCGCCCGGCGCGACGCGATCGCCCGCGCGGCGCTGGCGCATCGCGACGGCGATCCGCCGCCGCGCATCGACTACACCGAGGCGGAGCACGGCGTGTGGTCGGTGGCGTGGCACAACCTCGCGCCGGTCCACGATCGCTACGCGTGCGCCGCGTGGTTCGACGGCGACCGCCGGCTCCGCCTGTCGCGCGAGCGCGTGCCGCAGTTCACCGAGGTCAACGCCGAGCTGTTGCCGATGACCGGGTTCTGCCTGATGCCGGTCGCCGGGCTGGTCACGCCGGGCGCGTTCCTGCGCGAGCTCGGCCGCGGCGTGTTCCTGTCGACCCAGTACATGCGCCACGCCAGCACGCCGCTGTACACGCCCGAGCCCGACGTGGTGCACGAGCTGATCGGCCACGCGGTCAGCCTGGCCAACCCCGACTTCGCGCTGCTCAACCGGCGGTTCGGCGAGGTCGCCCGGACGCTGCCCGACGACGAGATGCAGCCGCTGATCCGCGCGTACTGGTACTCGCTCGAGTTCGGCGTGATGCGCGACGGCGGCGCGCTCAAGGTCTACGGCGCGGGCCTCTTGTCGTCGTTCGGCGAGTGCGGCCGGTTCGAGACCGCGGCGGAGCTCGTGCCGTTCGACCTCGACGTCATGGCCGACACGCCGTTCGATCCGACCGACTACCAGCGCACGCTGTTCGTCGCCCCGAGCTTCGAGGTCGTGAAGCATGAGCTGCTGGCGTGGCTGGGCCGGCGCGCCCGGTGATCTTCACGAAGCGGCTGCGAGACGGCGTCCGGCAGGGCGATATCACCTGCAGCATCCGGATCTGGCAGCGTCCGCACGTCACCCCTGGCAAGCGCTATCGGATGGAGGAGGGTGAGATCGAAGTCGATTCCATCCTGCCGATCCACTTTGCTGACATCACGCCGGAGCTGGCCCGGGAGTCCGGGTTCAAGGGCGTGGTGGATCTGCTGAAGGTGGCGAAACATGGGCCTGGCGAGAATGTGTACCTGGTGAGGTTCCATTACATCCCGCCGGTGACCGCTGCCAGGCCGAAGGCGACGCACGGTCGTGGCACGGCCACGGCTCGGCGGACAAAGCGGCAGTAAACGGACGGCGAGCCCCATCCCGGCGCGCATTCCTCGAGCTCCCGGCCGGCGCACTCGCGCCCATGTGTGCTGGATGCCGGCCGGCCGGCACAACCGGACCGCCGTGCTGCCGCTCGCCCGAGCCGATGCCTTTCGCGGCTGCGACAGGACGACGCATGGTCGGATCAGGAACCCGGCGTGGACCTGGGGCCTGACGCTGCCGGTCGGGGGACCCGCGGGCCGGGTAACGGTGGTAGAGTGTGGGCGGGCGGCTCGGGCTGTGCTTCCTGGTTGGTCACGGTAGCGCAGCCACTCTCCGCCCATCTTGATGGACTCGATCCGGACGCTGCTGCTGGCGCGAACTCAGACGGTCGTGCTCGATCCCGATCGCGTCGCCAGCGCTGCGACCCGGCCGTCACGTGGCGTCGATCTGGAGAAGTTCGAGGACGAGCTCGCGCAGCTCGGCCACGTGATGAGCCTGGATCTCGCGATGACGGTCCGGCGGCTGCCCCACCAGGCGCTGCTCGAGCTCCGCGCGTGGATCGTCGCGACGCTGACCCGCTCGCTCGGCGTCCACCGCCCGCACGTGCCGCTGTCGCACGGCGCGCCGAGCGCGACCGGCGACGGACCGGCGCTGTACCTGCGAAGGATGCTGACCTGGCTGGCGACCCGGCCGGCTCAGCCCTGCCCGTGGTGCGGCCAGATCAAGCCGATCGGCGCGCTCGATCCGTGCGGCCACCTGGTGTGCCGGGGGTGCTGGGACGGCGGCGCGTTCGCCGGCTGTCCGATCTGCCACCGCCGGGTCGCGGTCGGCGAGCCGTTCGTCCGCGCCCCCGAGACCACCGACCGGGTCACCCACCACGACGGCCAGCTCCGGCTGCTCCACCTCGGGTTCGATCTGATCGGCGCGGCGCGCAGCCGGTTCGAGCAGCTGCTCGGCCGGACCGCGCCGCTGTCGCTCGACGATCGCACCGAGGTCGAGACCGTGATCGACGCGATGGGCCCCCGGACCATGCAGTGGCTGCCGGTCCGGATCCCGGTCAACGAGACCATGGCGGTGGTGCTGGCCCGGCTGTGGATGGTGGCGCCCGATCGGATCGCGATGGTGAACGCGACGCGCGGCCACCTGGCGACCGCGACCGACGTGCTGCGCGTCGCCGTGGTCCTGCTCGGCGGCAACCCGGCGCTGGCCGAGCCGATGCGGCTGCGCTCGCTCGGCCGCAGCATGCGGCGCGCGGTGCTCGACGCGCTCGATCACCTGCCGGCCGATCCGCTGATCGAGGACATGTGGCGTCATCGCGGGCTGTGGAAGCGGGTCGGCGAGCGGCTGCATCCCTACGAGTACGCGACCCGGCTGCCGGTCGCGACGCTCGGGTTCGCGGCGGTCCGCCAGACCCGGCTCGACGCGGCATCGTTCGGCGCCGCGGTGCGCGACGAGGCGCGCGGGGTCGCGACCGTGCGGATCATCGGCGATCGCGCCCGGGTCACGCCGTGGATCAGCGCGGTCGAGGACCGGCTGCGCGCCGGCGACGCGCGCGCCGCCGCCGAGCGGCTCGGCCAGCGGCCCGGCGAGCTGCTCCGCCGGGTCGACCAGCTGCTCCGGATCGCCCAGGCCCGCCAGCCCGACGCGCTCGCCGCCGTGATCGGCGCGGTCGAGGCCGCGGCCGCACGCGGCGAGCCGGGCCAGCTGCTCGGGCTCGCGTCGCACATCGCGCGGCGCACCGCCGCGTGGCCGCGCCGGGTGTTCTTCCCGGCGGGCGACGTGCTGCGGGCCTGGAGCGCGCCGGATCGCCGCGCACCGCTGCGCAGCGATGCGATCGGCGCGCTGGTCGCCCTGCTACGCGCCGAGCTGGTCGCCCGCGCCGCCGTCAAGCGCAACTTCGCGCGCGCCGTGATCGACCGCGGGCTGTGCGACCTGCGCGCCCCGACCCGCGGCCGCGCGACGTCGAGCACGCGGACCCTGTGGCCGCGCGGCAGCTCGGTCGCCCTGGCCGGCGCCGCCGGCCGCCCGGTGCGGCTGGTGCTGCACTGGGAGGAGCCGCCCGGCGCGCGCATCGACCTCGATCTGTCGGCCGCGCTGTTCGACGCCGCGTGGCGCCACGTCGCGACCTGCGACGACGCGAGCCCGCAGATCGGCGAGCGCGCCGCCGTGCACTCCGGCGATCAGATCTCGGCGCCGCCACCGCTGGGCGCGTCCGAGTTCATCGATCTCGACGTCGATCGGCTGCGCGGGCTCGGCGTCCGCCACGCCGTGATGGTGGTGCTGAGCTACGACGCGGTGCCGTTCGAGCGGCTGAGCCACGGCTTCGCCGGCGCAACGCCCGCCCCAGCTGAGGGCGAGCCATTCGAGCCACGCGCCGTGGCGCAGCGCTTCGATCTGCACGGCTGGTCGGCGATCACCGTGCCGCTCGCGCTCGACCTGGAGGCCGGGCGGGTCAGCTGGCTCGACGTTCACATCACCGGGGTCGGCGCGCTGCAGGCGGTCGGCGGCTACCGCGCGGCGCTCGCCCACCTCGGCCGCGACTTCGCCGATCTCACCGCCAGCGGGGCGCGGCCGAGCCTGTGGGACATCGCCGCGATCCACGCCGCCGCGCGCGGCAACCTGGTCTACGTCCGCGAGCGCGCCGGTGGGTTCGCGGTCTACCGCCGCCGCGACAAGGAGCAGACCCTGGCGCGCCTCGCGCGGCTGCACGCCGGCGACGACCCCGACGGCCTGCTCGACGAGCTGCCGCCCGCCAATGCCCCGACCTGGTTCGCGCTGCTGCGCGACGACCTGGAGCTGCTGCCCGGCAGCGCCGGCTATGCGCTCGATCCGCGGCCGACCGGCGACCGGATCGACCGGCTGTCCGCGGCGGCCCTGATCGGCGAGCTCGCCCGCTGAGCATTCGATCGCTGCGATCCGGACCGCGTGCTCAGGGCGCGCTCAGCCAGTGGTCGAGGAACGCGAGCGTGAGTGCCCAGGCCTGGCGGGCGGCACCGGCGTTGTAATCGCTGCGCGCGTCGCAGAAGAACCCGTGGTTGACGCCCGAGAACTCGACGTTGACGAACCGCTTGCCGGCGTCGCGCACGGCGGCGTGCACGCGGTCGCGGTCGGCGGGCGGGATGTACGGATCGTGGCCCGCCCACACCAGCAGCTGCGGGCCGTGCAGCGCGCCGGCGAGATCGAGGTGGTGGGTCGCGATGCCGCCGCCGTAGTACGACACCGACGCGCCGAGCGGCAGCGCCGCGTTGGCGACGAACGCGAGCCGGCCGCCCATGCAGTAGCCGATCGCGGCGATCTTGCCGGGGCGCACGTCGCTGCGCGCGGCCAGCCAGGCGTGGGTGGCGACGAGGTCGGCGCGCACGCCCTCGGGCGTCAGCTTCGAGGTCATCGCGACGCTGGCCTGGATGTCGTCGTACGTGCCCTGGTAGCCAGGCGCGAAGCGGTGGAAGATCTCGGGCGCGACCGCGACGTAGCCGGCGCGCGCGAAGCGGTCGGTCACGTCGCGGATGTGCGCGTTCACGCCGAAGATCTCCTGGATCACGAAGATCGCGGGGTGCGGTCCGGGCGCCGCGGGGACGGCGAGGTAGCCGCCCATCGTGGTGCCATCAGCGACCGGGATGGTGATGGAGGACGTGCGGATCTCGGGCTCGGCCATGGCCGGAGATCTATCACGGTGCCTCTTCGATTCACCACGTCGCCGGGGCGGATCGCGACGCGCGCTCGCCCCCGGCGTCAGGTGGACTTCACCGTCATCGGGCGATCCGATCGGTGTACAATGGTCGCGGGTGACTGCGCCGTCAGCGAAGGCGGAGAGAGGATAGCAGCGTGCGTTTCAGGTTCGATCGCAGTGATCTCGAAGTCCGGGCCGACTCGTCGTGGGAGGAGGACCGGCTGGGCCGGCTGGCCGGCGCCGTGTTCTCGCACTGGGAGGCCTCGCCACGGCCAGGGCTGCCGAACGAGATCGAGACCCGCCTGGGTGCGCGGCTGGTGCGCCGCACCGACGGGCGAAGCGAGGTCGCGGTCTACGAGCTCACCTTCCACGATCTCGGGACGACCCGCACGCAGCGCGGCCAGTTCATCATCCGCGCTCATCCCGACAACGGCGCGGCGCTGGCGTCGAGAGAATACGACTTCGTACAGCGCATCATGAAGCGGAGCACAGCGAGCGACTTCTTCTCGGCGCAGATGCTCGGCCCGCTCCCCGAATTCCCCCAGGTCGTCGTCTACCACCACGCCGCCAGCCAGCTGGGTAGTGCACCGCGGACTCTCACCAAGGCGATCTCGGACAAGCTCGAGGTGTCCGAAGCGCGGAAGATCGCCGATCGGCTGGGGCCGATGCTCAAGGCGGTGACCGGCGACTACGCCGACCTCGGCGATCCGGGCCACGTCCGGACCGGCGAGCGCTACTTCATCGACGCCATCGCGGACCGCCTGCTCCCCGACGTCCTCATCGACGGCCCGGAGCTTCGCGTCCGGTTCGATGGCACCACCGCGCACATCCTGGACGAGGTCGGCGGAAGGTTCTCGGACGACCCCGAGACGATCCGTGTGACCGGGGAGCAGCTGAGATCGCGCTTGAGCGATGACGCCGGCCGCCGGCGGGGGTGGATCTCGCTGGTGGTGGACTGCGAGAGCAAACGGGTGGTTCCCGGTGGCCTGCTGCTGCGCCTCAAGGCACAGGACACCCGGCTCTGGCTGCGGATACCCGAGTCGGCCGAGACGCGCGCCGCCGACTGGTCGGGGTTGCGGCGGCTGGTCTTCCTGGTCGATCGCGCTCAGGTCGATCCATCCGTCGAGCGGCTCAAAGATCTCGACTTCCCGCTCGACGCCGTGCTCTCGACCCGTGACTTCGGCGAGCTGTGCGCAGCGCTACCGATCGACCTGTATCACCGCTGCAGCCACACCGACCTGCATGGCGGAAACGTCCTGTGGGCAGACGGCGCCCTCAAGGCCATCGATCTGGGGAGCGCGGGGCACGATCTGTTCGCCGTCGCGCATGCCCGGCTGGAGACCTCCGTGTGGTGCGAGGCCGACGCGTGGTCGCTCGACGCCGAGGAGGTCGACAAGATCGTCGGTCGACTGGACAGCGGGACCCCACCGGACAGCGCCGAGCTGTCTCCCTCGGCGGCGGCGCTTCACGCCGTCCTCCACAGCATTCGCAGCTCCCTCGCACGCGAGATCGCCGGCGCAAAGCTGGATCGCCCCGAGCTCCAGGTGGCGCTCGCGTACGCCACCCAGATCCTGCTCCACCAGCGCTATGCGGTCGAGCAGAGCCGGCGGGTGGGCGACGCCTTCAAGGCCATCTCTGGCTACTGGCTGCGCAGGTTCCGGCGGCTGATCAGCGAGCCCGCGTTGCCCGCCGGCGGTGCCGGCACGGAGCTGGCCGCCGCGCCCGCCGCTCCGGTCGAGCTCGGTCGGGACAGCTTGCTCGCGCTGTGGCGGGAGGCCATGATCTCGATGGAGCTCGTCGCGCCGGCCGGAAAGGCCGAGGAGCTGCTCGAGAAGCTGCTCGAGACCGATCCACTGCTGGATCGCAAGCCGCTGACCGAGTTCCAGACCAGGCTCCTGGTCGACAGCGGTGAACGAGACGACCGCCCGTTCCAGTCACAGCGGAACGTCATCCTGTCCGGGCCGACGGGATGCGGGAAGTCGACCGCAGCGGAGATGTTCCTCGTCGGGCCGTGGCTGTTCAACCAGACCCGCAAGGCGGCGCTCTACATCGCGCCGACCCGGGCGCTCACCCAGGCGAAGTACCGCGAGCTCCAGATGCGGTTTGCCCGCCATCCGAAACTCAGTGCAGAGCTGGTGGTCTCGACCGGCGAGGACACCGACCACGACTGGCGCATCAACCATGGGGAGTTCCTGATCGCCTGCATGGTGTACGAGAAGGCCAACATCCTGTTCTCGCGCAACCGCAAGCTCCTGGACCGGCTGGGATGCCTGGTGGTCGACGAGATGCACATGATGGCCAACCTCGAGCGCGGCCCGATCCTGGAGACGGTGCTGACCAAGATCCTGAGGGAGCGCGCCCGGATCGCCGAGCGCGCGACGCGCGGTCCCAGCCCGGAGACGATCCGGGTCGTGGCGATCTCGACGGAGGACCAGACGGAGGACCCGATCGGCAACAGCTTGCGCGAATTCCTCACCGTCGTGAGCGCCGATCGACTGGAACCGCAACCCCCGTTGCTGTTCAGCTCCACCCGCCGCCCGGTTCCGGTATGGCACAAGCTGATCCTTCCCGGCGTGGTGCTTCCCGGGAATCAACAAGGGGAGGACAAGGAGTTCGCGATCGTCAAGTTCGAGGATGGCTCGGGACGCAAGCTGTCACCGGCGGCTGTGCGGGAGCTCGACAAGAACCTCCGCCCCCATGTGGCCCAGCGGACTCCCACGGGCTCGGCGCGGCCCCGCAGCCTGGAGAAGGTCCTGGATGATCTGCTGTTGCGCCGGCTGGCCGACAACGAGCGAGGATATCGAGTGCTCGTGTTCCTGCCGGGTCGAGGCGACGTGGAGAACCGGGCGAGGCAACTCCGCAAGAAGCTCGCTGCGCAGGGCGGCGGTCAGCCCAGACACCAGCGCGAGCTCGATCCGGTCCTCAAGACGGAGATCGACCGGATCGAAGACAAGAAGATGCAGGCGTTGCTGAAGGACTGCGCGCTGGCCGGGATCTTCGTGCATCACGCGGAGATCGACCGCAAGGTCCGGCAGGAGATCGAGCGGGTCTGCGCGGACATGCCGGCCACGGCTCCCTCGGAGGTCATCTTCGCGACCGAGACCCTGACCTATGGCGTGAACCTGGCCGTGCAGGACGTCGTGATCGCGGGGACGACCTTCTATACCCAGACGCGGCGGCGCGACGAGCTGCTGCAGGATCCGCTGCCGATCTTCTCGCTCCACAACATGGCGGGTCGCGCGGGCCGGCTCGGCAAGGTTCGGGATCAGGGCGAGCCGAACGTCTTCATCGTGCTGCCGTCGGCCGAGGACGCACTGCCGACGATCAAGAACTACTACATGAAGGTCGACCCGCCGATCAGCCAGATCTACGTCAACGACGACCGGACCGTGCAGGAGAGGTTGCTCGGCAACAAGTTCAGCGTGCTGCACAAGCTGCAGACCGGCAGAGCTGCGGTCGACGCCGAGTGTGCGCAGTACGCCTCGCTGGGGGCGATGGATTTCAGCTATCCGCTCGTGCGGACCATCCTGGATTCACTTCGCCACCTCAACATGGAGGGGGTGCGCGCCGACGACCACCGCATACCGACCTCGTATGACAGGCTGATGGAGTTCCTGTCCGCGACGCTCTACCACCGCCAGTTCGCCACCACCCCCAAGGAAGTTCAACTGTTTCGCTGCGCGGTCAAGCGCATCCTCGATTCATGCACGGAGAGCGAGCTCGGGCTCGTGAAGGCGTCCCGGGATGTTCCTCCCCGGTACGTCATCACCGAGCGGGGGGAAGCAGCCATCGATACCGGCACGGAGCTACAGACGGTTCAGCCGCTCATCGCGTTGAGCCAGCACCTCCACCAGCTCTGGCTCGAGGAGGTCCCCCGGACCACCCCGCCACCGGAGCTGTTCCTGCTGTCGGTCCTGGCACCGGAGGAGGTCGCGCGGCAGTTCATCCGCGAGACGCCCGAGTGCAAGGGCAACAAGCCGTGGCCGGACCAGCTCATGAACAGCAACCGGGACAACGTGCTGCAGGCGCTGGTGGCCTCGCTGCGCAGGATCGCCAGCGAGATCGACGACGCGATCGCGACCCGGCTCGCCGCCAGGCTCCAGGCGTCGCTGGTGGAGCGCGGCTGCCCCGAGGTGAAGCAGGCGGGCCGCGGATATTCAGAGGCGGCGACCGACGGCTTGCTCCGGCTGTTCAACGGCATGGTGGCCTGGATCAACCTCGACGAACGGGCCAAGGTGAACGACCTGATCGAGGGTCGGGAGCTCCCGGACAACTACCGCGGGCAGCTGGAGCGATTCCATCAGCTCAAGGAGCTCCTGCACTTCAAGACCAAGTTTCTGGCCAAGATCCTCGTGACGGACGCGAGCACCGCCAGCCTGGTGGGACCCGAGACCGAGCGCCAGCTCCACCTCCTGACCAACCGGCTGCGCCTCGGCTGTCCCGCGCCCGCCATCCCGCTGTTCTGGCCCACCAGCTCGGCGCTGGGCCGCGCGGACGTGCGCAAGCTGGTCGCGGCGGGGCTGTCGGCCGACCTGCTGCTGGCGTCCCAGCAAGACAGCGCCCGGTGGGTTCCCGCCGCGGACGTCGCCCCATCGAAGATCACCAAGCTGAGGACCGACCTCGAGGGCTACGCCGCCCAGCAGCTCCAGGAGCTCGGTCACGAGCTGACCGTGATCCACAGCGATGACGCCAAGCGCAAGATGGCCGACGATCTGTGGCGAGAGCTGCACCACATGTTCAAGAAGGCCGTCTCCGGCTACCGGGCGACCGACGAACGCGGGGTCGGGTTCGACGACGAGCTCCGCCGGATCTTCCGGTTTGGCGACGTCGACGACGAGCCCGCGGATGTGCCCAGAGAGCAGCTGAACCCAGGCACGCGAGACTCGCTCGACCGGAATTACCAGCTCCGCGTCGAGGTCCCGGAGGCAGGCCGCGGCACCACCTGGATCGGGGATCGACTTCTCGAGGACGAAGCGCTGGTCGAGCTGCTCCCGCAGCCGGCCCGCCAGGCGGTCGATCCAGGACGCCATCGCGATCGCGGTCCAGCCCCGATCCATCTCCCCCGTCGCCCCGTGCGCCATGCGCGGTTCAAGTTGCTCGGGCTCGAGATCCGAGCCGGCTGGCGGGTCAAGGTCGGGTCAGGGGCCTGGCAGTCGCTGGCCGCGGTCCTCGAGCGCGAGCAGAGCACCGAAAAACTGGTCATCGTCTGCCTGCCATGGTCGCCGCCACCGAGCGAGCTCCCCGACGACGCGCGCGCCGCGCTCGATCAGCGAGCCACCACGGCCGGCTACACGACGACGCTGATGACGCCCGCCGCGCTCGGTATGATGGTGAGCACCATCGTGCGTGACTTCGTGAGCGCCGAGAGCTATGTCAAGCTGCTCACCACGGCGCCCCGGCAGGGAGCGCACGCGCTGGTCTCGGTTCGCGAGATCCTGACGCTGATCGACGACACGCAGGACCGCCAGATCGCGCCGGCGATCCGGGAGAAGCTGGTGCCCCACTTCGAGATCGCGTTCCGGCTCGGCTGAGTGGTCACGGCGCGAGCGCGATGCCGCGCGCCGAGCAGAACGTCCGGACCGTGATGCGCTTGAAGCCGGACAGCTTGGCGTAGAACGCCTGCGCGCGGGCCTTGTCCTTCTTCGCGCACCAGCACATGGCGGTGTTCCACGGCGTATCGGCAGCGCTCTCGAGACAGGTATTCCTGGCGTCGCGCACGCTGCCTGCCACGGATCCGGCGCTGGTCGGCCGGGTCGGCTCGTGTCCAGCGCCGTCCGGTGCGGTGTGCCCTGCAGCGTCCTTGCCGGGAGCCCCGGGGTTGGCGCCGCCGGCGTGGGTGTCCTTCGGGCGAGTGTCCTTGCGCGCGTCTCTGGGTGGATTCTCCGGAGGGAACCACCACGGGATGCCCGCGTCCGCGGGTGCGAGTGCCGCAGAGCCCGCAGCGCCGGCATCGATCGGTGGAGCAGCCGGCGGCTCGCTGGCGGCCACCACCGCGGCCGAGCCGGGCGCCGCGGGGGGCGTGTCGCGCCGGCCGGCGATCAGGGCGATGCTGGCCGACGCGACGACGACCAGTGGCACGGTGATCCACCACCACGCTCTGCGGCGGGCACCTGCCACCCGGCCGCCGGTGGCGGTGCCGTACAGGGCGGCAGGATCCGGGGCGGACTCGCCGCGGGTGCGGGAGTCGGCAGCGTACGCACGCGGGGGCTCGGGCGGCGCCGCCACGGTGGCAAGCCGGGGAACTGTCGGTGCGGCCGTCGCCACCGGGGGCGGTAGCGCGCTGGGCGCGACCGGAGCCGCCGCGGTCCCGGCGAGCGGGGACACCGGCGCCTGCGCAGCGACGAAGCCATGGAGCAGATGCAGGACCATGCCCGCGATCGCGCGCCCCGATGGGCCGCCGAACGGGGCAAGATCCGTGACGAGCGCGCCGACGTCGGGGTAGCGCTGCGCCGGCGACTTGTCGAGGCAGCGCAGGATCACCGCGCGCAGCGTGGGGTCGGTGTCGAGCGGATCCGGCGGCTGGGTCATGATGCGCACGGCCATCGCGGTGACGGTCTGCGCGTGGAACGGCAGCCGTCCAGTCAGCAGCTGGTAGAGCGTCGCGCCCAGCGCCCAGACATCGGTGCGCGCGTCGACGTCGCGGGGCGACCGCAGCTGCTCGGGGGAGATGTACGCGGGCGAACCGAGCATGCTCTGCGAGTGCGTGAGCTGGGCGCTGGCCTCGGTCATCGCCTTGGCGATGCCGAAGTCGAGCACCTTGATCAGCGGTCCGCCGCCCAGCCGGCGCGTGACGACCAGGTTCGCCGGCTTGAGGTCGCGGTGAATGATGCCCGCGGCATGCGCCTCGGCCACCGCCACGCAGGCCTGCATCACGTACTCGACGGCGATCGGCATCGCCAGCGGCTGGGTTGCGACCACGCGGCCGAGGTCGTTGCCCTCGAGCAGCTCCATCACCATGTAGGGCGCGCCGGCGTCGGTCCGGCCGACGTCGAACACGCGGCACACGTGCTCGGTCCGGAGCCGGACTGCCGCCCGGGCCTCGCGAAGGAATCGCTCGACCACCGTCGGCACCTTCGCCATGTCATCGCGCAGCACCTTGATCGCCACGCGGTGGCCGAGCTCGAGGTGGGTCGCCGCGACCACGATCCCCATGCCGCCAGAGCCCAGGAGCTGGTCGACGCGAAACCGCCCCCCGATCACCGTGCCCGATGCTGTCACGCGCCAAGGATACGACGACATCGCGCCGCGCGTCGGTCTGTGACCTACGTCGCGAGCGGCGGTGCGCCCTCGAGCCGCGTGCGCTCGAGCCGCGGCGGCTCGCCGGGGCGCCACAGCGGCGTGCGGTGCGCCACCCGGTAGAGCAGCGGACCGCCGTCCGGCCGGTCGCTGCGCTCGAGCGGGCGCGGGATGCACACGAACTCGGTCTCCAGCGCGGCGCCGTCGATCCGGACCACCGAGTAGCCGTGGCCGCCGAGGTCGAGGAACGCCAGGTGCGGCGCGAGATCGCGGTTGGACAGCGCGAGCGCGCGCGCCAGATCGCCGGTCCGCACGTACTCGAGGCACGACCGCACGCCGTGCAGGACGAGCAGGTTGAGCGTGGACTGGACCGGCGCGCCGGGCGCCGCGGCGTGGACGTACAGCGAGCGCAGCGGATCGCCGGGCGCCATGCCGAGCTCGGCCGCCTCGATCAGGCCGGGCGCCGAGATCGAGCCGGTGACGAACTCGACGCCGACCGGCTCGAACGGCTCCGGCGGCAGCGCGCGCGACACCCGGCCGGCCCAGAACGCGTGGCGATCGCCGCTGACGATCGCGAATCCGGTCAGCCGGTGATCGCGGACGAAGTCGAAGATCTCGGCGCGCTCGGTGCGGTAGCCGGTCCAGTCGGTGCCGCCGATCGAGGCGAACCCCGCGCCCGGCCATGCGGCGCCCAGCCCGGCCGGCAGGTTGTGGAGATCGGTGCGCCCGTCGAGCGTGGCGAACGAGTTGCCCCACACCTTCCAGGTCGCGGTCGAGCGCTCGAGCTGCGCGAGGAACCACGCCTTCTGCTCGACGCCCAGCGCGGTCTGCGGCGGGTGCTGCGCGCGCGGGTTGGGGACGTCGCGGCCGCCGAACCGGATCGTCGCCGGCGGCCCGCCCGGAAAGCCGCGGCCGGCGTCGAGCACGGCGATCACGTCCTCGGGAACGAAGTAGCGGTGCGGCCTGCTCTGGAACGGCTCGGCCTCGGGACGATCCATCACCGGCTCCATCTGGAACGAGCGGTTGTCGGTGAGGATCAGGTCGAGGTGCGCACCCCAGCGCAGCGTGCGGTACAGCCGGAGCGCGCGGATCGCGGCCAGGTTGTTGGGCTCCTGGCCCAGGCCGTGGTCGTCGAACTGCTCGATCGGCGCGTCGCGGACCACCGGCGCGGTGAACTGCGCGACCCGCTGGCCCGCCGGATCGGCGACGCGCGCCGGCTGGAACTCGAACCATGCCTGCGCGGCGGCGACCTTGCGGGTCTGGGCCGGGCGCGCCCCGTCGAACTTGATCAGGCTCTGCCAGCCTCGCCACGAGAACTCGTGGTTGTCCCACATGCAGACGAACGGCCAGCGCGCCCGCGCGTCCTGCAGATCGGGATCCTGGAGGTAGCCGCGGTACAGCGCGCGGTAGTCGTCGAGCGTGACCGGGACGTGGAAGTCGCGGATCTTCTCGCCGGTGGTGAACCGCACGATGTCGCGCAGCCGGCGCGCGTACATCCCCTGCGGGCGGTCCTCGGGGTACCAGGTGATCTCGTAGATGAAGTCGCCGAGGTGGAGCACGAAGCCCAGCCGGTCGGCCTCGAGGCGCTGCTCGTCCTCGAAGATCATCCGGCGATAGGCGGTCTGTGCGCCCTGGCAGACGTTCTGGCAGCTGACGAACGCGAACCGGACCGGCCGCGGATCGCCCGGCGCCGGCGCGGTGATCGTCCGGCCGATCCGGCTGCCGTTGCCGCGCTCGTCGACGAACCGGTACCAGTAGACCCGCGCCGGGGCCAGGCCGGCGGCGAGCACGCGCACCGTCCAGTCGCTGGCCTCCGACAGCTCGGCGTCCGCCGAGGCGACCACGCGCTCGAACCCGGCGTCCTCGGCGACCTCGACCGTCACCCGGTGCGCGACGTCACCGGCGACCGGCGGGCGGCGCGTCCACAACAGCACGCTGTGGTCGTCGGGATCGCCCGACGCGACGCCGTGCGGGAAGTGGTCGGGACGCAGCGCCCAGCGCAGCGGCGCGCGGTGCTGACAGCCCAGCGCGAGCGAGGCGCCGAGCGCCCCCGCCAGCTCCAGGAATTCTCGTCGCGTCGATCCGGCCATGACCGGAGATCGCACGGCGCCGCACGATGCGCGGCCTGTGCGGGTGTGAGCGCGCGCCCCCTGTGCGAGAATGCCTCGCTCGACGACAACCATCCCCGCTGGGCGGCGTTGCGCAGCCACGGCGCAATCGCTTCAACCGACCAGTTGGACCGTTGCGACGCGTCATTTTGAGCTAGATCTCGGTAACGCGACGCATTACAGTGAGCCTGTTTTTCCGGGAGATGCCATGCCGCCGACTTCCTGGACCGGGCTCATCGACCCCATGGCTGGCCGCGACGCGTGCGGGGTCGGCTTTGTCGCAGACATCAAGGGCGCACGATCGCGCGAGATCGTGGACGACGGACTGGAGGTCCTGCGCCGGCTGTCGCATCGCGCGGCCTGCGGAGCCGACCCGGAGACCGGCGACGGCGCGGGGATCCTGATCCAGCTGCCCGAGCGGTTCTTCCGCACCGAGGCGGCGCGCCTGGGCTTCGAGCTCGCGCCGAACCGGCGATTCGCGGTCGGCCAGGTGTTCCTGCCGCCCGGTCGGGAGGCGCGCGCGGCGTGCGAGGCGATGCTCGAGCAGGCGATCGCCGCCGAGGGCCAGCGCGTCGTCGGCTGGCGCGACGTGCCGATCGACACCGCGCACGTCGGCTCGGTCGCGCGCGATGTGATGCCGGTGTTCCGCCAGGTCTACGTCCGGATGCGGCGGGTGCCGCCGTCGGCGTGGGAGCGCACGCTGTACGTGATCCGCAAGCTCGCCGAGAACCGGGTGCGCGACAGCGGCGTCGATCCCGGCGGCTACTTCCACGTCGCGAGCCTGTCGACCGAGACCCTGGTCTACAAGGGCCTGCTGTTGCCCCGCCAGCTGCCGCTGTTCTACCCCGACCTGCGGGCGCCGGAGCTGGTGAGCGCGATCGCGGTCGTCCACTCGCGGTTCTCGACCAACACGTTCCCGACCTGGGACCTCGCCCAGCCGTTCCGCTACATCGCCCACAACGGCGAGATCAACACGCTGCGCGGCAACACCAACTGGATGCAGGCGCGCCGCAGCCAGCTCAAGAGCGCCAAGTTCTCGGGCGGGCTCGACCGGCTGCACCCGATCATCGTGCCCGGCAAGAGCGACTCGGCGCAGTTCGACAACATGGTCGAGATGCTCACGCTCGGCGGCCGCACCCTGCCGCACGCGATGATGATGATGATCCCGGAGGCCTGGGAGGACGCGCTGCCGGGCGATGCCGACGACGGCGCGCCGGTCAGCGCGGTCCCCGACAAGAACCGCAAGCCGATCGACGAGGATCGCAAGAGCTTCTACCGCTATGCCTCGTCGCTGATGGAGCCGTGGGACGGCCCGGCGGCGATCGTGTTCAGCGATGGCCAGCTGGTCGGCGCGACGCTCGACCGCAACGGCCTGCGCCCCGCGCGCTGGACGATCACCACCGACGACCGCGTGATCCTGGCGTCGGAGACCGGCGTGATCGACGTGCCGCCCGAGCGGGTGCGCGCCAAGGGCCGGCTGCAGCCCGGCATGATGTTCGTGGTCGACACGTCCGAGGGCCGGATCGTCGACGACGCCGAGCTCAAGCGCGACGTCGCCAGCCGGTTCCCGTACCGGAAGTGGCTCGACAAGAACGTGTTCGAGCTCGAACGGCTCGAGGGCGGTCCGCCGCCGCCGCGGATCACCGGCGACGAGCTGATGCAGCTCGCCCGCGCCCACGGCTACACCGACGAGTGCGTCGGGATCCTGCTCGAGGCGATGGGGCGCGACGGCAAGGAGCCGATCGGCTCGATGGGCACCGACACGCCGCTCGCGGTGCTGTCGGATCAGGCGCCCAACCTGTTCGCGTACTTCCACCAGCTGTTCGCGCAGGTCACCAACCCGCCGATCGATCCGATCCGCGAGGCGCTGGTGATGTCGCTCGAGACCACGATGGGTCCCGACGGCAACACGTTCGACGAGACCCCGGAGCAGTGCCACCAGCTCAGGCTGCGCGGCCCGGTGATCGGCACCCGCGACCTCGCGCGGATCCGCGCGGTGCGCGAGGGCGTGTTCGATCCGGCGACGCTGTCCTTGCTGTGGCCGATCGCCGACGGGCCGGACGGGCTCGCCGCGGCGGTCGACCGGCTGTGCCGCGCCGCGGCCGCCGCGATCGACGACGGCCACAACCTGCTGATCCTGTCGGATCGCGGGGTCGACGCGCGCCACGTCGCGATCCCGGCGCTGCTCGCGCTGTCGGCGGTGCAGCACCACCTGGTGACCGCCGGGATCCGGATGCAGGCCGGCCTGGTGGTCGAGACCGCCGAGGCCCGCGAGGTCCACGACATCGCGCTCTTGATCGGCTACGGCGCCGCCGCGGTCAACCCGTACCTCGCGCTCGACCTCGTCCGCGATCTGGTCGCGCGCGAGCGGATCCCCGGGTCGGTCGACGAGGCGGTCGCGCGCTACGTCCACGCGGTCGAGGACGGGCTGCGCAAGGTGATGTCGAAGATGGGGATCTCGACGATCCAGAGCTACCGCGGCGCGCAGATCTTCGAGGCGGTCGGGCTCGATCGCGAGCTGATCGACCGCCACTTCACCGGGACGCCGTCGCGGCTCGGCGGGATCGGCCTGCACGAGCTCGGCGCCGAAGCGATCGCGCGCCACGCCCGCGGGTTCGCCGCGCCGGCGGCCGACGACGGCGGTGACGAGCTGCCGGCCGGCGGCCGCTACCAGTGGCGGCGGCGCGGCGAGCTCCACAAGTGGAACCCGGCGACGATCGCGGCGCTCCAGGCCGCGGTCCGGCTCGGCGATCGCGCGCGGTTCACCGAGTTCGAGCGGCTGTGCGACGACGAGGACCGCGCGCTGATGACGCTGCGCGGGATGTTCGAGCTCGCGCCCGCGGCGGACCCGGCGGTGGCACCGGTGCCGCCGGTACCGATCGACGAGGTCGAGCCGGCCAGCGCGATCCTCCGGCGGTTCGTGACCGGCGCGATGTCGTTCGGCTCGATCAGCGCCGAGGCCCACGAGACCCTGGCGGTCGCGATGAACCGGCTCGGCGCGCGGTCGAACTCCGGCGAGGGCGGCGAGGAGCCGCACCGGTTCGAGCCCGACGAGCACGGCGACCTCCGGCGCAGCGCGATCAAGCAGGTCGCGTCGGGCCGGTTCGGCGTGACCACCCACTACCTCGTCCACGCCGAGGACCTCCAGATCAAGATCGCGCAGGGCGCCAAGCCCGGCGAGGGCGGCCAGCTGCCCGGCAACAAGATCGACGAGCGGATCGCGCGCGTGCGGTGCTCGACGCCCGGCGTCACGCTGATCTCGCCGCCGCCGCACCACGACATCTACTCGATCGAGGACCTCGCCCAGCTGATCTACGACCTGTCGTGCGTCAACCCGGCCGCGCGGGTCAGCGTCAAGCTGGTCAGCGAGTACGGGGTCGGCACGATCGCGGCCGGCGTCGCCAAGGCGCGGGCCGGCTGCGTCGTGATCGCCGGCTACGAGGGCGGCACCGGCGCCGCGCCGCTGTCGAGCCTCGCGCACGCCGGGCTGCCGTGGGAGCTCGGGCTGGCCGAGACCCAGCAGGTGCTGGTCGCCAACCGGCTGCGCGACCGGATCCGGGTCCAGGTCGACGGCGGGCTGCGCACGTCGCGCGACGTGATCATCGCGGCGCTGCTCGGCGCCGAGGAGTTCGGCATGGCGACCGCGTCGCTGGTCGCGACCGGCTGCGTGATGCTGCGCAAGTGCCACCTCAACACCTGCTCGGTCGGGATCGCGACCCAGGACCCGGCGCTGCGCGCGCGCTACACCGGCAAGCCCGAGGACGTGATCGCGTACTTCACGTTCGTCGCCGAGCGCGTGCGCGAGCGGATCGCCGAGCTCGGCGCGCGCTCGCTCGACGAGCTGATCGGCCGGGTCGAGCTGCTCCGGCCGCGCCCGGTCCACCACCCCAAGGCCCGGCGGCTCGATCTGTCGGCGATCCTCGCGGCGCCCGCGGCCGGGCCGCGCCGGTTCGCGCGCGCCGTGCCGTGGGATCTGTCCGACCACGTCGACCACGACCTGATCCGGCGCGCCGAGTCGGCGATCGCCGGCGGCCGGCCGGTCGAGCTCGCGATGCCGATCGACAACGCGCGGCGCGCGGTCGGCACGCTGCTGTCCGGCGAGATCGCGCGGCGCCATGGCGCGCGCGGCCTGCCCGACGGCGCGATCAAGGTCCGGTTCAGCGGCTCGGCGGGCCAGAGCTTCGGCGCGTTCCTCGCGCCCGGGGTGACGCTCGAGCTGTGCGGCGACGCCAACGACTACATCGCCAAGGGCATGTCGGGCGGCCGGATCGTGGTCTACCCGCCGGCCAGCGCGCGGTTCGCCCCCGAGCACAACGTGATCGTCGGCAACGTCGCGCTGTACGGCGCCACCGCCGGCGACCTGTTCGCGTGCGGGCTCGCCGGCGAGCGGTTCGCGGTGCGCAACTCCGGCGCGCGCGCGGTGGTCGAGGGCGTCGGCGACCACGGCTGCGAGTACATGACCGGCGGCGTGGTCGTCGTGCTCGGCGCGGTCGGCCGCAACTTCGCGGCCGGGATGAGCGGCGGCACCGCCTACGTGTTCGATCAGGCGCGGTCGCTGCGTGGCCGGTGCAACCTCGAGATGGTCGAGCTCGAGTCGGTGGTCGAGGAGAGCGAGCTGTGGCTGCTCAACAGCCTGATCGAGGACCACGTGCGGTTCACGGCGAGCCCGCTTGGCCGCCGCGTGCTCGACAACTGGCAGCACCTGGTGTCGCGGTTCGTCAAGGTCATGCCGACCGACTACAAGCGGGTGCTGCAGGCCCGCCGCGCGGCGGCCCGTCCGCGGCCCGGACAGCTCGCCGTCGTGGGAGGTCGGTGATGGGCAAGCCCACCGGATTCGTCGAATGGTCGCGGCTCGCGCCCAAGAAGCGCGCGGTCGCCGAGCGGCTGCGCGACTGGCGCGAGGTCGAGGCGCCGCACGGCGTGCTCGAGAGCGACGCGGTCCGCCCCCAGGCCGGCCGCTGCATGGACTGCGGCGTGCCGTTCTGCCACCAGGGCTGCCCGCTCGGCAACCTGATCCCAGAGTTCGCCGATCTGGTATGGAAGCAGCGCTGGCGCGACGCCCACCTGCGCCTGGCGTCGACCAACAACTTCCCCGAGTTCACCGGGCGGCTGTGCCCGGCGCCGTGCGAGGCCGCGTGCGTGCTGGCGATCGATCCCACGGGGGGGAACCCCCGCCCCGCCGGCGAAGCCGTCGGGGTCCCCACCCCCCTTGTTGGCCAGCCCGTCACGATCGAGGCGATCGAGAAGGCGATCATCGAGCGCGCGTTCGCCGAGGGCTGGGTCGCACCGCAGCCGCCCCGGGTGCGGACCGGCAAGCGCGTCGCGGTCGTCGGCTCGGGGCCGGCCGGCCTGGCCGCCGCGGCGCAGCTCAACCGCGCCGGCCACACCGTCGCGGTGTACGAGGCCGCCGCGCGCCCCGGGGGCCTGCTGCGCTACGGCATCCCGGACTTCAAGATGGAGAAGCACGTCATCGACCGCCGGCTCGCGGTGCTCGAGGCCGAGGGCGTCGCGTTCCACTGCGGCGTCACGATCGGCCGTGAGCCGACCTGGCGCGAGCTGCGCGCGGCGCACGACGCGCTGGTGATCGCGATCGGCGCCGGCCGCGCCCGCGAGCTCACCGTGCCCGGCCGCGAGCTCGCCGGCGTCGTGCTCGCGATGGACTACCTGACCGAGCAGAACCAGGTGGTCGGCAACGAGCGCACCACCGCCGCCCACGACGTCCGCGGCAAGCGCGTCGTGATCCTCGGCGGCGGCGACACCGGCTCGGACTGCCTGGGCACCGCGCTGCGCCAGAAGGCCGCCCAGGTCACCCAGATCGAGCTGCTCCCCGCGCCGCCCCAGGCGCGCGCCACCGGCAACCCGTGGCCGACCTGGCCCTACATCTTCCGCACCTCGAGCTCGCAGGAGGAGGGCGGCGAGCGCAGCTTCGCGTTCCGCACCACCCACCTCGAGGGCGAGGCCGGCCGCCTGGTCGCGCTCCACGGCCAGCGCGTCGATGCACCGGGCGCGCATGGTCCGGATGTCCGGATCCCGGTCGACGCGCTGATCCTCGCGCTCGGCTTCACCGGCCCCGACGCCGGCGCGCTGTCGGCCGAGCTCGGCGTCGCGCTCGACGCCCGCGGCAACCTCGCGGTCGACGCCGGCTACGCGACCAGCGCCCCCGGCGTGTACTGCGCCGGCGACGCCCACCGCGGCGCATCGCTGATCGTGTGGGCGATCGCCGAGGGCCGCGAGCTCGCGCGCCAGGTCGATGCCGCGCTGTGCCAGGGCCGCTCCGCCCTGCCCGCCCGCGGCCAGGACCTGCCGTTCCCGGCCTGAGCGATCGGACAGTTCTGGACAAAATAGCCATGATGGCTAAGCTGGGAGCATGGCCAGCGACGTGCTCTCGAAGTTGCGTTACACGACCGTGGCAGCCAGCGAGGCCAAGAACCAGTTCGGCCAGGTCCTCGAGGCCGCGCTGCGCGACGGCGCGGTCGTGATCACCAAGCACGACACGCCCAAGGCGGTCCTGCTGTCGATCGAGGAGCTCGAGGCCATCGCTGCGCGCGGCCGGCTGGACACGCTCGCGCGTGAGTTCGACGCGAAGTACGCGCGCATGCAGCGACCCGGCTTCGACAAGGCGCTGGACAGCGCGTTCGGCGCATCGCCGAAGCAGCTCGGCGCGGCGGCGGTGAAGGCTGCGCGCAAGCGATGAGCCTCTACATGCTCGCCGGCACCAACGGTGCCGGAAAGAGCAGCATCGGCGGCACCATGATCCGGGCTGCCGGCGGTGACTACTTCAACCCCGACGAGGCGGCGCGGCAGATCGCCGAGGCCAACCCGGGGGCCTCGATCGCGGAGGCCAACAGCGCCGCCTGGCTCGAAGGCAAGCGGCTGCTGGAGCGGGCGATCGCGGAGCGCGGCAACTTCGCGTTCGAGACCACGCTCGGCGGCAGGACCTTGACGAGGTTGCTCGCCGACGCGATCGAGGACGGGATCGACGTGCACATGTGGTACGTGGCCCTGGCGAGCCCGGAGCTGCACCTCGCGCGCGTGAGGGCGCGCGTGTCGCGCGGCGGCCATGACATCCCCGAGCACCAGGTCCGGCGGCGCTATGACGCAAGCCGGCACAACCTGCTCGAGCTCTTGCACGGGCTCGCCTCGCTGCGTGTCTACGACAACAGCGCCGACGCCGACCCCGCCGCCGGGACTGCCCCGGCGCCGGAGCTGATCCTGCACATGGAGCGAGGGCGAATCCTGCATCACTGCGAGCTCGCGACCGCGCCGGAGTGGGGAAAGCCGATCCTGCTGACCGCGCTCGAGGAGCCGCCCGCTCGGTGATCGCCGCGGTCGGGCTGCAGCACCTGCAGTTCGATAAAATCCAGTGAATCAAGGGGGTTCTCGCGGCAGCCGCCGGTCGGCGTCGCGCTCGACGCCCGCGGCAACATCGCGGTCGACGCCGGCTACGCGACCAGCGCCTCCGGCGTGTACTGCGCCGGCGACGCCCACCGCGGCGCATCGCTGATCATGTGGGCGATCGCCGAGGGCCGCGAGCTCGCGCGCCAGGTCGATGCCGCGCTGTGCCAGGGCCGCTCCGCCCTTGATCCGATAAGATACTCGGACTTGGCCGCGCCAAACGCATCACGTAGACGTGGGAATTCGGATCAGCTGGCCAATCACGACCCCGCGGCCTGGCATCGTGGTTCTGGCGGCACGGGTGTGTCAGCGAGCGAGACGGCATCAAACAGGTGTTCAGTGCCAACCGACATTCCCCCCCTGGACCTCCGGAGGTGCACTGACACGCCGGGTTGTACCAGAGTGGGCTCACGGCTCAGTGAATGATCTTGGTTTGTTGAGAACCGCAGAACTTGGCCCGTCGCATGCTTCGCGGCAATGCGATGAAGTATCTCTGGCTGGTATTCCTCATGAGCTGCGCGACTACCGAACTGGACTCTGGAGGTTTCGAAGAGTCCGAGTCAATAGCGGCGATTAGTTGCCCGACCTGGTGCCAGGAGACCTCGCCGACCACGGCCCGGCTGCACGGCGTGTGGGCGGCCAGCGCGGACGATGTGTTCGCGGTCGGCGATGGCGGGGTGATCCTGCGGCGGGTCAGCGGCACGTGGACCACGATGACCAGCCCGACCACCAACAACCTGCGCGGCGTGTGGGGGTTGAGCTCCTCGGACGTGTGGGCGTGCGGCGTGGCTTCCGGCGGGGTCGGGACGGTGGTGCACTTCAACGGGACCTCGTGGTCGTCGGTCAGCGGGACGACGACCGACCTCGAGTCGGGGTGGGCGGCGAGCTCGACCGATGTCTGGTTCACCGGCTCGAGCGCCGTGGTGCACTGGAACGGCTCGTCGTTCTCGACCGTGACCAGCTTCACGTCACCGCTGCTGTCGGTCTCGGGGACCAGCTCGAGCGACGTGTGGGTGGCCGGGGAGAACGCCGGCGTGCGGCACTGGAACGGCAGCGCCTGGGCGACGAACACCCCGTCGGTCGGGACCAACTTCTTCCAGAGCGTGCTCGCGGTGGCCGCCAGCG